>JBKJMH010000412.1:0-12127 GCA_046596625.1 Vicinamibacterales bacterium | reverse complement strand
TCGCGGGCGGCAGCAATGAGGTTGTCCATGTACCGGGGCAGTTGCTCGGCCCAGGCTGACGCCACGTACGGCGGGTTCATACAGTGGTACAGCGTCGTGGCGCCGCGCGCCGCCGTGCGGCAGAACGCTGCGTCGAGGGCATCGCCCTGCCTCAACTCGACGCCGGCCGGTACTGGCCCACTCGAGCGCCGCGCCACTCGTACGGCAAGCCCGCGCGACCGCAGCAGCGCCGCCAGCGGCTGCCCAATCTGTCCGGCTCCGAAGACAACATGCAGTGAGTCACTCATCAGATATGCCCTCCAGTGACGTTGACCAGCACGGAACAGACCCTGCGGCCTGAACTCAGGTGCGTTCGACGCTGCTCGTGAACTCCGCGTACTGGATGCGCCGCACCTCTGGCAGCGGACCGCGAACGATGGCCAGCCCGAGCATCCAGATCGGCACAGAGAGCATCACCCGGAAACGGAACAGGGTGCCGAAGTTCGTGACGATGTAGGCCATGAGGCCGGTTGTGGCGACGCCGAGCACCAGCGCGAAGCACACGTAGCGCAGGTGCCACCTGGCGGCCGCACGGCGCTTCGTGAGCAGGATCAACGAGGCCAGCATCGACGCGTCGAAAAAGAGCGTGTCGATGTCGGCGGCGACGCGAAGACCGGTGCCGATGCCAAGGTGGACGGCCCCTGTGGCCTGCAGCACCGTCATGGGGATGAAGATCGCACCGAGACCCGTGATGAGCGCGCGCGCGCGCGCCGACAATGTCAGCGACGCCACGGCCGAACCGCGGGCCGGCACCGGACCGGGGGCAAGGTTCGTGCTGCCGCCGGTCTTGTTGAAGTTGTGCCGCAGCCGGTCAGGAACCCGCAGTGCCCTTGTGCCGGACGCGATGGCCCACTGACGGCCGGACTCCGCGCGCACGGCGGCGCGGTCGCCGGCCACGCCCATCCAGAGGCCGACGCCAACAGCGATGACAACGACGAGGAGCGTGCCGCCCCAGAGCGCGAGAGTCCGCCGCTTCGAAGCGTGATACGCCCACGGCAGGAGTGCGGCCACCGCCGTGGCGCCGCCGATCAGTCCTGCGGTGTAGTTCCTGAGTCCATACAGCAGATAGCCAGCTGTCAGCATCGTCAGCAGGCCGATGGCCCGCCGCCTGCGGCCGCGGGCATCGTGGTGGTGCGAGAACAGGTGGAGCGCTCCGACACAGGACACGGCCATCAGCGCCGCACACAGGTCGTCCTTGAGCGCCTGCGAGCCGTGGAACAGCAGGGCAGGCGAGAACGCGAAGCTGCCAACCGTCACGAGCTGAGGCAGGTCGTCGCGGTCGCGGCCAACCGGGGCAGCCGTCTTCGCGATGAGCCAGCAGACGAGCGCGAACAGCGAGAGGTTCAGGAACGGCGCGGTCACGGCACTGGTACCGAGGACGCGCATCCAGGCGGTGAGCCACACGACGTAGTCGGGCGAGAGCCCTTCCGCCATGGCGAAGTACCCCTCGTCCGCCATCATCGAGGCATCGTGCAGGTAAGCCGCGGAGTCGAGCGCGAAGGTCCAGAAGCCGTCCGCCGTACGAAGCGATTGCAGTAGCGGCAGGTTGCGCTGGGCGATCCAGAACAGCGTCAACCCAAGCCCAAGGCGTAACAGCAGGCCGCACGCCATGATGAGGCCGAGTGTTCGCGAGGTCCGCTGCACTTCCCTGAACAGCCACACGATACCCGCGGCGATGGCCAGCGCAGCCACCACGTGCCACACGAGCGTCAGGAAATGGAGCGCCGAATCCATCGCTGCAAAGTGTACCGTGCGTGGCCCGGACGCGACCTTGCGGGACGTCGGGTGGCGGTGATACGGTCGTCGGAATGGCCCTCGACCTTTTATCCCTGCCGGAGATCGCTGACACCTACACGGCGAGGTCGCCGCAGGAGATCCTGGGCCTGGCCCTGGCGGAGTACTCGCCGGCGGTTGGCATTGCCTTCAGCGGCGCCGAAGACGTCGTCCTCATCGACATGGCAGTGAAGCTGGACGTCGCGTTCACCGTGTTCTGCCTCGACACCGGCCGGTTGCACCCAGAGACCTACCAGTTCATCGAAAAGGTTCGCACGCACTACGGCATCGTCGTCGACACGGTGGCGCCACAGGCCGAGGCCGTGCAGCGCCTGGTGCGGGAAAAGGGGCTGTTCTCGTTCTATCAGGACGGACACAGCGAGTGCTGCGGCATTCGCAAGGTCGAGCCGCTGACGCGTGCGCTGGCGCCGCTCGGTGCCTGGGTGACGGGGCAGCGCAAGGACCAGAGCCCTGGCACGCGTGCGAACGTGCCGGTCGTGCAGATCGACCGTACGTTCGGCACGCCCGATCGTCCGCTCGTGAAGTTCAACCCGCTGAGCCGCTGGACCTCGAGGCAGGTGTGGGACTACATCGAGATCAACGACGTGCCGTTCAACACGCTGCACACACGCGGCTTCATCTCGATCGGCTGCGAGCCCTGCACCCGCGCGACGACGCCGAACCAGCATGAACGCGCCGGACGCTGGTGGTGGGAGGAAGCCACGAAGAAAGAATGCGGGCTTCACATCGGCGAGAACACGCACGAGATCTGAGAGCGCAGCTCCCCGCCGCCGTTCTTCCGCCATAAATCCGACGAGCGTGCACCGAAACGGCACACCGCCGGGCGGCCGCGAGCATTCGTGCGAGGGCTGCGCATCCTGCATCCATCGTCGGTACAGCCACTTGTACCGGTCGCGCCGTACGGACCGGACCTTGCGATACACCTTGGCGTGCAGTGGTGTGTCAATCGGGCAGGACTTGCAGCGATCGTGGCGCTGCTGACCGCCGCAGGCCTCTACCTCCAGGGGTTCAGCCCGTGGGCGGCGCAGGGTGCAGTGTCGTTCGGGGCACTCGCGGCGGTGGCCGTGGCGGCCGGCCTGTTCACCGTGCTCGAGCCGCAGCACTCGGTGGCCGACGGCGGTGGCCTGATGCGCCTGCCGTTCGTAGCCGCGCTCACCACGCTCCTCTTCTTCGGTCCAACCGCGATGACGTTCGTAGCGGTGCTGGCCACGGTTGCGCAACTCGCTACGAACCCGCCCACAACCCATCGTCTTCGCCGGAGCGTGCTTGCCATCGCGACCGCTGCCGCGTCCACGCAGGCAGCGGCGTTGGCGCACGGCATTCTCGGCGGCTCCGCCGTGCCGTTGGACTGGCCCTGGCAGGGCGTGCCGCTGGCGGGTGCCGTGCTCGCCTACTGCCTCGTCACGACGGCTGTGGCCGATATGCTGGTGCCGCTGGCCACCGGCAGTGAGCCCGAGCGTCGATGGCCGACGCAGGCGCTGCGCGGCGTACCGGGGCATGTGATCGGTGCGGCGATGGCCGTGGCGTTGGCCGAACTGGCGAGCCGCGGTGCGTGGATGCTCATGCCGCTGGCGGCGCTGCCGCTCTTCTTCGCGTGGGATGCCTATCGCAGCCGCATGGAGCATGACGCTGCGCAGGAACAACGGCTCGACGTTGTCGAGTCTGCCGACCATGGTGTCTGCCGGGTCGACGGCAGCGGCGTCGTGCAGCACTGGAACGACACGCTGGCCGGCTGGCTCGAATGTCCCGTGCCGCGCGCGATGGGCCGGACACTGGCCGAACTCACGCCCGCCCTGGCCGTGTCGCCGATTCCTGCGGCTGTCGCCGAGACGTTGCGGCTGCGCACGCCGCGCACGCTGTCGAACGTGTCCATCCGCACCGTCAGGCAGGAGCGTGTGCTGACCGTCACGCTGGTGCCCGAGTCCGGTGGTGTCGTGCTCGTGTGGGCCGACCACACCGAGTCGGCCCGGGCCGAGCAGCGCCTCCAGGACACCGCCGCGCGCTTTGCGCTGATCGGCGAAGCCGCGAACGACGGCCTGTGGGAACTCGACCAGGCCCGCTCCGCGCTGTTCGTGTCCGGGCGGTGGCGTCAGTTGCTGGCGATGCCCGAGGGCGAATCGCAGGTGGCGCCGGATGTCTGGTTCGGCCGCATCCATCCGGATGACGCGACCGCAGTGACGCGCGCGATCGGCTCGCTCGCCGACGGGCGCACGGAGCGGCTCGACTTCGAACACCGGGTCAGGCACGAGGACGGCTCGTATCGCCGCGCACGCTGCCGTGCGGTAGCGGCCCGCGACGCGCGCGGACGCATCACGCGCATCGCCGGCTCGATGACGGACATCACCGACCTCGGTTCCGCGCACGACCAGCTGCTGAACGCGAACTCTCGCGATCAGCTGACCGGACTGCTCAACCGCCGCGCGTTCATCGAACGGGTCGGACAGCGGCTCGAGGAATACAAGGCGCGTCGAGGCAGCCGCTTCGCGGTCCTCTATCTCGACCTCGATCGGTTCAAGGTGGTGAACGACAGCCTGGGCCATCTCACCGGCGACGAGTTGCTCGTCGCGCTCGCGAAGCGTCTCGAGGGGTGCCTGCGCCCGGGCGACGCCGTGGCGCGACTCGGCGCTGACGAGTTCTCCGTGATGCTCCACAACATCTCGGACGAGATGCAGGCCAACGTCGTCGCGTTCCGGCTGCAGGAGGCGTTGCAGGCGCCGTTCGAGGCGGGCGGCCGCGAGGTGATCACGTCCGCGAGCATCGGCATTGCCATCAGCCGCGCCGAGTACGACAACGCGGAAGAGCTGATGCGCGACGCCGACACCGCCATGTGCCACGCGAAGTCACGCGGCAAGGCGCGGCACGAGCTGTTCGACGTTGACACGCACAAGGTGGCGCTCGACCGGCTGGCGCTCGAGACCGACCTGCGGCAGGCCGTGAAGAGCAACGACTTCGAAGTGCACTACCAGCCGATCGTGTTGCTGTCGTCGCGCATGTGCACCGGCTTCGAGGCGCTCGTGCGCTGGAACCGCAACGGCAAGCCCGTGTCACCGGTCGACTTCATTCCCATGGCCGAGGAACTGGGCATCATCGAGCCGCTCGGCACCTGGGTGCTGCAGCAGGCGTGCGCGAAGTTCGTCGAGTGGAAGGCGCGCTACCCGCAGTGCGGGCTCGACTACATTACCGTCAACGTGTCGGCGAAGCAGCTGGTGCAGCAGGGCTTCATCTATCTGGTCGAGCAGACGGTCGAGCAGAACCACATGCGTCCCCAGGACCTGCGTCTCGAGATCACCGAAACCGCCATCATGGACGCGCCGCGGTTCGCGGCACAGGTGCTGACCGAGCTGCGCGAGTTTGGCATCAAGATCTACCTGGACGACTTCGGGACGGGCTATTCGTCGCTGAGTCACCTGCACAAGCTGCCGGTGGACGCGCTGAAGATCGACCGCTCGTTCGTGCGTGGGCTGCTGATGGACGACCGCCCGGCGATTGTCGAGAGCATCCTCGCGCTGGCCAAGACACTGCAGACCATCGTGGTGGCGGAAGGGATCGAAGAGGAAGCGCAGGCCGACGAGCTCGAGCGGCTCGGCTGCCGCCTCGCGCAGGGCTACTTCTTCTCGCGCCCGATCCCTGCAGAGAAGGTGGAACTGCTGCTGGCGGCCGGACAACCGCTCGGCACGACCAGGTTCCCCGCGCCGCAGCCCGTGCGTGCATCCCGCCTCTCGCCCGTCGAGAGGCGCGAAATCGCCTGACGCGCTCACCGCCACCGCGTCCGTGCACCGAGGGCGACACGCCCGAACTTGCGGCGCCAGGCCCTTGCAGGCAGACCGCATACACTGAGGCCATGACGCCCGCGTATCAGGACCTCGTCACCCAGCTTCGCACCGCCTTCCCGGCGCCGGTCTCGGACCGTGTGCACGACGCGTACTTCGTCTTCTCGTTTCTCAGAGCGCTCGATCAGGTCGATGCCCTGAAATCGGCCGCGCCGATGCTGGGCACGCCGGTCGATCTCGACTACACCGCCGCCCGTCTCAAGACCATGGCCGACGATCCGACGACGCCGGAGTCGGTGACCGCCGAACTGGTGCAGTACCTGTCCGGCATGTTCATCTGGGGGCACCCGCGCGCGCAGATCAACGTGGTCCCGTCGCCGACAATCCCGAGCATCATCGGTGGCCTGCTGCCCTCCATCTACAACCCGAACCTGGTGAGCGAGGAGTCGTCGCGGCAGGTTTCGCTCGCCGAGGTCGAGGCGATCTCCATGACCGCCGCGCTGGTTGGCTATGACCCGGCACGGGCCGACGGCGTCTTCACGTTCGGCGGCACCGGCACCCTGCTCTATGGCGCCAAGATCGGACTCGAGAAAGCGGTGCCCGATGTGCGCCGCAAGGGGTTGCGCACGCCAGCGGTGCTCGTCTGCTCCGACCGCGCGCACTACGCCTGCGTGACGGTGGCCAACTGGCTCGGGCTCGGCGAGGAAAACGTTATCGCGATCCCGACCACCGACGACAACCAGATGATCGTCGACCAGCTCGCGCCGCGCCTGCGCGAGGTGATCGCTGACGGTCGCCGCATTGCCTGCATCGTCGCCACCATGGGCACGACCGACGCGTTCGGCCTCGACGACCTCGAGGCCATCGTGCGCGTGCGCGACGAGGTCGTGCGGGAGCACGGGCTCGACTACGTGCCGCACGTGCACGCCGACGCGGTCATCGGCTGGGCGTGGAGCGTCTTCAACGACTACGACTTCGAGCACAACCCGCTCGGGTTCCGCCACCGTACCGTGCGTGCGCTCGCCGGCACCGCCCGCCGCATTCGTCACCTCGGGCTCGCCGACTCGATCGGTATCGACTACCACAAGACCGGGTTCACGCCGTACATCTCCAGCGCGTTCCTGCTGCAGGACGGCCACGATTTCGCGCACCTGACGCGCCGCGACGAGGAGACCCCGTACATCTTCCAGTCGGGCACGCGGCATCCGGGCAAGTACACGCTGGAGACGACGCGCGCCGGGGGCGGCCCGCTAGCCGCCATCGCCAACCTGCGTCTGTTCGGCAAGCGCGGCCTGCAGGCGCTGCTCGGGCATCTGGTGACGATGGCCGAGGAACTGCGCGATCACCTCGACGGCCACGCCTCGACCACGGTGATGAACGGCGACAATTTCGGGCCGGTGACGCTGTTCCGGGTCTATCCGGACGGCGTGGACACCTTCGCCGTGCCGCAACAGGAGCGCACCAACCCCGCGTACCGCGAGACCCTGCTGCGCCACAACGCCTACAACCGCCGCATCTTCGAATTGATCCAGGCCGATGCACTGCAGGGACGCGGCGTCGTGATCTCGCTCACCGACTGCTACCGCAAGACCGACTACGGCGAACCGATCAACGCACTGAAGTCGTACATCCTCAGCCCGTTCTCCGAGGACGAGCACGTCAACGCGGTGCTGGAGTCGATCTGGAAGGCGCGCCGCGAGTTGGCGAACGGGTAACGGCCAGAACGCCGTCGTGCCGGACCAGTCCGGCTTCAGCCGGCCTGTCTACTCCGCGGGCACGGAACAGATCCGTGCCTGCACCGCCGCCACGTCTGGCTTCTGCTGGCGGACGCCGTCCATGTCCGCACGGCCCGTGTTATCACCACTGAGTACTTTCGCGGCGCCGCGGCAATAGACCACCGCCAGCTGCGAGGGGTTGTCGTTCAGCAGAAGATCCCAGTCGGTCACGGCGCGCTGGTACTGGCCGGTGCTGAACAGGCTGTACGCCCGTGCGGCACGGGCGACGTGGGCGCGCGGTTCACGCTGGAGGACGCGGGTGAAGTCCTGAACCGCCCGTCCGTGATCGCCGCCGGCGGCGAGCGCCAGCCCACGCCCCTCCCTCGCCACCAGATCGCTCGGCATCTGGTCGAGCACCTTGCTGAAGTCCTCCACCGCACGGGCAATCTGCCCGCTCTCCGCGTAGACCGTGCCGCGCACGCGCAGCGTGATCAGATCATCGGCATGCGACGACAGCGCGCTCGTCAGATCGCGGACCGCTTCCGTCGAGCGTCCACGACTGTGCAGCGTCATGGCGCGGCTGCGCAGGGCCATCGCGTTCGTCGGATCGACGGCGAGTGCTGAGGCGTAGTCCTTCAGGGCGGCGTCCACCTGGTCCAGCGCGTCGTGCGCCCGCCCGCGGTTCACGTACGCGGTCAGCTTCGAGGCCGGGTCGAGGCCGGTGCGGTTCAGCAGCAGCGTGCAGGCGCCGACTCGCGCCTGCGGATCACCGGAGGCGCAGGCGTCAGCCGACGGCCGCACCTGGGCGGCGTCAGCCACCAGCGACATGGTAAATGCCAACGCGAGTGCCGGTAGTGCGCGAGCCCGAAAGCGACGGTCCATGGTCATACCCAGCGCCCTATTTCAGTGTCGCCTTCTCGATGATGACGTCGTAGGCGTAGCCGGAGCCGAAGTCCTTCCTGGTCCCCACGACGCCCGTGAGGGTGACCACGTCGCCGACGTTCACGTTGGCGTCGGTGGTGAGGGTGAGGTCGTTGGTCCTGGCGTCGGCGCTGCCCGACCCGTCCTGGATATGGAGCCAGTTGCGGTCCATGATGCCGCCGTTGAACTTCACCACCGTGCCGCGTACCGTGACCGGCTTGCCCGAGAGGGCGGCCTGCTTCGCGAACACGTCCGCGACCGACAGACCGCCGGCGGGTGGGTCGAGCTTCTGCACCACCGGTGCGGCAGCCGTGGCGCCGTGGCTGCCCATCAGCGCCGGCGCCGCCGGCGCGTTGCCGCCCGTCAGCGGCTGGCCGTTGCGCGCCACTTCCTGCACGAAGTAGAGCACCGGAAACGTGCGGTTGAGCGTCTTGCTCTGGAAGTCGGCCATCGGCATGTCGAGCGACACCGAGACGGCCTCACCGACCTTCGCATCGAACGGCGGCGCGGCCACCCACACGTCGCCTTTCTCGCCCTTCAGATTCGCGTAGGTGTACCCACCCGAGTCCATCGTTTCGGCAACCAGGCCGGTGTAGCTGTTGGCGGCTGATACGGGCGCGGGCGAGGCGGCGGGTGCAGCAACTGACACCGGCTGTGCGGGCAGCGGCTGCGCGGTGCCGGTGGCGGCTGGCGTCGGAGAGCAGGCGATGGCACCAGCAAGCAGCAGGGCCACGGACGCGACAGGAAACATGCGCATGCTCTGGATTGTACGCCCCGGGCACGCGCAGTGTTTGGCCGATGCGTAGCTGCCGACCTTCAAGTCGGCGCGGAACAGCGAACCTGAAGGTTCGCGGCTACGCCATACCGGGTCGTAACGCCGATCAGCGCCTCAGCACGCTGACGACATTCGAGTAGTCGTCCGTCCACACCGGCCCCATTGCATCGTCGAGCGACGACCAGCGGCCTTCGTTCACCAGGGCCGCAATGTCCTCGGTGCTGCGTGCCACGAGCACCCAGCGCGACGGCGAGATTTCGAGGCTGATTTCACGGGCGGCCTCGGCCGGGACGTTGGTCTGCACCACCGCGACGAGGCCGGCCGCGTGAGCGGTGGCGCCGACGACAGGGGCGAGGTCGAGATAGCGGTTCGAGATATGGACCGCCATCACCCCGCGCGGCGCCAGTTTATGCAGGTAGAGCTGCATCGCCTCGAGCGTGATGAGGTGGACCGGAATGGCGTCCGAGCTGAAAGCGTCGAGAACGAGGACGTCGAAGGCATCGTCCGGCTCGGACACCAGCATCAGGCGGGCGTCGCCGATCACCACCCGTGCCTGCGGCGCGCAGTCTTTCAAGTAGGTGAAGAACTCGGGGTCGCGCGCCAGCCGCTCGACCACCGGATTGATTTCGAAGAACGTCCAGCTCTCGCCCGGTTTCGCATACGCCGCCATCGACGCTGTGCCGAGCCCCACCACGCCGTAGCGGGTCTTCGCCGTGTCCTTCTGCACGTGCGTCACCAGTTGCCCGACCGGGCCGCCGCGCGAGTAGTAGGTGAGCGGTTCGCACCTGAGCGACGGCTTGATCGACTGGGCGCCGTGGTTCGTCGTGCCACTGAGAAGCACCCGTTCGTTGCCGGAGAACATCACCCGGTGCACGCCGAAGAAGCTGCGTTCGAGGTGAATCGGCACGCGGTTGTCGAAGCGGACGAAGGTGCCGGCCACCACCAGCGTGGCGAGGGCGATGCCCATGCGCAGCGGCGCCCGCTGCAGCAGATAAGCAACGAGGCAGCCGGGGCCGAAGATGATGAGGAAGCGCACCACCGGGCTGTCGGGCAGCTGGCGGTCGTAGTGCTGCACCACAGGCACCAGCAGCACCACGAGCAGCACCGGCACCGCGACGGCCACGAACGACGCCGCCTGCCGCGCACGCGTGCGCACCGCCTCGCTTCCGCCCGACAGCGCGTTCGGCAGCAGCAGGCAGGCCGAGAGCGCGGCTAGCGGGTACTCGAACGGGTTGACGAAGAGCAGGGGTGCGACGAGCGTGTTGAACAGGCCGCCGACCGCACCGCCAGCCGACAGCCACAGGTAGAACTCGGTGAGCGACTCGGCGGGCGGGCGGCTATCGGCCAGTGCCGTGTGGCAGGCGAGTGCGATGACGAAGAAGCTCACCAGGTGAAGGACCGTGAGTGTCAGCGGGAACTCGGGCGGCGCCATCACCAGCGCGACGGTGAGGACCACGGCTGCCGGGAAGAGCCAGGCGATCAGCCGGCGCCCAATCAGCTGCCGCTCGGCGAACGCGAGGACGAACGTGAGCAGGTAGAGTGCGAGCGGCACCACCCACAAGAGCGGCATCGAGGCGACGTCGGTGGAGATGAACGTGGTGACGCTCATCATCAGCGTCGACGGCACCGCCGCGAGGCCCAGCCAGCGCATGCGCGCAGCGGTCGGGTCGTCCTCGTCCGGATCGGCGACGGACACTGGTGTCGAGCGGCGCCCGGGCCTCGCTTCGATCGCCGGTATCGCCGCGGGTGCCTGAGGGGCAAGCGTGCCGCGCCGCCACGCCACCGCACCGCAGGCCAGCATCAGCACCGCGTAGACCCCGTAGCCGGTCGTCCACCAGAAGCTCTGCGAGCGAAGGCGCAGCATCGGCTCGACCAGGAACGGATAGCCGAGGAGCGCCACGAAGCTGCCGATGTTGCTGGCCGCGAACAGCGAGTAGACGCGCGAACTGGCCCACGGTCCGAGCGACGAGAACCAGCGCTGGAGTAGCGGTCCGGTAGTGGCCAGCACCACGAACGGCAGGCCGAGCGAAACGGTGAGGATGGAGAACACCCAGCCGATCGGGTTGGCCGACGGAGGCGGCGCTGATCCGCGCACCGCGATCGGCAGCACCACCGCCGCCGCGGCCAGCAGCACCGCCTGCAGCAGCACCTGTTGCTTCAACGGACGCCTGCCGACGGCGTGGGCATACAGATAGCCGCCAAGCAGCGCCAGTTGGTAGAAGACGAGGCAACTGTTCCAGACCGCCGGCGCCCCGCCGAGTAGCGGCAGCACCATGCGGGCGAACATCGGCTCGACGAGGAAGAGGAGGAACGCGCCGAGCAGCGCGGTGGCAGCGAACAGAAGTCTCACGAACTCCCAGATTCAATCGTCAAATCGTCCGAGCGTCAAATCGAACGCCCATCGCCCATCGCCCAACGACCACCGTGCTATTCTCCCGGCCTGCCGCGGGTGATCCGGGGCGTCACAGGAGGCCGGCATGAAAGCAGTGACTGCAGCGGTGGTTCTCGTCAGCGTGTTCACGGTGTCTGCGCCAGCCCTGGCGCAGGGCGGGCGTGGTACTCAGGCGCCCGGTCCGTCGGTCACGGTGCACGGGCAGACGTTTACGCAGCAGGCGCTGTTCCAGCGCAACATCGGCGGTCCCGACGACATGTACACGGCCGTGCCGCCCCACAAGGTGATCGGCAACGTCTACTACGTGGGGACGAAGAGCCTGGCGGTGTTCCTGGTTGTCACGCCGGCCGGCAACATCCTCATCAACACCACGTTCGAACGCAACGTCCCGCTCATCCAGAAGTCGATCGAGCAACTGGGGTTCAAGTTCGCCGACACGAAGATCATCCTCGGCAGCCACGCGCATGGCGATCACCAGGAAGGCGACGCGATGGTGAAGCAGCTGACCGGTGCGCAGGTGATGGCGATGGCCGAGGACGTGCCGGCGCTCGAGGCGATGAAGCCCGGCGGCAAGCCGCACCCCATCGACCGCGTGCTGCACGATGGCGACACGGTCGCCCTGGGCGGCACGACGCTCACCGCCCGCCTCACGCCCGGCCATTCGCACGGATGTACCACGTGGACGCTGAAGGCCAGCGACAGTGGCAAGAGCTACGACGTG
>JBKJMH010000219.1:0-16240 GCA_046596625.1 Vicinamibacterales bacterium | reverse complement strand
CTCGGTGGCGCAGCTCGGCGGCGCGCATGTGGCGTGCGAAGGGGTGTCGAACATCCTGACGAAGGTGCTCGAGTGGGGGCGCCTGATGGCGTACCTGGAACAGTCGACGCGCTACGTGCCGTACACGGCGAAGCCACACGGCCGCTGGAAGTATCACCTGCCTGCCGACGTGGCGCGGTCGCCTCTCGCCGCGCAGTTCACCAGCACGCTCGACCATGCCTTCGAGGTCTACACGACGTGGATCCCGGTGCTCGAGGAGCACTTTCGCGCGAAGTATCCCAAGGCGGCGGACGACTCCGACGGCGTCTACCGCTCGGTGATCCGCGCCAAGGCGCTCGACACGCTGCGCGGCCTGCTGCCGGCCGCCACCACATCCAACCTCGGTCTCTACGGCACGGGCCAGGCCTACGAGTCGCTCATCCTGCGCATGCGCGCGAACCCGCTCGAGGAAGTGCGGGCCTGCGCCGACATGCTCCTCCACGAGCTGCAGCAGGTGATGCCGGCATTCGTCGCCCGCATCGACCAGCCGGCTCGCGGCGGACGCTGGGTGGAGTACTTCACGCACGCGCGGGAAGCCACCCTGGCGGCGGTGCAGGCGCGCATCGGCCAGGTCGAAGCCGAGCCTCGCGATGAAGTGACGCTGACGGAGTTCGATCCGGAGGGGGAAGTGAAAGTGGTGGCGTCGGCGCTCTACGCCGCCAGCGCGCTACCGGACGACCAGCTGCTGCAGTTGGCGCGCGCCATGTCGCCCGAGGACCGGGCCGCGGTGTTGCACGCCTACATCGGCGACCGTGCCAATCGCCGCCACAAGCCCGGGCGCGCCTTCGAGCGGACGCACTACCGCTTCGACGTGCTTGCCGACTATGGGGCGTTCCGCGACCTGCAGCGCCATCGCCTGCTCACGCTCGAATGGCAGCCGCTGACGCCGGACCATGGCTGCGTCGAACCGGCCGCGATCGAGGACGCTGGCGCCCTCGCCGACTGGCGCGAGGTGATGCAGCGCTCCGCGGACCTGCACGGGGCGCTGGTTTCGCACGGACTGCAGGACGCGGCCAGCTATGCGGTGTCCATGGCTTACCGCGTCCGCTTCTACATGGACATGAATGCGCGCGAGGCGATGCACGTCATCGAGCTGCGCACCGCCCCGCAGGGGCATCCGTCGTACCGCCGCGTCTGCCAGGCGATGCATCGCGCGATTGCGGAGGTGGCCGGACACCGGGCTATTGCCGATGCGATGCAGTACGCGGATCACTCCAGCGTCGAACTCGAGCGGCTGCAGCAGGAACGCGCGATGGAGAAGAAGCGCGCCGCGCGCGCCTGAACTCCGGGCAGGCTCAGGCCGGCTCGACGACCGCGACGACAGGTTCGGCGATCACCATCGCGACGCGCTCGATCTTGCGGGCGGCGACTTCCATCAGCGCGGTGGTGGTCTTCTTGTGCGTGCCGACCTCGACGAGCGGGACACAGCCCTTCACCAGCTGAGCAGAGCGCAGACCAGCCATGACCGTGAATTCGAGGATTCCGAGACCTGCGGGACGTTGCACCATGACGAAGCACCTTCATTTCAGCAGAGCTTCGATGAGGGTTCTGGCCAGGGAAGCCGGTAACTCAGTAAAGCAGGAACCTTCAGTATACGTCGCTTCAGCTCGTCGTCGAGGCGCACGCAGGTTGCGCTACTCTTCCGCTTCCTCGTCGTCGTCGTCGTTCTTGACCCAGTAGCGTGAGTATTCCTCGAGGAAGGTGAGCGTCTCGAAGGCTGTCATCCTGTCGAAGAACAGGATGCCGTCGAGATGATCCGTCTCGTGCTGGATGATGCGTGCCGAGAAACCGCGCGCACGCAACTCGACGCGCTCGCCGTCCCGATCGAGCCCGCGCACCTTGATCTCGCGGTGTCGCGGCACCTTGCCGCGGATGTCCGGGATGCTGAGACAGCCTTCCCAGTCCTCGACGATCTCGTCACCGATGGGCGTGATCTCGGGATTGATGAGGGCGATTGGCGGGGTCGGTTCGTCACCGCGTTCCATGTCGAGCGCGGCCACGAAGAGGCGAATGTCCTCGTGCACCTGCGGCGCCGCCAGGCCAACGCCGTGATACTCATCCATCGTCTCCATCATGTCGTCGATGAGTTTCTGGATGGCTGGCGTCCGTACCGTCGCCTTGTCGAGCGCCTTCGCCTTCTTGCGGAGTACGGGATGTCCCATACGGGACACTTTCAAAATCGACATATCAACGGAATTATACTTGCCGGCACGGACCAGCCACAGCCGTGACCCACGACCATCCACACGACGCCCATGGCTATCGCTTCTGTCCGCGCTGCGGCCAGCCGCTCGAGGCCCGCCTGCTCAAGCCCGGCGACCCCGCACGGCTCGTGTGCCCGACCTGCCACTTCATCTTCTATCTCGACCCGAAGATTGCCGTCGGCACCATCATCCGCACCGACCACAACCGCATCGTGCTCGTACGGCGAGCCATCGAACCTGGCTACGGGAAGTGGGTCTTTCCAGGCGGCTACGTCGACCGCGGCGAGGCGCTCACCACGGCCGCCATCCGCGAGGCGCGCGAGGAGTGCGGGCTTGACGTCCGGCTCGAGGGGATGGTGAACGTGTACTCGTACCCCGGTCGCACCGCGATCATCGTGGTCTATGCCGCGACGGTCCTGGGTGGCACCCTCGCCGTCGACGACGAGAGCCTGGAGTCGGCAGATGTCGCTCCGGCCGACATTCCCTGGAACGACCTCGCCTTCCACAGCACGCACGAAGCCCTGCGCGACTATCTGGCCGGACTCCTGCATCCGCTGACCACGTAACAACGTAATCCCCCGATTTTTCACGCGTTGACGTCTGTTGCCGATCACGTTCTCGGTAACGGCCCAACGGTTTTTGTAATCACCCTTACACGGTGCGCGTCCGGATTCCGTACGCGGCCACGGTCACGACGATGAAGTCATTCATAACGTTCGGCCTGCTGATCACCGCCGCCCTCACCGGGGCCTGCACCGGACTCGAACGCGAGTCGTCGAGCGTGCTGGCGCCGAGTCCGGTCGCCACCACCAGCGCGCAGACACCCACGTCCCCGAGTGCGCCGTCGCTGCTCGGCACCTGGTCCTCCAACCCGCTGTCGGGCATCTCGGCCAGTTCGTGCACCGGCTTCTCGTGGCAGGTCGCCAGTCAGACCTCCACATCGATCGCGGGCACGTTCTCGGCGACGTGCGCCAACGGCATCTCCGCCAGCGGCACTGCCTCCGGCACCCTCAGCGGCGCCAACGTCCCCTACACGGTGACGGGAAACGGCACCATGCCCGGCTTCCCGTCGTGCCCCTTCTCCCTCACCGGCACCGCGGTCATCGTCGACAGCGACACGCTGCGGATTCCGTACGCGGGCACGACGTGCCTCGGTCCGGTCAGCGGCGAAGAGACGCTGCGGCGTCCCACGACGTCGCAGCCGCCCACGCCACCTCCGACGGCACCGCCCGCGCACCCACCCACCCAGCCGCCCAACGACCCGCCGCCGCCGGCCGAGCACCCGCATCATGTCGGACCCGGTCCGCTCACGTTTGCCCGCACGGAGCAGGTGATCAACGCGACAGCCGACGAGTTCCCGCAGCTGCTGGTGGCACGGTCAACGGAGGGGGAGGCTCAGGCGGCGGCCACCGAGCTCCTGCGCCGGATCATCTGGCACTTGCGACGTGCGGGGTACGAGGCGGGGCGGCAGAAGAACCCGTCCGGGGCAATTTCGGGGGACAAGCTGACGGTCTTCGCCGATGGCGCGTGGCGCGCCATCGACGTGTTCTATGACTACGGGACGCCAGGAGTCCCCGTGCGGGTGATCTTCTGGGAAGTCTTCCCGGCGAACCCGATTGGCGATGAAGGCATTCCGGACTAGTTAGTCCGCAAGCCCTTCGGCCTTGCGTTCGTCGGCGGTGATGATGCCGGCGGCCGCCTTCATTTCGGAATCGAGCGACAGCGGCACGTGCGGCACGGTGACGAACTGCGTCACTGCTGCCGCAGTCCCGTCGATCTTCAGCAGCGTCATGAGGCGGGTGAACCGCTCTTCGAGTGACGCACCGATGGCGTCACGATTCGCGGCCGCCATGCCCCACAACTGACGCTTGAAGGGGCCAATCGCTTTCTTGCGCGCCTTGTAGAGGAACTGCTCCTCGGTGTCCTGCGGCTTCCGTTCCTCCCTGGCGTTCTCCT
Organism: Vicinamibacterales bacterium; assembly: GCA_046596625.1. Lineage (GTDB taxonomy): Bacteria > Acidobacteriota > Vicinamibacteria > Vicinamibacterales > CAVVIG01 > CAVVIG01. The sequence goes on along the minus strand of JBKJMH010000219.1, from coordinate 12,041 downwards.
GCAGCCACGCGTACATCTTGGCCTTCAGCTCGGCCGGGAACTCCGGGTGGTCGTAGACCATGTTCTGGAAGTCGGTGGCGAGGTGGATTTCGCAGGCGCCGACGCGAGGAAACGCGTCGAAGGCTTCGAGCGGCAGCGTCGACGCGCCGTGCTGGACCGCGCCGCCCATGCCGTACGTGCGCGCCGCCGTGGACAGCTCCTCGAGCGCGTCGAGGTCGATCGCAACGTCCTTGCGCACAGTGCCGTCGGCGTTGATGAAGCCGCCGTGGGCCGTGCCCGTCTGGACGCTGATCTTGCTGAGGCCGACGGCGATGCCGCGCGCCTTCAGCTTCGCGTTGATGCCGTCCATGTAGCAGTGCAGCTCGTGGATGTCCGAGTTCTTGCCGCCCACTTCGCCGATTTCACCGCCAACCGAAACCGTCACGCCTGCCGGCTCGACGCTGCGGATGTAGGCCGCGAAGTCGGCCGCGAGCGTCACGTTCACCTCCTGCTGCTCGACCAGCGTCGGCTTGTCGAGGTCGACGAGCGTCGAGGTGTCGATGTCGATGTTGTAGAAGCCCGCGGCGATTTCCTCGCGGATCAGGCCGCGCAGCGTCTCGAGTTCCGTGTCGCGCTCGGGGCTGTTGTACTTTTTCGCGTTGGTCTGGACGTGGTCACCCTGGATGAACAGCGGACCGATGAAGCCTTCCCGCAGGGCGGCGGCGAACAGGATCGACGCGTACTCGTGCGGACGCTGTTCGGTGTAGCCGATCTCGGAGCGGGCAATCTCGAAGATGAACGCGCCGGCGTTCAGCTTCTTCGCGGTGCGGATGACGGCGCGCGCCGTGTCGTAGCTCATCGCGCGGACGTTGATCGCCGGGACGGTAAAGCCACCCGTCTTGCCCTGCCCCATCGCGATGTAGAGATCGTGAATCGACGCCGGGCGGATGCCCGCGGCCGCGGCCACCGAACGGATGATCCAGCGCGCCGTGCCCTTGATCTCGGGACTCGCCCCGAACGCGGCGGTCCAGGCCAGCCGGTCGACTACGTCCCCTGACAGCGCCGCACCCGGGGTGACGGTGATCGCCCCACCAGCCACAGTTGCGACCGGCGCGACCGCGTCGGTCATTTCCTTCACAGATTCGAACATATTCGCCTCTATTTTCTGCTTCGCCGCAGCCCCTCGGGCCGACTGTGCATGTTAGCGGAAGAGCGGGTCAGGCCGCATCGCACTAGGTGCGCGGCACGGGATAGCTGAACTCTTCGATGGTAGCGGCCGCCACGGCACCGGCCACCATCTCGTCGATGGGCAGCGCCGCCTCGGCGCGCAGGACGTCGGCCAGCCTGGCGCGCGTGGCCGGATTGCGCGGGGTGAACAGCGTGCAGCAGTCCTGGTCCGGGATGTTCGAAATCGTGAGGGTGCCGATGGCCTCCGCCTCGTTCGAAATCTCATCCTTGTCCATGCCAACGAGCGGGCGGAGGATCTCGAGTGAGCAGGCGTCGGCGATGACCGTCATGTTCTCGAGCGTCTGCGAGGCCACCTGCCCGACGACGTCGCCCGTGACCAGCGCGCGCGATTTCCACCTGCGCGCCAGCTGTTCGGCGATGCGCAGCATCAGCCGCCGGTAGATGACCACGCGGTACTGCGGCGGCACGGCCAGCACCACCTGCTGCTGGAGTTCGCCGAAGGCCACCATCGCCACACGCGCGTGCTGCTGGTACTGCGTGAGCAGCGTCACGATTTCACGCACCTTCTCCTGCGAGGCGCGCGACAGGATCGGGTAGCTGTGGAAGTGCACGAACGACACCGTGCAGCCACGCCGCATCATCCGGTAGGCCGCCACCGGAGAGTCGATCCCGCCGGAGACGAGGCACGTCAGGCGGCCGCTCGTCCCGCTGGGCAACCCGCCCGCGCCGGGCACCTTGCCGAAGAAGTAGAACGCGTGGTCGGGCAGCATCTCCAGGTGAATGGTCAGCGCGGCAGCCTCGAGGTCGACCGCCCACCCAGTCGCCTGCCTGATGAGCCCGCCGACCTCGCGCTCGATCTGCGGCGACGTGAACGGAATGCGCTTGTCGGCCCGGCGCGCGCTCACGCGGAAGGTCGGCACCTGAATGTCGCCCAGGTCAGCGAGGATGGCATCAGCCAACTCCTGGAAGTCGTGCGAGGCGCGACCGGCCAGCGAGAAATTGGCGATGCCGAACACGTGGCGGATCCGCTCGCTCGCCGCCTCGAAGCTGGCCTCGGGAGCGAGGTCGATCTCGATCCGTCCCATGACGGAGCGGACGCGCGGCACGCCGATCCCCTTCAGCGCATTCTTCAGGTTCTGGACGAGAATCTGGACGAACCACGGACGGTTGCGCCCCTTGAGGGCCAATTCCTTGTAGTGGACAACTATCGAACGCATGTCGGACGTGCCGCCTCCGCGGCAAGGTGACCGCTTCGTACGGCAGCCTCGATCGTAGCTGGCAGTCGGGTGCCAATCCAGTCGCCGGCCAGGAACAGCCCGCGCACCGGCGTGTGCACGGACGGTCGCTCCGGCTGGCCAGGCGCCAGCGAGAAGGTGGCGCGCGGCTCGCGGATGACCGTAGCCCGCACTACCTGGGCGTCGCGCGCGCGTGGCAGCGCGCCGCGCACCTCGTCGAGCGCGGCGTCGATCAACTGCGGATTGGTCCAGCGCAGCACCTCGGCCGCGCCGCTCGAGACGAGCGACAGGTGCGAGGCCGACTCGCCGAACACGGCCCGCTTGTCGAACACCCACTGCATCATCCGTCCGGGCAGACCGACGAACGGCTCGTCCATCACCACCCGGTCGAACCACAGGTTCACCGTCACGATCGGCGACGCGCTGGTGGCGCTGGCGGCCGCCAGGACCGGCGCGAGCGGCGCGGTGTCGCCCTCGAACAGGTCGCCGAGCGCGAACCAGGGTACGGCGGCAATGACCACCGGCGCCGACCAGGCGTCGCCAGCTACCGCCACCTTCGTCACCGCCCCATCGTCGAGCCGGATGCGCGCGGTCGCGCCCAGACGCACGGAGCCACCGCGCTGCTCGATGCAGGCGCGCGCCGGTTCGGCGTACATCAGGTGCAGGGGGGTGGTGGGCAAGACGAGGGTCGCCGCCCTGGGATCTGGACCGAACATCTCGGCCAGCACACGCAGGAACGGGTCGGCCGCGGCAAGCGTTGGCGGCTGATTCAGTGCCGCAAGCGCAAGCGGCTCCCACAGGAGTTCGCGAAGGCGAGGCGTCTGGCCGCAACGCTCGAGCCACTCGGCGACCGTGCCCTCGGCCAGCGGCGGCCCGGAGAAGGGTGTCGTGTCCGGCTTCAGCCGGACCTCGTCGCGCAACGCGCGCTGCGCCCGGCGCAGCGGACCGGCCATCTTCAGCACCGCCAACCGGTCGCGCCAGCCGAGCGCGGGCCAGGTGAACACGCCGGCCACCAGGTGCAGCGGCGACGGCAGCGACGGGCAGCGCAGTCGCGAGACGCGGCCGTCGCGCTCGATCGTGGTGACCGACAGCTCGGGCTGCCACCTGACGTGACCCGCCGCACCGATGTCGCTCAGGAAGGCAAACGTCTCGCGATAACAGCCCATCAGCACGTGCTGGCCGTTGTCGACGAGTTCCCCCGTCTCGCGATCGACGAAGGCGGTGGCGCGGCCGCCCAACCGTGCCCGCGCCTCGAGCACGAGCACGCGTGCGCCGTCTCGCGCCAGCCGCGCCGCGGCGCTGAGGCCGGCAAAGCCGCTGCCGACGACGACCGCGTCGTACTGGCTCACGGCAGGAACAGCCACTGGCGCAACGCCAGCAGCGCCTGCAGCGGCTTGGGCGTTCGCACCCGCGACGTGAACACGTCGTAGCCGCGGCGTTCGATGCGGGCAAGCGTTGCGGAGTAGACCGCGCGCATGATCTCGGCGGCCACCAGGCGCCGGCGATCCTCGGCTGGACGGACCGCAATCGCCTGCTCGTAGAACGCGTGCGCCCGCTCGCACTGAAACGTGAGCAACCGCCGCACCGGCTCGGTGACACGCCCGGCCGCCAGGTCGTCCACCGTGCAGCCGAAGCGTCGCAGGTCTTCCATCGGCAGGTAGACGCGCCCCCGTTCCAGATCGCCGCGCACGTCGCGGACGATGTTCGTCAGTTGCAGCGCCACACCGAGCGCCAGCGCGTACTCGGCCGATGCGGGGTTCTGGCAGCGGAAGATGCGGATGCAGATCATGCCGACGGCCGACGCCACGCGGTGACAGTAGGTGACGAGTTCGTCGAACGTCTCGTACCGTGCGTGATCGAGATCCATCGCGACGCCGTCGATGACATCGTCGAACGCCTGCCGCGGCAGGTTGAACTCCGCGACGAATGGCTGCAGCGAGCGCCCCTGCGGCGTGAGCGGCGTAGCCGGGCTGAAACAGCGCGCGAGTTCCTCTCGCCAGTAGGTCACTGCTGCCTCGGGCGGCATCGCACCGGGCGCGTCGGCTTCATCCACCGCATCGTCCACCGCGCGGCAGAACTCCCAGACCGCGATGATGGCGCGGCGCTGGTCGGCCGGCAACACGAGGAACGCGTAGTAGAAGCTGGTTTTCGGTCCAGCCATCAGGCAGCGACCCGCGACCAGCGCGCCGCACGCCACAGCAGCGACGGGACGTCGCGGCGGCCCAACGTCGGGCGATGCGTCAGGATGTGGGCGCGCTGTTCGTGGACACGGTCGAGGATGCACGAGCCGCCGAGCCAGGTGAACCGCAACTCGAGCTTCAGGCGGCCGCGCACGCGGTCGCACACCAGACGTCCGGCGTCGAAGCTGTGGCGCGTGTGCTCCACGCACACATCGACGGCGTCGGCCCACGCCGGCGTCACCCGTCCGGCCTGCAGGTCGTCGAGCGATGCCCCCGTCGCGGCATACACCTCGCGCGGCACATACAGGCGCCCCGCGCGCCAGTCGCGACCGAAGTCCTGCCAGAAGTTCGCCAGCTGCAGGGCGGTACACAAGGCATCCGACGACCGGTCCATGGCCTCGTCGCGATAGCCACCGATGCGCAGCACCAGGCGACCCACCGGATTCGCCGAGCGGCGGCAGTAGTCGAACAGCTCGGCCCACGAGTCGTACTGATGCCTCGTGGTATCCTGCGCGAACGCGCTCAGCAGATCGTCGAACCACTGCAGCGGCAGGTCGAGCTCACGCATCGAGTGGCCGAGCGCGATGAAGATCAGGTCGTCGCGGCTGTCGTTCGACGTCAGCCGCGGTCCGCGCGCCGTCTCGTGCAGCCGCTGCTGCCAGGCTCGCAGCCGGGCGCGACGCACCTCGGGCGCATCCCCTCCTTCATCGGCGATGTCGTCGGCCACGCGCGCGAACGCGTAGACCGCGGCGACGTGCGGCCGCATCGCGGCGGGAAGCAGGCGGGACGCGACCGGAAAGTTCTCGTAGTGGGTCGCGGCGAGCGACGCGCACGCCTCGTACGCACGGGCGAGCGACGGGTTCACCACTCGGTTTCCGGCTGGTGCACACGGTGATTGACGACCCGCGCGAGGACGAAGAGCAGGTCAGACAACCGGTTGATGTAGCGGATCAGCAACTCGTCCGCAACCGGTGTCAGACCGACGATGCGCCGTTCGGCACGGCGGCACACCGTGCGGGCCACATGCAACGCGCCACCGGCCGCTGCCCCACCGGGCAGGATGAAGCGCGTGAGCGGCGGGAGTTCCTGTTCGAGCCGGTCGATCAACCGCTCGAGCCGCTCCACGTCCTCGTCCGCAACGAACGCCTTGGTCACGCGGTCGGCCAGGCGTTCCGCCGGGTCGGCCAGCTGCGCGCCCACGGCGAAGAGATCTCGCTGGATGCGGATCAGATCGGCATCGAGGTCGGCGTCGATCCCGCTGGCACGGACGAAGCCGAGCCAGGCATTGAGTTCATCGACCTCACCGTATGCATCGACGCGGGGATCGGCCTTGCTGACACGGCTGTTGTCGAACAGGGCGGTCTCGCCGGCATCGCCGGTGCGTGTGTAGATCTTCACAGATGGGAACCGTGCGGAATTATACGAGATGACGAAGACGCCACGCTCGCGGCGCGCCGCGATGCCCACGCTCGAGATGCCCGCGCCGCCCGCGCGGCGACGATTCCGTCAGCGGCTGCTCACCTGGTATGGCCGGCATGGCCGCGACCTGCCGTGGCGCAACACCGACGACCCGTACCACATCCTCGTCTCGGAAATCATGCTGCAGCAGACGCAGGTGGACCGTGTGCTGCCGAAGTACCACGAGTGGCTCGGCAAGTTCCCCTCGCTGCAGGCCCTCGCCTCGGCCGACGAAACCCACGTCACCGACACATGGCGGCCGCTCGGCTACAACATCCGGCCGCGTCGGCTGCAGGCCATTGCGCGCGAGGCCGTGGAGAAGTACGACAGTCGCCTGCCAGACGATGAGGCGACGCTGCTGTCGTTCAAGGGGATCGGCCAGTACACGGCAGGCGCCATCCGCAGTTTCGCGTTCCGCCAGCGCGCCGCCATCCTTGACACCAACGTCGCACGCGTGCTGTTCCGCATCTTCGTCGGTGTCGGCGACCCGAAGAGCCACGCGATGAAGAAACACCTCTGGGCGGTGTCGGAGGTGATGGTGCCGCAGAAGCAGGTCTTCGACTTCAACCAGGCGCTGATGGACTTCGGAGCGATGGTGTGTGTTGCGCGCAACCCGAAATGTCAGGTCTGCCCGATGTCGAGGGATTGCCTCGCGTACAAGGCCGGACTGTTCGGTCAGCGGACCTGAAAGGTCCGCGGCTACGTGTGGTCGTCGGTCAGCCGTCGAATCAGCTCGTCGTCAGCGGGTGGAAACTCGAGCTCGCGCAGCCGTGCGCGCGGCACCCAGTGCATCGCCTGACCGAGCTGCGGCACCGGCTCGCCCTGGAGCGTGCACGCGAAGAAGTGCAGTTCGATGCGACGGTCGCCGTAGTCGTGCGTGGTGCCGAAGATCTCGGTGCCGATAGTGCAGGTGACCCCGAGTTCCTCGCGCATCTCGCGCCACAGGCACGCCTCGAGCGGCTCGTCTTCTTCGCACTTGCCGCCCGGGAACTCCCACGTCCCGGCAAGATGGGTTCCCTTCAGCCGGCGCGTCACCAGAAACGCGCCGTCTCGCTCGACGACGGCCGCGGTCACGACGATGGTCGTCATGCGCGCGCGACGAACGGTAGCGGCGCCACCCGCGCCGAGACTCCGGCCGCGGTGGTGACCGCCGTCTCAGGCTCGAAGAAGTCGCGCTTCACATAGCCCAGGGCAATGGGACGATCGAGGGCCGGCGAGAACGCGCTGCTGGTGATGCTGCCGATCTCCTTCGCGTCGGCAAAGAGCACGGTCCCCGGCTCAGGAACCGCGTCGGCGGGGTCGAAGGTCAGGCCGACGAGCTTTCGCGCCACGCGCCCATGCCCGCGGTGCAGCACGCGAATGATGACCTCCTGGCCGACGTAGCACCCCTTGGTGAAGCTGATGGCTTGCGCCTCGATGCCGGCCTCGAGCGGGATGGTCTCCTCGTCCATGTCCCGGCCGAACCGCGCCACACCCGCCTCGATTCGCAACTGCTCAGCCGTCGGCTCGTCCGCGTCGACCGCACCAGCGTCGAGCATCAACGTTCGGATCTGGTCGAGCGCCTCGGCGGGCACCAGCAGTTCGAAGCCCGGCTCGCCCGTGTCGTCAACCCGCAGCACGATCACCGGCTGCTCGCTGGCCGTGCCTCGCAGGTTGCCGTGCACTGGCAGCGCTGCCAGCGTGGCGACGTCGGTGCCGATGAGGGCATTCACCACCAGCCCGGCGTCTGGCCCCACCACCGCCACGCTCCCGAAGGTGTCCGTCACATCACCGAGCTGGACGTCCTCGGAGAAAATGAACTGATCCAGCTTTCCCAGCACGACGTCTTTCGTGGCCTCGGGCAGCGTCAGCAGCATCACGTCGCCCAGTTCGTAGACCAGGAGATCGGAGATCATCCGTCCCTGCGGCGTGAGGTAGGCGGCGTAGCAGCCGTGCCCCTCCTTCAGCGCCGGGATGTCGTTGGTGAGCAACCCCTGCAGGTAGGTGGCGCGGTCGCGCCCTGACACCACGATGCGCCCGCGGCGGCGTGCGAGAAGCACCGCATGAGTGCGCGCAGACTGATACGCCTGAGAAAGTGCAGCCGATGTCATGATGGTATGGTGGAATATGCCCGTGTTCGATTGTACCCGCGCATCCATCGTCGCGCTCGCCGCCGCGCTGATCATTGGTCCGATCTCCGGACGGGCAGCCGCGCAGAACGCGGCTGAGTCCACCTTCAATATCTACATCCGCTCGACGCAGGTCGGCACCGAGTCGGTCACCGTCGTGCGCGGGCCGGATGGCATGACCGTCACGAGCAACGGCCGGCTGGGTGCGCCCATCAACGTCGTCACGCGGCAGTTCACGGCCCGGTACGACGCGTCATGGAAGCCGCTGGAGCTGACTATCGACGCCAGCCTGAACGGGCAGGAGTCGACACTGCACACGGTGGTGACGGGCACGGCGGCCGACACGGAACTGACTGGCGCGCCTGGCGCCACGCCGCTGCGCCGCTCCGACACGATCGACGCGCAGGCGCTCTTCCTGCCGAATCCGTTCATCGCCCCCTATGAAGCGGTGTCGGCGCGTGCGGCGAGCGCCACCTCCGGCACGACGCTCTTCCTTTACCAGCCCGGGCAGGGCACGTTCACGGCTATCGTCGGCGACGCGGTGGCTGAGCGGGTCCAGACGGTCGACCGCGTCATCAACGCCCGGCGTATCGCGGTGACGTTCCAGATTGCCGGCGCGCCACCGACCGACACCGAAATCTGGGCCGATGAGAACGGCCGGCTCCTGCGCCTGCGCGTTCCGGCGCAGGGCCTCGAAGTGGCGCGCGCGGACATGGCCGCGGTCTCCACCCGGCGCCTGACGATGTCGCGCCCGAACGACGAGCCGGTTCGCATCGACGCCAACGGCTTCTCGCTGGCCGGTACGTTGTCCAAACCTGACCGTGTCACCGGCCCGTTGCCGGCGGTCATCCTCATCTCGGGATCGGGACCGCTTGACCGCGACGAAACCGTGGCGGGCATTCCGATCTTCGGACAGCTGGCCGAGGCGCTGGCGAACGCCGGATTCGCGGTGCTGCGCTACGACAAACGCGGCGTCGGCCAGAGCGGCGGACGCGTCGAAGCAGCGACGATGACCGATTATGCCGAGGATGCCCGTGCGGCGGTCCGCATGCTGAGCGACCGCAAGGATATCGACCGTCGCCGCATTTCGCTCGTCGGGCACAGCGAGGGTGGCTCGCTCGCCATGCTCGTGGCCACAAAAGAGAAGCGCGTGGCCGGCGTCGCGCTGCTCGCCACGATCGGCACGACCGGTGCCGACCTGAACATGTACCAGGTCGCGCACGCCTTCGACCGTGCGAATCGTCCGGCAGCCGAGCGCCAGACGACGCTCGACCTGCAGCGTCGCATCCAGGACGCCGTGCTCACTGGCAAGGGGTGGGAGACGATTCAGGTGCCGCCGGCGGTGCGCCGCCAGGCCGAAACCCCGTGGTTCCAGAGCTTCCTCGCCTTCGACCCCGCGACGATCATGAAGGATGTCGAACAGCCGATCCTGATCGTGCAGGGCTCGCTCGACACCCAGGTGCCGCCCGACCACGCGGACAAGCTCGAGGCGCTGGCCCGCGCCCGCAAGAAGAACGGCGGTGTCGACGTGGTGAAGGTGGCCGGCATGAACCACCTGCTGGTGCCGGCGACGACCGGAGAGGTGGACGAGTACGCCCGCCTCGGTAACGTCGGCATAAGCCCTGACGTGACGAACGCCATCACGGTCTGGCTGAAGCGCACGGTAACGGGGAAGTAGGGCGCGAGCGAGGGCCTACCCTCGAACGCAGTTGCGTCCGTCGGCCTTCGCACTGCCGAGCGCGCTGTCGGCCCGGTCAATCAACTGCTGCAGCGGCCCGGGCTCGCTCGGGACAGCCGTGGCGACCCCAATCGACACCGTCACCGGCGGCAGCAACAGGACGCCCGCGCTGGTGTGCGGCGGATTCGCCTCGATGGCCCGACGCAGGCGGTCGGCCGCGGCCAGCGCGTCCCGGTGCGGCACGTTCGGCAACAGCACCGCAAACTCTTCGCCGCCGTACCGGGCCAGCAAATCCTGCGGTCGCAAGCCGCTGGCCAGCGTACGCCCCACGTGCACCAGCACTTCGTCGCCGACGATGTGACCGTGCGTATCATTCACGTGCTTGAAGTGGTCGGCGTCGACCATCAGGACCGACACCGGCTGTGCGGTCCTCAGCGTGCGCTGTAACTGGCGCTCGAACGCCTCGTTCAGCCACCGGCGATTTCGCAGCCCGGTCAGCGCGTCCACCGTGGCAGCCTTTTCGTATCTTCGCTGCATCCGGTCGGCATCCTGCAGGCGCCGGTTGTCATTGCGGACCCGCTTCGCCAGCATCCGCAGCAGGTTTCTCGCGACGATCGGTGCGCGGTCGATGACATGCCAGAGCTGCTCGCGCTCGATCCCGAGCACGAGCGCCTCGGCCTCCGCAACAACATCGGCCGACACCTCGAAACCATCGATGAGCGACAGTTCCCCGACGCATTCCCCGCGCGTCACCGGCACGTTCGTGCGCGCCGCCCCTGGAATTCGCACCTGAAGCGTGCCCTGGAGCACGAGATAGAGGATGTTGTTCTCGTCGCCATTCGCCAGCAGACGTTCGCCAGGCTGGAGTTCGCGCAGCTCGGACCCAGCCATCATCGCCTTGACGACCGGGTCGGGAGCGCCCTCGAACAGCGGCGCGAGGCTCGGCGAAGCGAAGATGTCGGAATCCTGAGGCGTCGGTGTCATCCCCAGTGTATCGGCACACCGGGCTGGCCCATGAATCGGCGGGGGCTACTCGTAGCGAAGCGCGTCGATCGGGTCGAGGCGTGACGCCTTCAAGGCCGGTAGTAGTCCAGCCACGAGCCCGACACCCATCAGGATGGCGGCGCACGTGCCAACGAGACCCGCCGACATGACCAGGTGGATGTCCGACACACGGCTCGCGTCGTCCAGCAGTTCGGCCAGGAACGGGCGAGGGCTCAGTAGCCAGACGAGGAAGTACGACAGGCCGATACCAATCAGACCGCCGGCGAACGTGGTGACCAGTCCTTCGAGCAGGAACTGCAGCAGGATCTGGCCCCGGCTGGCGCCGAGCGCCTTGCGGATGCCGATCTCGCGCGTCCGCTCCTGCACGTTGACGAACATGATGTTCATGATGCCGACGCCGCCGATGGCGAGTGTCAACACGCCGATGAAGCCGAGCACGAGCTTGAGGCCGGTGATCATGCCGCCGACGATCTGCTCCATCTGGGCAGAACCGAATATGTTCGCGGCGCGCTCGTCGGTCGCGTCGTAGCGATAGCGCGTCGCCAGGTACTCGCGCACCTGCTTCTCCGCCTTCGAAGACTGCGCGGGCGACACGCTGCGCCAGACGAAGATGCCGACCTGCGTGGTGTCGAGCAGGCCGCTGCCGGTCGTCCAGGGGATGAAGATGCAGTACTTGTCGGGCCGGTTGTAGTTCGACAACTGCACTTTTTCCTGCATGACGCCGATGATTTCGAACGGCTGCCCGGCGACGCGAATGGTTTCACCGACGGCCGGCAGGTTGCCGAACAGCTTGCGCTGCACTTCGCTGCCGATGAACGCCACGCGGCGATGGAGGCGAATGTCCTCGTCGTCGAGGAAACGGCCGCCCGGCAGCGCGCGCTCGCTGCGCATCTCGCCGTAGCTTGCATCGACGGCGCGCACCATGTGGTTGGACTGCTTGTTCGCGAAGGTGACTGGGAACTCCTTCATGAACTCGGGGCTCGCCGCGGCCACGAGCGGCAGATCGCGGATGGCATCGACATCGGCAATCGTCAGCCGCACGCGCTTGCCGGCCCGCTCACCACCCGCCTGCTTACTGGTCTGCCCCATCATCGCCACGGCAACACCGTCACCGAAGGCGCCGGCAAAGCCGGCCTGCAGCGCCGTGCGGAACCCGTCGCCGTAGGCGAGCAGCACCACGACCGACACGATGCCCCACGCGATGCCGAGC
>JBKJMH010000212.1:0-17072 GCA_046596625.1 Vicinamibacterales bacterium | reverse complement strand
ATTCGACCGAATGCTGATCTGCCAGGCGATCGAGCACGAACTGACGATCGTCACCAGCGATGCCCACGTCCAGCGCTACCCCGTCAAGTCGATGTGGGTGTGAGGCGCACCGGAACTTCCCCAAGCAATAAACACGAAGGGCACGAAGACCACGAAGGACGTCAACGTCCTAAAGACAAAAGCCGGGATTGCTCCCGGCTTCTGCCCAGTCGACCTCTCACCGTAAAGAATTTCTTCGTGTCCTTCGTGTCCTTCGTGTTTAAGGACTAGGCGCAGCCTGAAGTCGTGCCGCAATTGCCGCACTTGTAGCAGGCGCCGCTGCGCACCATGATCGACCCGCAGGTCGTGCACGGGGGCGCGTCCTCCTGATTCTGCATGGCCGCGAACTGATGGCGTTGCGGCACGATCACGCCGGTCGCGCTCACTTCGGCGGTCGGCGACGCAGTGACCTTCGGCGCCGGCACGACCGCCGGTTCCGGGGTGTAGCCGTTCGCAGCCTCGTCGCGGTTGTTCACGCCGGCGAGGAACTGCGCCTCAGCCGACAGGAATTTCGACGCCATCCAACGGAAGATGTAGTCGACGATCGACTTGGCGAAGCGGACGTCGGCGTTCTTGGTCATGCCCGACGGCTCGAACCGCACGTGGCTGAACTTGTCGACCAGCGCCTGCAGCGGCACGCCGTACTGCAGCGCGTAGCTGATGGCCTGGGCGAACGCGTCGGCGAAGCCCGAGATGGTCGAGCCTTCCTTCGCCATCACCAGGAAAATTTCTCCCGGCATGCCGTCTTCGAACAGGCCCACCGTGATGTAGCCCTCGTGTCCGGCGATGTCGAACTTGTGCGTGATCGCCTGGCGCTCGTCCGGCAGCTTGCGACGGGCGGGCGCGCGTGACGCCATGGCGGCGGCCACCGCCACCTTCACCGCGTCGGTAGTCTGCTGGCTGATGACCACGCCCTTGGCGTCGATCGCCGCCTTCGAGGTGTTGAGCGGCTGCGTGCGCTTGGAGCCGTCGCGGTAAATCGAGACGGCCTTGGCGCCGAGGCGCCACGACTCGAGGTAGGCCTGTTCGATGTCTTCGACGGTCGCATCTTTCGGCACGTTCACGGTCTTGCTGATCGCGCCCGAGATGAACGGCTGCGTTGCGCCCATCATCTTGATATGGCCCATGTAGTGGATCGAGCGCTCGCCCTTCGAGGCCTTGAAGGCGCAGTCGAACACCGGCAGGTCGCGCTCCATCAGGTGCGGCGCACCTTCGATGGTTTCCTGCTCGTCGATATGCTTGATGATGTCGTCAATCTGCGCGGCCGTGTAGCCGAGCTTCTTGAGCGCCGACGGCACCGTCTGGTTGACGATCTTCATCATGCCCCCGCCGACCAGTTTCTTGTACTTGACGAGCGCGATGTCCGGCTCCACGCCGGTCGTGTCGCAATCCATCATGAAGCCGATCGTGCCGGTGGGCGCGAGCACGGTGGCCTGCGCGTTGCGGTAGCCGAAGTCTTCGCCGAGCTCGACCGCCTCATCCCACGCCTGCTTGGCGCCAGCGTAGAGATCATCGGGCACGTGCTTCTGATTGATGTCCTTAATCGCATCGCGATGCTTGCGCATCACGCGCAGGAACGGCTCGCGGTTGAGGTCGTAGCCGGCGAACGGGCCGCCGTGGTCGCGCGCGATGCGCGCCGACTGGGCGTAGGCCTCGCCGGTCATCACCGCGGTGATCGCGCCGGAGAAATCGCGGCCGGCGTCGCTGTCGTAGGGCAGGCCGCGCGACATCAGCAGCGCGCCGAGGTTGGCGTAGCCGAGACCGAGCGGACGGTAGGCGTGGCTGTTCTTGCCGATGTCAACCGACGGATAGCTCGCGTTGTCGACGATGATCTCCTGCGCGGTGATCAGCGTGCGGATGGCGGCCTTGTACGCCACCGTGTCGAACTCGCCATCGTCCTTGACGAACTTCATCAGGTTGATCGACGCCAGGTTGCAGGCCGAGTCGTTCAGGAACATGTACTCGGAGCACGGGTTGCTGCCGTGAATCCGGTCCGAGTTCGGGCAGGTGTGCCACTCGTTGATCGTGGTGTCGAACTGCATCCCCGGGTCGCCGCACACGTGCGTGCCCTCGGAGATCAGCCGCATCAGGTCGGCCGCACGGTAGGTATCGACCACGGCGCCGTCCCTGACCGCATGGGTGTCCCAGGTCGAGTCGTCGAGCACCGCGCGCATGAAGTCGTCGGTCACGCGCACGCTGTTGTTCGAGTTCTGGAAGAAGACCGACGAGTAGGCCTGGCCCGTGAACGAGCCGTCATAGCCGGCATCGATCAACGCCCAGGCCTTCTTCTCTTCTTCCACCTTGCAGTTGATGAAGTCGACGATATCCGGATGGTCGGCGTTGAGGATGACCATCTTCGCGGCGCGGCGCGTCTTGCCGCCCGACTTGATCACGCCCGCGAAGGCGTCGTAGCCCTTCATGAACGACACCGGGCCGGACGCCGTGCCGCCACCGGCGAGCAGTTCCTTCGAGGAACGGATCGGCGACAGGTTGGTGCCCGTGCCAGAGCCGAACTTGAACAGCATCCCCTCAGTGCGCGCCAGCGTCAGGATCGAATCCATCGTGTCCTGCACCGAGTTGATGAAGCAGGCCGAGCACTGGGGCTGGGTCTCGAAGCCGCAGTTGAACCAGACGGGGCTGTTGAAGGCCGCCTTCTGGTAGACGAGGATGTGCTTCAGGTCGTCGCTGAACGCCTGCAGGTCGTCGTCCGTGGCGAAGTAGCGGTGGCCGCGCGCCCACTCGGTGATGGTCGTCACGACGCGGCCGATCAGCTGCTTGACGCTGCGCTCGCGCTCAGGCACGTCCATCTGGCCGCGGAAGTACTTCGACACCACGATGTTCGTGGCCTGCTGCGACCACGCCTTCGGGATCTCGACGTCGCGCTGCTCGAAGACGACCTCGCCCTTTTCATTGCCGATCACCGCGGAGCGCAGTTCCCACTCGACCTCGTCGAACGGGTCCACTCCGGCTTCGGTGAAGAAGCGGGGGAACGCCAGGCCTGGTGCCGCGGCGGCAGCCTTCTTGGCTTTGGGCTTGTCGGACTCGATGTAGGGCGCCACTGATGACGACCCGCTCGACTCCACTGTCTGCTGTCCGGCTGCTGCAGCCTGGTAGGCAGCGCCTTCTTTCATAGTCCTGCTCCGTTTGCTCCGGGGTGGTCCCCCCGGATCAAGTAATCGAGCACCCCTGCCCCGGGGGGTCCGATCGACTTGTTAGCGATAAATTGTTGAAACTGCGGTGTTGATTGAATCTGCGTCGCGAACCGTCCGCAAGCCGCTCGCTTCAGGAAGCTGGGAAGCTCCTGTTACACGCGTCTTTGTATTGCGTCAGGCGTTTCAATATGCGCCCGCGTTACCTCGTTGTCAAGCGAGCATCTACCACATGTAGTGCATTTCTTTTAGGGCAGTCGCAAGATGTGGATGTATGTGGAAATCCGACACATGCCAATGTAGAACTCGAGCAGACGCGAAAGGCGGGTGGGAGGCTGGTCTGTTCGACCGCCTCCCCCGGAAGGGCAGGTGTGATGGAAGGTTGGGTGCCCTCCCGCAGAGTGCAGGAGGAACGAGGTTGACTCCCACTAGAGCAATGGCAGTGCCACAGGACCGCTCCGCAATTTCGGCCTGAAACGGCAGGGCCGCCGCTTCGAGTGTCGAGCAGGGTGTTGTTCTGTTGAACGGCTGCACTGCAGCCTGTGTAAGAAATGACATCCCCGCCGGCGTCCCTGGGGTGTCGTAGGGCTGACATCGCGCCCGGAACGGGCGCTAGCGGCCGAGGAGTTGCGCGGCCAGACCGGCGGCTTTGTCGGCGAGGTTGGTGGCGAACATGAGGTTTCGCGTCCGCGCGGCCTCTTCGGCCTGCGTGGCGAAGCGCTTCGCCATCTCGTACTGGTTGCGGGCGTCGGTGTTGAGCGCCTGGTAGTTCACGCGGTTCAGATCGTTGCGCGCCTGCGCTATGAGGATGCGGATGCGTCGCTCCACTTCGCCCTCGCGCTGCGTCGGCGTGGTCTGCAGGATCGTCGGCGGCGCCTTCGGTGCCTCCTCTGCGGGCTTTGGTGTCTCGGCCACGACCGGGTCGGTCTTCGGCGGTTCCTGGCGAGGCAAGTCCTGGCGAGCCGGTTGTGCCGGACGCGAGCGGACGCTGGTGCGCGGCTCCTCAGGCAGGGCTGCCACCGGCAGCGGTTCGGGCTCGATCACCTCCACCACGCGCGGCGGCGGCTCGGGCATCGCGAGCGGCGGCAGTTCCACGACGGCGCTGGCCGTGGCGTGCGCACAGGAGACGAGGCTGAGGCTGGCGAGCGCCAACGCACCGAGTTGCAGGAACAGCCGCGGGCGCCGATCTCCGGCCCCATGAGCCCGCTGTTCCGCCATCGTGCATCCGTGCATTGCGCTTCTCACTAGGCCTGCGGCAACAGCACGGTAAACGTCGTGCCCTTGCCTGGAGTTGACTGTACTTCAATCACGCCGTCGTGCATCTGCACGGTGCGGTAGACCATCGACAGCCCGATGCCGCTCCCGTGCTCCTTGGTCGTGAAGTAGAGCTCGAAGATGCGCTGGAGATGCTCGGGCTTGATGCCGACGCCGGTGTCCGTCACGGTCACCTTCACCTTGCGTCCCCGCGCCGCCTCGCAGCCGAGGCGCAGCGTGCCGCCGTCGGGCATGGCCTGACAGGCGTTCAACGCCAGGTTGAGGATGGCTTGCCGCAGCATCAATGGGTCGCCGTTCACCTCGGGCGCCGAGCTGGCGTCCACCTCGATGTGCACACCGCGCTGCGCGGCCTCGGGAGCGACGACCGGCACGACATCACCGATGAGATCGCCAAGGTCGACCGGCTGCAGCTTCATGTCTTCAGGACGCGTGAACTTCAGGAAGCCCTGCACCACCTCGTCGAGCCTGCGGATCTCACGTGCGATCACCTCCACGTGCTGCAGGGCCTCGGCGGACGGTCCGCTCGCCGGCGTCTCGATGCCCAGCGGACCTCGACCCGCTCCCCTCGCCGACGCCAGCGCCGAAGGCGCCACGTGCTGCCGCAGCAGTTCGAGGTGGATCATCATCGCGTTGAGCGGGTTCTTCACTTCGTGCGCGACGCCAGCCGACAGACGGCCGAGCGCGGCGAGCTTCCGCGAATAGCGGATCGTCGACTCCACCTGACCGAGGTACTCGACATTGCGCGCGATAAGCATCACCCCCACCAGTCCGCCCCCGGCATCGTTCACGGGATGCGCAAGGAGCAGGCGCTCGACAGTCTCGCCTTTCAGGTCGGCAAGGGTGACGGACGTCGGCCCGCGCGACTGCCGCGTGCTGAGCGTGTCCTCCGCGATGCGGCGCAGCGGATGGTCCGCTGCCACGAGCGCATCGAGTGCGGCACCGACGGCCGCTGACGGCACGAGCACGCGCATCGCAGGGTTGGCGAACAGCAGACGACCGTCTGGCCCGACAATCGCCACCGCATCCTCGAGATGCTCCACCGCCGACTCGAGATGCGCCACCTGGCCCGCCATCTGGGAGCGGTCCGCCGCGAGCTGCGCGCTGACGGTGTTGAAGAACGTCCCGAGTTCGCCGAACTCGTCGGCTTGCGGCAGATCGAGCTGCACACCCGCCTCACCCTTGCCGAGGCGCGTCAGGCCGCTCCTGAGCACGTGAATGGGCCGCAGGAGCAGCTGCGCCAGGATGGTCGCCCCGAACACCGCCACGCCAAGCGCCAGCAACGCGGTCACAATGGCCGGGCCAAGCGACCGGTTCAGGTCGCGCCGGATCAGCAGTGTCGAGACGCCAATGTGAATCGACCCGATCGGCCGGTCGTCGAGCAGCAGCGGTTGCGCGAAGTCGAGGTTGCGCCCCTGGTCGCGGTAGATCGCACTGAGCTGATAAAACGACGGTCGCGTCAGCAGTTCGCTGAGGTCGGCCGCCACCGGCACCGGCAGCCCCTCCTGCGACAGATCCGCGTGCGCCACCGCCACGCCCTGCGCGTCGACGATGGCGGCAAACGTGACGTTGTTGTCGTAGAGGCTGGCCTCGAGCAGCGAGCGCAGCCCGGTGTCGGCGTGTAGCGCGGCGTAGGCATCGGGCTGGTCCACCACCACTTCACGCGCGCGGTGATAAATCGCGTTGGCCAGCAGTTCGGCGCGCGCCCGGCTCTCGTCGAGGCTCACCTGCGCCAGGCGCGCCAGGTGCATCAGACTTAGCACGACCACGACGGCGCCGACGATGATCGTGACGCCGAGGACCTGCTTCCCTTTGATGCCCAGACGCATGTGTGGATCCTACAGGGCTCCGGGCTTCGGACTTCGGGCTCCCGCCGCTGTCGACTCCAGGCCGTCGAGTCCTGGAGCCGACGCGGCCTGAAGCCGGGAGGCAGGAGCCTGAAGCCTCAAGCCGCTACTCCTCGCTCCGCTTCGGACGCAACCGCAACTTGTTCAGCTTGTTGTGCAGCGTCTTGAGGCTGATGCCGAGGATTTCGGCAGCGCGCGTCTTGTTGTCGCGCGTGTGCTCGAGCGTCATCATGATCAGCCGCCGTTCGGCTTCCTCGACCGTCGTGCCCGGTGCCAGTGCCACCTGCGGCTGGTGCTGGGGCAGCGGCTCATGCAGCAGCGACGGCGGCAGGTGCCGCGCCTCGATGAACGCCCCTTGCGAGAGGATGGTCGCCCGCTCGATGACGTTGCGCAGCTCACGCACGTTGCCCGGCCAGTTGTACTGCTCGAGCATCCGCATGACCTCATGGTCCACGCCCGCAACCGACTTCTGGTTCCGCATGTTGAATTCGGTGACGAAGGCCTGGATCAGCAGCGGCAGATCGTCCTTGCGGTCGCGCAATGGCGGCAGCGACAGCGCAAAGACGTTGAGGCGATAGAAGAGATCTTCGCGAAGCTTCCCCTTCGCCACGGCATCGATCGGGACGATGTTGGTGGCGGCGATGACGCGCACGTCCACCGATTGCTCGTTGCGGCCACCCAGACGCCGAAAGCTCCGCTCCTGCAGCACGCGCAGCAGCTTCACCTGCGTCGACGGGGTCATCTCGCCGATCTCGTCCAGGAACAGCGTGCCACGATCCGCCAGTTCGAAGCACCCCTGGCGTCGATCCGAGGCTCCGGTGAAGGCGCCCTTCTCGTGCCCGAAGATTTCACTCTCGAGCAGGGTTTCCGGGATGGCCGCACAGTTGATGGCCACGAACGGGAAGGCCGCCCGAGGACTGAGCTGATGGATGGTTTGAGCGACCAGTTCCTTGCCCGTGCCCGACTCACCGGTGATCAGCACCGAGGCGCTGGTCGGCGCGGCCTGCTCGATCACCGAGTAGATCTTCCGCATCTCGGAACTGTTGCCGATCATCGTGCCGAACGTGCCGTGCTCGCGCAGTTGACGCCGCAGCGCCTTCACCTCGCGCAACGTCTCGAGCCGCTCCACGATCTTGTCGAGCAGGATCTTCAGGCGCTGGATATCGACCGGCTTGGTGAGGTAGTCGTACGCTCCCTCCTTCATGGCCTCGACGGCGGTCTCGACGGTCCCCTGCGCCGTCAGCAGCAGCGTGGTGACATCCGCCCCCTGCGCCTGCAGCGCGCGCAGCAGACCGAGCCCGTCGAGCCGAGGCATCACCAGATCGGTGATGACGATGGCGGGACGGAACGAGGTGACCTTCTCGAGTCCTTCCTCACCGTCGCCCGCAGACTCCGCGAGGAAGCCCCAGCTCCGGACAAGTTGTTCGAGACCGACGCGGGCCGACGTATCGTCTTCGACGATCAGCACCCGCTCGGCAACGGCGTGGGGTGTGGTGGTGGTCTCGCCCAGCAGTGTCATTTTTACATTGTGCGCCTACGCGGCTCTCGCGCGCAACCGCAGGTCCCTTCACCGTAAGTTGTTGATACGAAAACCTCTACCGTTAAGGCGTGCGGTGCGGTATCGTCCCAGCAGGAGAGGTAATATGCGCCAATGTGCAATTGTTGTGCTGGTTTTGAGTGTCGCTGCGAGTGCCTGCAATCAGGCCCAGTCAGGAACGGCATCGGGACAACAGCACGATGTCGCGGGCTCTGCCGGTTCGACAACAGCGATGGCCGAGCCACCCGCCACGTCACCGGGCGGCCAGACAGCGAGCGCCAACCCCGCGGGCAGCACCGCACAGCCGACCATGTCCGCCGGTGCGCCGACGGTGGCGGGCGGGCCGGCGCTGACGCCCGCCTCATCCCTGCCATCCGCTGGCGCCGCGGCCGCCGCTGCGGCCCAGGGGGCGCCCGCAGCGCCGACGTTCGACGAGGTGACCGTGCCGGCCGGGACCGAACTGTCACTCGTGCTCGACACGCCGGTCGCGTCGGATGCGAGCCGTATCGAGGCGCCCGTGCGGGCGCACCTGGCGAAGACGGTGTCCGTGAACGGCATCGGGGCGATCCCGCTCGGGAGCGTCGTTGCCGGGTCGATAACCGACGTGGAACGGGCCGGGAAGGTGAAGGGACTCGCGCACATCGCGTTCCGCTTTCATGAGTTGACGCGCACCGACGACGGCGAGCGCTACCGCATCGAGACATCGTCCGTGTCCAGGACGGCGAGAGCCACGAAGCGGACGGATGCCGCGAAGGTCGGTGGCGGCGCGCTTGGTGGCGCCATCGTCGGCGGGATTATTGGTGGGAAGAAGGGTGCAGCCATCGGCACCGGGGTAGGCGCAGGCGCTGGCGGCGCGGTGGTGATGTCGACACGCGGCGAAGAAGTGCGGCTCGGACGAGGTGCGACGGTGTCGGTCCGACTGTCGCAGGCCATCAGCATCCGAGTCCCGCGCGGCTAGGCCGGGGTACGCTTGGAGACTATGGACGCGCAGGCGCCGGACTCCGGTGACGCCACGTCGGCAACCCCGGCCCCCACGCCCACGCTGGCGGAACGAGCCACGGCACTGCTGGAGGTATTGATCTGCTCCGATTACCCGACGCAGGTCGCGCTGGCCGCCACGTTTGCGGCTTTCGGTCTGCGACCCCAGGCTGGCGGAACGTTCAGCCTGGGCTACGTCGCCGCCATCTCGCTACTTGACTCGGTCTTCCTGATTGGCCTGATCGTTTTCTTCCTGCGCGTCAGGGGGGAGAGCCCTCGCGAGGTGCTCTTCGGCGCTCACCCTGTAGGCGCAGAAGCCTGGGCCGGCGTGCCGCTCATCATCGCGGCCTTTGCGATCGCGGTGGTGGTCATGCTGGCGCTGCAGGCGATGGCGCCGTGGCTGCACACCGTCCCGCACAATCCGCTGCAGGATCTGGTGCGCACGCCGAAGGACGCCGCCCTGTTCGCGGTCGTCCTGATCATCGCCGGCGGCGTTCGCGAGGAGGTGCAGCGGGCGTTCCTGCTGCGACGCTTCGAACGCTGGCTGGGCGGTCCGCGGGTCGGCCTGGTCGTCACCAGCGCGGCGTTCGGCGCCGGGCACTTCGTGCAGGGTGCGGATGCCGTCGTGGCCACGGCGGCGCTCGGGGCATTCTGGGGTACGGTCTATCTCAGGCGGCGTTCAGTCGGCGCTCCGGTTGTGAGCCACGCGGGCTTCAACGTCCTCCAGGTGGCGCAGTATCTGGCGTTCGGACGTTGACCTCCGGCGCGTAGAGATCGACCACATCCGACCGCCGGCGCAAGCTTGCAATCCACTCGTCCACCAGCGTTTGCCGCGCGACAGGTGTATCGGCCGTGAAGCGCTGGTCGAGATAAGCGCGAATTCTCAGGTCTTCGCGAAGCAGTTCCCGCACGAACGAGCGGTCGACACCGAGACGCACCAGCACCGCCTCGAACACCGACGCCGAGGCAAAGCGCGCCGTCACCGAAGCGAGCGCCTCGTCCAGGGCCGCGGCCGTCGGCTCCGGCGGCGCAAAGCGATTCACCTCGGCCAGCACCAGCGCCCTATCGGTGAGTTGCGAGAGCACGGCACGCACCGGGTCGACGGCCGTGCCGACATCGACGCGGCCAAGTTCCCGCGCCGCGCGCACGTCGCTGAGGGTAATTACCTCGCCGCCAGCCACGGCGAGCACGCGGTCGATCACCTCGCCTTGCGCCGCAGCCCGCGTCACGCCGGCACACACGACCGCGGCGAACAGGCCGGCACGCAGACCGTGACGCATCCGCCCAGCCAGGCGTTGCCACGACATGACCCCGGTGCTCAGAACGCTTCTCCGAACGTGATGAACCACTCGACGCGCGATTCGTCGGTGCGTCGCGGCACCTTGAAGCCAAGGTCGAAACGAATCGGGCCAACTGGCGACTTGTAGCGGAAGCCGAGGCCCAGCGCCGTGCGCAGATCGCGGCCGCTCACCTCGGACACGGTCTTGAAGACGTTGCCGACGTCGGCAAACGTCACGAGCTTGACGCCGTTCCGCACCGGTATGCGCAGTTCGCCGTTGAGCAGCACCAGGGCATTGCCGCCGAGCGGGAACCCGGCGCTGTCGATGGTGTCGGACTCACGGGCGGGATCGTGCCGCACGCCGAGCCGATCGAGCGCAAAGCCACGCACCGTGGTGTCGCCGCCAGCGAAGAATCGCTCGCTCGCCGGGAGGTCCCTCGAACCGGCGGCGCTTGGGAAGCCGACCGCCGCACCCAGCCGCGTGCTTGCCGCCACCACCACGCCTCGCTGCCCGGGCAGCGTGCGGAAGGCCTGCACGGTGAAGAACGACTTGAGAAAGCCGACTTCGGAGCCGATCGCCCGGCCGGCCAACTGACCGTTGGCACTCACGTACTGACCAGCGGTCGGGTCGACCGGATCGTTGCGCGTGTCGCGAATGACCGAGCCGAGGAACGACGACAGGCGCACCTTCGGGAACAGCCGATCGATGTCGCGCTGTTCTGATTCCTTGACGTTCTGGTTGAACACGCGCGTACGCTGAATCTGGTAGCCGCCGCTGGCGCTCATGTTCCGTGGCAACCGGATGGCCAGTTCCGCTGCGGTACTCCGACGCGAGAAGTTGAAGCTGGACCGGATCTGCTGCTCCACCGTGCCGGTCACGCGGAAGTCGGCATTCGACCCGAGCACCCGCGGCTGTCGGAACTGTCCGAGCACGCGGTATTCGGGGAACCCCCAGCCACCGGTGTCGGTGCTGACGGCTGGATCCTGGTTAGCGAACACCGGTGAATCGCGCGGGTGCAGACTGGCGCTGGTAAAAACGTTCACCGAGCGGTTCGTGCCGAACAGGTTACGGCGCCCGACCTCGAAGGACGCGCGCGGCGCAAACTCGAGCTTCTCGGTCGCGACGTCGTCCGTACGGACGACGCGGGGACGCACCTCGAAGCCGCCGCCCCACCCAATCGTTGTCAGCGGCGCCTCCTCGATGGTCACCAGCAGGTCGCGCTGGGTCTCGTCGCCCCGTCCGAGCTGCGTGATGCGGGCGCGGCGGAACAGCCCAAGTGCCGCCAGCCGCCGCTGGCTCTCGCTGATCGCCTCGAGCCCGATCGGGTCGCCGGCTTTCAGGCGCAACTCGCGCTCGATCGTGGCGGTCTTCGTGCGTGTGTTGCCGACGATCAGCACGTGATCGACGACGATGCGCGGGCCTTCGCGCACGACAAACACAACATCGGCGCGGCGCGAGTCGGTGCTGATGCCGGGACGCGCCTCGACGGTCGCGCTCTGGTAGCCGAGGTTGGCGTACTTCAGTTCGAGCGCATCGCGATCGACAGCCAGGCGCCCGATGGAGTACGGCTGACCTGGACCGAGTGCGAAGACGCCAGTGAGTTCACCCTCGGGCACGCTGGCGTTGCCTTCGACGCGCACCGAGTTCACGACGGTCTGCAGGTTCTCGGCGATCTGGATGCGAATGGCCACCGGCACGTGCTGGTCGCCAGCGGCTGGTTGCGGCGCGGTCATGGCGTCGGCGCGCGCCGACGCGAAACCGATGCGGCGGTAGGCCTCTTCGAGCTGCGTCAGGTCGGCGTCGAGCGCCGCGGCGGAGAACGGCTGTCCGGCTCGCACGCGCAGCCGCGACGCGAGTTCCGCAGCCGTCACGGCCGTGCTCCCGGAAATCTCGACCGAGCCGACGCGGTACTGTGCGCCTTTCGCCACGGTGAAGGTGACGACCAGCTGTCCATCGGTCGCGTGGCGTGTGTGCGGAGCCAACGCGTCGCGGTAGCCCTGCGTGCGAAAGAACTCCTCGATGCGGTTGCTCGAATCCTCGAGCAGGTCTTCGTCGGCCGACCCTTCACGGGCCACTGGTGCCAGCTCGTCGCGCCGACCCGCTGGAACGACGTCGCCGGCAAAGACCACACGGACGAGAGGGCCCTGCAGGGCCGTCAGCCGGAGGTTCACGGCTCGCCCGTCATCGGCGAACGAGGACGATGCCGACAGCCGCGCCTCGTAGAAGCCACGGCGTCGCTGCTGCTGCAGGTAGCGCTCGATACGGCCCGCGATGCGTTCGCGCTCCCACGGCTGCCCCACCGCAACCTCGAGTCGTTCCAGCAGTGCAGCCTGCGAGACGCCGGGCGTGCCTTCCACCGTCACCGCCCCAAGGCGCGCGCGCGGTCCGGCCTCGATGGCGAACATAAGGTGGGTGCGCTCAGGGCTGTGCTCGACGTCGGCCCGCGGCGTGACTCGGGCGCGCAGGTAGCCAACGTCGTGCAACGCCTCTTCGACGGCGCGTGCCATCTCCGGCGCTCGGGCGGCGCGCGGCGTGCGACCGAAGCGGTCGACGATCAACTGGCGCAACCGCCCCTCGTCGATGCCCGGCCCGTCGCCACCGCTGAAACCGACCGACGCCACCGGATGCAATGGGACCAGGGCGTAGACGAGGGCGACGCCCGCGGCGGACGCAGAGGCCTGCACCTGAACGTCCTCGTAGACACCAAGGCTGAACAGATGCGCAATCGACTCGCGAACGGCCCGCATGCCGAGCGCCTGTCCCGCGGCGGTCTCGATGAGCGGGAGCAGGCGTGGGTCGGAGGCCACTCGTCCCTCCACCTCCACCGACACGGCCGTGATCGGCTGGCCCAGGTAGTCCGCGACGTCGGCGTGAACCGCCGGCGGGAAGGCCAGCCCACAGACGAGCCCGAGAGCCGCGAGGACGTGTCGACGCGCCATCAGAAGGCGTGCCTCACACGAACCTCGATCGCGTAGGTCGAGTCCTCGTTGCGCGACAGGATCCACGACAGCCGGTCGCTCTCGTCGTACTCGAGCAGGAGGATCTGGTCGTTCAGCGAAGTGCTCAGGCTGCGCGAGAAGGTGAGGTAGACGCGGTCCGAGATGCGCTTGCCGATGGTGACGCGCGCCGACGGGTTGACGCGGCCCGTCGATTGGTTATACGGGTCGATCAGCGACGGCGTCACCTGGAAGGTATCGACACCGAAGGTCTGCTCGACGACACGGCCCACTTCCGACGCGACCGGATTGGCGAGCAACTGCGTCGCTCGCGTCGTCAGGATGTCGCGCTGGCGCTCGTTCGGGTTCTGCAGCGCCCGCAGCTCGGCATCGCCGGGCCCCTGCTGCCTGCGGACGTCACTGAACAGCAGCGCCAGCACGTCGGCGGCCGGCAGCGGCGGATCGGAACTCAGCTCCGGCTGCAGCCGGTCGAGCGTGCCGACGGCGCGCACAATCACCTGATAGGTCTGCCCGGGAATGCGGACCCGCGTCTGCGCCTCGACGTCGAAGAACGGCTCGATCCGCGACGGGTTGGTGAAGTCGATGTTGCCGCGGGTCACCAGGTAGCGGCGGCCTTCGAACGTCACCTCGCCGCGGTCCACTTCGGCGCGCCCGAACAGCACCGGGCGGTCGTAGGTGCCGCGCAACTGCAGGTCAGCGCTGGCCACCAGCCGAGCCAGATTGTTCTCGATGCGCAGGCTCGACGGCACCACCACTTCGAGATCGAAGCGCAGCGGAATGGTGCTCGTTGCCGGAGTCGGCGCCAGGTCGGTGGCCGAGCGTCCCGAGCCGAAGTCGAGCAGGCCGCCGCCCGGATCGATCCGGCGCGTCCAGAGCGCCTGCTTCACCCGGACAACACCGCCGAGCGTGAGTGCCTGCACGTTGCCGCGCAGCGCCAGATCGGCATCGACGGTGGAGCGAATGCCCTCGGGATAGCGGAGGTGCATGTCCTCGCCGCGCACCGTCACGCTCAGGTCGCCCGGCGCGTAACCATCGAGTGCGATGCGGCCGCCGAACTGCACGCGGCCGCCGCCCATGGTGGCGGTGATGTCATCCAGACGGATGCCGCGCGAGTCGAAGCGGATGGCGCCGTTGATCGAGTCGAGCGAGTTGGGCAGCGAGAAGTGCCGCACGCGGCCGTCGACAATGATGGCGCTGCCGCTGAACACCGGCTCGTACATCGGGCCGTCGATGGCGGCGGTCAGTGTGGCGTGACCCGCGCCGCGGACGTCGCGCATGAACCCCTGGAGGATGCCGAGATTGGCGTCGCCGTTGGCGCGCAGCGCAATGCGTTCCTCGCCGAGCGACACC
This sequence comes from Vicinamibacterales bacterium, assembly GCA_046596625.1. Lineage (GTDB taxonomy): Bacteria > Acidobacteriota > Vicinamibacteria > Vicinamibacterales > CAVVIG01 > CAVVIG01. Next base: position 2,663 of record JBKJMH010000212.1, on the reverse strand, counting down.
GAACCGCCGATCGACAGCTGGGTCTGGTCGCCGACCAGCTGGAAGTCCTCGACGGTCACCACCTGCTTGTCCATCGTCAGGCGGATGGGGCGCGGGATGCGGATGCCGTAATCGAACAGCGCCATCTCGAGGCGATCGACCGTCGCGTCGACCCGCACCTCGTTCATGCGCTCCAGCGGACCGCTGACGCGGATCGTACCGCTCGCCACGGCGGTCGTCGAGGGCGACAGCGTCGGCATGAACAGGCGCGCGTAGGGATCGAGCGGGCTGTCGTGGAAGCGGAAGGTCAGGTCGGCGTCATAGCCAGGTTCGAGCGACCACCGCCCCGTGCCCGTGAGCGCCAGTTTCTCCGACGAGGCTTCGAGCTCGACGTTGACGTCCGTGCCGCGCAGGGCCATCGTGCCAGTGAGGAGCCCGACCGGCTCCTGGGCCACCGCCAGGTTGTTCATGCGGAAGCGCACGTCGTAGCGCGGGACGTCGAAGATGCCGTTGCCCGCCGCGGTGAAGTCGATGAGCCCCGACGGCTGGACGGTCGGGTACTCGAGCATCCTGATGCGTTCGGCCGGAATGCGACGCCCGTCGGCGTTGAACGAGTAGGTGCCGTCCCAGCCGACGTAGGCTGTAGCCGTGACACTGCCCGTGGCCTTCGCGAGCTGCACGTTGTCCAGCCGCACGCCCTTGCCGTCGAACCGCAGGTTGGCGCTCGCCTTCTGGAACGGCTCGTCGTACGCGACGCCGTCGTCCAGCGTCATGGCGCCGAACCCGATCGGTGTCAGGTAATTACCCGTGAGGTGGAATTCGCCGCCCAGTTTGCCGGACACCGGCCAGTCGTCGAGTTCGAATGCATGGCGCAGGCTGTCGAGGTCGCGATTGCTGATGCGGACGCGCGCGTTCAGCTCCTCGCCGTGGTCGCTTCTCGGATAGCCGAGCGAGTAGAGCCCTTCGGCGCGTATCTCCGACCCGTCATTGCGGATGAGCCCGTCCGTCACCGTCACGTAGCCGTTCTCGACGACGATGTGCGCGGTGCCGTCACCCCAGAGCGTGTCCCAGGCGCGCAGGTCCTCGCCGATGAACTCGCCTTCGATGCGCGGCTTGCGGAACGGACCCGTCAGGCCACCATCGAACGCGCCACGTCCGCCGATCGCCACCGTTCCGGTTCTCGAGCCGAAGTTGGTGAGGATGCCGGCCAGCACCTGATCGCTCTCCTGCCAGTCGGCGCTCGTCACGTGGAAGCCGACGTTCGCGTCCTCCGCCCAACGCGTGCGCCCCTGGAACGACACGTGGGTCTTCTCGGTGGCCAATTCTCCGCCGCTGACGTCGACCGTGTCGGGCCCGAACCTGTAGGTCACCGCCCCAGCCACCGGCAGGTGACCCGCCAGCGGCGAGGGCAGGAACGGCCCCCAGTCGTGGCGCGAGTGACTCGGGTCGGCGGCACGCACCGCGTCGAGGGAGGCCACCATGGGCGTGGCACCGGCGGGCGCCGTGACGACGACGTGGCCGTCGCCGCGATGCTCGCCGAAGCGGCCCATCGGCCACTCGATCAGGTTGCGGCCGCTCGCACGGCCGTCGAAGCGTACGCCTGCGAGCGCATAGAAATCGCTCAACTGTGCAACATCGAGGTTTTCGTACTCGGCGTCGAAGCGTCCGGTTGGCTTGATGGGGTCGCTCAGCGGCGCGATATCGAAGGTGAAGCGGGCGTTGCCGCCGGAGAATTTCGAGCCCGCGTTCATCACCCTGAAGAACTTGCGGTTCCAGTGGAGCGAGCCGTGCAGCTCGGGGAACCGATAGTCGTAGAGGCCCGCGACATCCGAAGTGAAGGTGCCGGTGAGGTCGTGGCCCCCTTTGTACAGATGGAACTGGCCGTCGAAGTTGCCGTCGCCGCTGAGCACCCAGGGCTCGTTCTTGAAGAACAGCTCGCGCATGCGCTGGAACTGCAGGCGCGACGTCACCTGATAGGTCATCTCGGGCCACTTGCTGCCGTCCAGCTCGCCCTTCGCGCTGCTCACCGCGCCGTCGGTGCGCATGTTGATGCGGTCCATCCGGATCGTCGAACCGTCGATCGAGAAGTGGGCATCGAGGTCGGCCGACATCGGCACATAGTTCTGGATGGTGACCAGCCCGCCCGTGAACGTCGCGTCGCCGTTGTAGCCGCGGCTGTTGGTGATGGTGATGTCGATGTTCGGGGCCACGATCCCCCACGGGGTCTCGTGATCCTCGTAGGTGAACTGACCGCGATGGGCACGCAGGGAGCGCAGCGTACTGACGAAGCGGCGCGGCCCCGGCGGGCCCGGGTTGGGGTTCCTCCGCATGCGGAGGAAGCTGTCGGTGCCGGGCCACTTCTCGACCAGCATGTGCCAGTCGGCGAGTTCGGCGGAGGTGATGAGAATCTCCGGCCGGCGCTGGACGATCCTGCTCCAGTCGAGCGACACCGACAGCAGCTTCGCCTCGAAGAACGGACGGTCTTCCGGCTTCACCCCGTCGATGCGCACGTCGTTCACTTCCACCCGCCCGCGGGCGACCCGGATCGAGAGGCGGCCGATGTGCAGCGGCCGCTGGATCTGCTTCGAGCCTTCGCGTTCCGCCAGCGCACGGATGGACGGACCGAGGTCGATGCGAAGCGAGGCGAAGATTGCGATCGCCAGGAGCACCACGGTGCTGACCAC
>JBKJMH010000147.1:0-10145 GCA_046596625.1 Vicinamibacterales bacterium | reverse complement strand
GCCACGCCCGCGAGCGAACACGCGAGCAGCATGAACAATCCGATTTTGCGCAGCATGAGGCTCCCCTTACTTCCGGACATCGATGATCTCATAAACCTCAACCGGTTCAAGCCGTCCCTTCACACGGACAGTATCGTGCAGTCCGGTCTCGATCTCGCCGCCGGCTTCCAGGACGACCTGGGCGCTGGCCGCAATCACGCAGTTGAGGTACTTCGTCTCGCTCTCGAGCCGTGAAGCCACGTTCACGGTGTCGCCCACCGCCGTGTATTCCATCCGTGCTTCCGATCCGACGTTGCCGACGACGGCGTCACCGGTGTGGATGCCGACACCGACGTGGAACTCCGGGATGTCGCGGTCGGGGAAGCGGTTGTGCATCCATTCCTGGAATTCGCCGGCCACCCTCCGAATCTTCACGGCCGCCGACAGCGCGCGATGCGCGTGATCGGGGAACGGATAGGGGACGCCGAACTCCGCCATCACGGCATCGCCGATGAACTTGTCGATGCGGCCGCCTTCTTCCAGAATCACCGCCACCACGCGTGCGTAGTACGCGTTAAGAAACTCCACCGTTTCGCGAGGCGTCAGCTTCTCGCTGATCGTGGTGAACTGGCGGATGTCCGAGAACAGCACGGTGATGTGCATCGACTGACCTTCGAGGTCGAGCCGGCGTTCCGAGCTGAGCAGCATGTCCACCACGCTGTCCGACACATAGCCCTTGAACATCGTTTTGACGCGAGCTTTGTCGCGTTCTTCGCTGGTGAGCCGTTCGCTGAACGCGAGCAGGTAGGCCGACATCAGCCCGAGCTGCAACGTCGCGGCGGGCACGAGCCAGAAGCGCTGGAACGCCGCGAAGCAGAGGACAAGCGTCACGCCCAGGCCGAGGCCGAGTTCGGCCAGGCCGGTCCACGGCGACCGCCGGCGATAGGCATGGGTGGTGAAAGCGATGAACGTGAAGAGCAGCAGATACCGGAGCCAGGCCGGGGCCTCCCGCGTATCGCGGCCCGACAGCACCGTCTCGACGATGTTGGCCTGGATTTCGACACCCGCCATGAGGCCGTCGCCGCCGGTAATCAGCCGGCCGCTGTACGGCGTCGTGTGGACGTCGTTCATGCCCTGGTAGTCGCCGCCGATAATCACCACCTTGCCGCGCAGCGCCTGCACCGACGGGTCCTTCAACGCATCGTCCGCCAGCACGCGCGAGAGCGAGACGCGGGGCACCGTGCCGGACGGACCGGCGTAGCTGATGATGTGCGGTTCGGTCGTCGCCAGCGTGCGGCCTCCTACTTCCCACGTGGCCGCCGCGTTGTCCAGATTCCCGGCTCTCGCGGCCAGCAGCGACGCGAGCGCCAGCCGCGGTGCTCCTTCGGCCAACTCGGGAGGCAGCTTCACAGAGGGCGCGACCTCGAAGGCGCGTACGCCGCCGTCGGAGTCGGTCACCAGGTCGGCGAAGCCGACATGGCTGGCGAAGTCGGTGCTGGGCAGCGACAGCAGGTAGTCGGTGTGCGCCAGCAGCACGTTGTCCGGCTGACCGGGTACGCCGCGCACAATGGCGCCAGCCAGCACCATTTTTCCCTGATTCAGTTCCTGCCTGAACGGCAGGTCATAGTCGCGCAACACGTCGGTGCCCGACAGGTTCAGCTTGCTGATCCAGTCTTCCGGCGTGAAGCCGAAGAGGAAGTCGACGCCGATGACCGTGGCGCCCGCTTCGCGCAGCGTCCTTGCGGCGCGCGCGAACAGCGGAGTCCAGAACACCATCGGGATATCGCCGTGTTCGGCCAGCGACTGGTCGTCGACGACAACCAGCGCCACGTGCTCGGGTGTGAAGCGGACGCCGCTCGCACGGTGCCACAGGTCGGAGTAGAGGTGTTCGACCGGGCTCAAGACGCCCGACCAGTGACCGGCTTCGGCCACCAGCATCGACGCCAGGATGACGAAGAGCGGGAAGCGACTGCGCTTCAGGCGGGCGTTCCACGACTCGCGCGGCCGCGCCGGCGGGCCGCTGACGGGTGGACGACTGGACGCGTCGGAGCGGTCGGCCACTGTTGCGGGCGCGGCGCCCGCCGGGGAATCGGGCGGGTTCGACACTAGTTGTCCGCGCCCACGAGGGCGACGTCGCCGAGCACCGGCGGCACCACCATCTGCGGCGTCTGGCCGCCGGCCGTCTTGTCGCGCAGATCCTCGACGATCGGCAGCGCGAACTTGAACGCTTCGCGCAGCGACACCAGCAGGTCGCCGTCGGCATCGGCGGCGGGCGCCAGCGCGTTCATCAGCGCGTAGGTGAACAACCCGTGCTGCCCGGGCGCGTACTCCTGCGACTTCTCCTCGCCCTTCGACGCGACGATGAGCGGGAAGAGAGACGACGCCGACCGCTTCATCAGCGAGTGCGCGTCGAAGCTCCCTTCCGCGCTTCCGGCGTGGCAGGTATCGACGATCAGCAAGCGGCGTCCGGCGGCGCCTCGCAGCGCCTCGAAGAACGCCGTCCACGACACCAGCGACGCGCCGCCCTGCCCGCGCTGCGCCGCCACGATGTCGCGCCGCTCGACGTCGCGCGGAACGAAGTAGTAGTTGCCGGAAGGATCGGTGATCCCGTGCGACGCGAGAAAGACGACGACCGTGTCGTTCGCGCCGCCCTGCTGCACGAACTCGAGCGCGGCGAGAATCGCTTCCCGGGTGGGCTTGTCGGCGCTCTCATCGGAGAGCAGCTTCACGAAGGACTTCGCGTAATGCCCGGCACCGCGGCGCTCGAGCGTGCCGGCCATGCCTTCCGCGTCCTGCGCGGCGAACGCGAGGTTCAGGCTGGCGGGCAGGTTCGGGAATGCATTCACGCCGATGGCCAGCACATAGAGGTTGCCGTCGACCTTGGCTGGCGTCACGCTCGACGGCAGGCCAATCCAGGTTTCGGCCGTGCCCATCGACACGCCGTTGAACGCTTCGACGCGGATGTCGTTCGTTTGCGCGGGCAGGTCGATCTCGATCGTGCGGCTGAAGCGGTCGGTGTCGCCGCCGGAGAGTCCGCGTTCGCGGCTCGGGGTGACCGGCACGCCGTTCACGAACACCGCGTAGTCCTTGATGGCGAGAGCGTTCCGTTCGCCCTGGATCTGCAGGGTGGCTTGCGGCCGTCCCTCGGCCAGGCCGCGCAGGGCGGGCGGCAGGAGCCTGAGGCGCGGCGGCGCGATCTGGCGCAGCCGGTCGATCGTGAACGTGGCATCAGCCACCGTCGACGCTGCCTGTGCGCCGCTCGGCCCCAGCGCCTCGCTGAACGCGTTGTTCACGACGTCGGGGCGATAGAGGATGCGGTCGAACTGCACCGCGCGGTAGAAGTCGGGCGCGAGATCCTTGCCACGATTGAGATGCCAGCCGACGTAGTTGTCGCCATTCACCGACGAGGTGTAGTAGCCATCCGGCATCCAGGCCATCCAGTCGACGCCGTTGCCGTGAGGAAAGTAGGAGACGATCTCCTTGCCGTCGCTCCACCGGTACCAGCGGATGGTGCCGTCCGAGAGAGCCGCGATCGCCATCTGCCCGTTCTGGCTGATGTTCACGCTCCAGGCCACAGCCGGCAGGTTCTGGCTCCAGACTTCCTTCGCGTCCAGGTCCAGCCGGCGAACGGCCCACTCGGTGCCGAGCAGCACGCTCTTCGCGTCGGGCGCAATCGCGTACGACCGCGCGATCTCGTAGTCGTCGAGTTCGGGCGACTTGCCGTTGATCGTCGGCGTGTAGCCGTTCGCCCAGCCGTCAACGGTGACGCCGGGGGCCGTGAGGCGTGGAGGGAACACCGGAACCGCCGGTGCAGTGGCCGTGACCTGATCGCCTGGGCCGAGCACCGCGAAGCTGTGACGCAGCGAGGCGTCAGGTGTCAGGGGATAGGCGACCACCGCGCCGTCCGGCGACACCTGTACGTCGGTCCGGGCGGCACTGAAGTTCACGATGTCGGGCCCGCGGAAGCCGACCAGCCTGCCGTCCGCATCGAGAATGCCCAGCCCGGGGTCTTCGGCCGCAAACGCAATCTGTCCGTTGGCCATCTGCTGGATCTCGGTGATGCGGTTGCGCATCAGCGGAAAGCGCTGCGGTTGCCCACGTCCGACGTCCGGCCAGCGATAGAGCGGGTTGAGCCCGCTGCCGCTGAAATCGCCTCCGGCGTACAGGTACTGACCGTCGGACGACCACACGACCGTCGAAAAATTCACCTGATTGGCGATCCCCGCGGCGGATGGTTGGTACAGCAGCGACAGGTCGCGCCCCGACGCCACGGTGACGACCGGCGCATCGATGAAGCCGAGTGCGAGCAGTTCACCGTCCGGGGAGAAGCGGACCGAGATTGGGCGCTTGGCGCCGGGGATGACGCGGCGGCCGATCAGCCTGAAGTCTGGCGGGGCATAGAGCCGAACCATGCCGTCGAACGACACAGCCACAATGCGCCCCTGCGGGCTGACGTCGATGTCGAGCAGCTTGTCGTTGTATTGTGGATCGCTCGCCACCACCTCGCCCGTATCGGCGCGCAGCACCCGCAGCCCGCCGCGGCTCTGCAGGCCAACCGCCAGGTACTGTCCGTCCGGCGTCCAGACCATTGCACCGACGGTCTCGTTGAGTCCGCCGTAGCGCCTGACAAGGTCGCCGGTCGCGACGTCGAAGAGGTAGATGGAACCCTGATGGTCCCAGTCCCAGCCGGTCCATCCCGCGGCAGCCACGGTCTTCCCGTCCGGCGAGACGGCCAGCGCGAAGATCTGCCCTTCGTGGCCGCCGTCGATCGGCACGCGCAGGATGTTGAGGAGTCGCGCCTCCGGCATCTGCCAGATCCGCACGGTCTTGTCGTCAGAGGCGGTGATCAGCCGGTTGCGCGGCGCATCCACGACCACCCGGCGAATGAGGGTGGTGTGCATGCCGGTCTCGACGCGGAGGATCGGTGCGGTCGTCTGAGCCCAAGCGGGCGCCCCGGCCAGCAGGACCAGCCCGAGCACAGCTGCGGCGGCCTTCGCTCCTGAAAACATGCGCACGTTCACCGCTGTCCTATCGGCACTTTCCGCTCCCGGCTTTGCGCGGGAAGGGGCTTCCTGATTTCCGGGCTTCGAGAGGTAGACGCGGCGGCCTCGAAAGGCCGCACGCGCGCGGGAACGATGTTACTGCTGGTGGCCGCCGATAGGGGCATCAGGGGGAGTTGCAGGCGCGTCATCGGAGCCGACAGGGCCAGTCGGGGTTGTCGTCCCACCGGGGGCAGCTGCCGCGGTCTGAGCTGCCGCGTCTGCCGGAGGACAGGCGGCCCTGGTCTGGTTCGCTGCTTCGGCACCCTGCGTCGGCGCTACCGCGTCGAGGCCGGTGTCGCCGCTGCTCTGCTCACCACACGACTCGCCGGCGGTGCGGAGGGCCGCCGCGGTGTCCGCCGTCCCCGGATCCGACGAGCCACTGGCCTGGCCGGCGCCGGGTCCACTCGGCACCGTCGGACGACCGGTGGAGCCGCTCGTGCCGTTCGGTGCGCTGGCGCCGCCGGCCAGACCGGCGAGGCCGAAGGCGCCGTTGGCGGCGCCGGGCTGAATCACCGCACCGACGTTCTGGTTGGACGCTGACACCGGGATCTCGGCGAACGCCGGGAGGCCGGCAGCGGCGTTCGACGCGGCGGTCGGATCGCCCGGCAGCGGCGACTTGGGTCCTGGAGGACCGACCGGAGAGACGGCGTTGGGATAATCAACCTGGTTCTGGAATCCGATCGGGACCGCCTGATTCAGCGTCGAGGTGCCGCCAATGTTCAGGGTGACGGACGCTCCTCCCAGGACCGAGGTAATCGCCCTGGCCGCGGTAAGGTTGCCGGTAGCGGTGATGCTGATGGCGCCCTCGGCGCGCGCTCCCTGCATCGTGATGTTTCCACCCGCCAGCATGGTGAGCGACGCCACGCCCTTGTCGGTCGGGTTGAAGTCCGGCCACGAGGTGCCGTTCGCGATGTGCGGTCCAAGGTCGTTGTTGAGCGTGATGTTGCCCGTGGTCGCGGTCAGGCTGACCGCCTTCAGCGTTTCCACCAGGTACAGCGTCAGGTTGCGGTTCGCCACGAAGGTCAGCGCGCCGTTCGTCACGTGAATCTCGGAATCGGACGCCGCCACGAGATCGCGTCCGGCAGTCAGCGTCAGCGGCCCGCCGGTGGCAGCGTTCGGAGCCGCACCTGCCCACAGCACCTTGCGCAGCAGCACGTCGCGTCCGGCGACGCCGACGAACGAGTTGCCGATGGTCGCGCCGTAGGTCAGGTTGATGTCGCCGCTTCGCGCCGTGAAATCGACGGTCCCTGGCGCGAAGAAGTAGGGCATGTTGATCGAGCCGCCCGCGTTGAGCACGACGTCTGGTCCGATCGTCGAATTGACCGAGCCGCCCGTCACCGCGATGTCGCACGTCGGGCAGTCTGTCGTTCCGGGTGTGCCCGTGGTGACCCGAAGCTTGCCCGGTCCGGCGACATAGAGATTGATGGAGCCGCCGGACGACGTCGCATTCACTTCGCCGGCGTAGCCGGTCGTGAATGAGACGATGCCGCCGTCGGCCGTCAGGCTCACCATGCTCGGGCGGCCGGTGCCCGTGAGCGCGTCGCCAATGCTTCCGCTCAGGAGTTGCCCCCGTGCGTCGATCGTCACCGTGCCGCCGTTCGAGGCGATACCCCGCGAATCGTTTATCCCGACGTTGCCACCGGAGTTCAGCGTCAGGTTTGCCGTGCCGGAGTTGACCGACGACGTCAGCGTGTAGTCGTAGTCGTTGAGGGTATTGATGACGATCCCGCCGGCGCCGGCATTGAGGGTGATAGCGGCGTTATTCGTCCTGATCTCACGGTTTATCACCAGGGCGTCGCCAGCGCTCAGTGTCACCGCCCCGGTCTGATCGGCGATAGGCGCATTGGTCGTCACGTCGCCATAGGTGGACGCGATGGTGAGCGCGCCCGTCGTCTTCACCGGCGAACTCAGGATGAAGTCATCGCCGCTCGTGAGGCTGACGTTCGCGCTGCCGGTCGAGATGATGGCCGTCATCGGCGTGGTGATCTCGTTGATGTTGCCGACCGGCGCCGGGTGGTTGACGACTTGAACAACTTCCGTTCCAACCGGCACCACGATCGAGCCGTTGGTTGCCGTCAGATCCACGGCACCGTTGTCAGTGACGACGGCCGCGGTCAGGTTGATGTCGTTGTCCGCGGTCATCGTGACGGTGCCGCCCGCGACCACGCTGCTGCTACCGTCGATGAGCGCGCTCACATTGATGTCGCGCCCGGCGGTTGCAACCAGGTCGGCGCCCGACTTCAGGTTCGTGATGGCCTGCGTGACGTTGAGGTCCTGCCCGGCGGAGAGGGTCACGTCGCCGACGGTGTCTTCGATTGCCCGCGCGATGTCGAGATCGCCCGTGGTCGAGGTCAGGTTCAGCGCACCGGTGGTGGTGGTGATGCCATTGCTCATGGTCTCGCCGGAGGTGACCGAAATGGTGCCGGTGCCGGCAAACAGGCCGTTACCCGAAGCCCAGTTCACCGCGCCGTTGGTCGCGGTCACCGCAAGCGCCTTGTCGACCGTGATGACGTCCTCGTTGAGGTTGACGTCGTTCCCGGCGACCAGCGTCGTGGTGCTGCTGGCGTGCGTCGGCGGGTCGGCATCACGGCCATCGAGCTTCGCGTTGACGTTGATGTCGTTCCCCGCCGTAATGCTGAGCGGCGCATCGGTGCGCGAGTTCGCGATGCCCTGATTCACGTTTACGTCGGTGGCGGCGTCAAGCGTCACCGCGCCGGTGGTGCCGGCAATCTCGGTGTCGACGTTGATGCTGCCCGCTGTCGAGCGCAGCGACACGGTGCCGGTGGTGGCGGTGATGCCCGTGGACAGGGTCTGGCCAGCGGTGACGCTGATGTTGCCCGTGCCGGCATAGAGCCCTTCAGTGGCGGCCGTGGTCACCGTGCCGTTCGTGGCAGTGACGGTCAGGGCGGCGTTCTCGGCCACGACACTGTCGTTCAGTGTGACGTTCTGTCCCGCCGTCATCGTCACGGCGCTGCTCGGCGTGCCGGCCGACGTCCGGCCGACCGCCGCGTTGACATTGATGTCGGTGCCGGCGGTCACTGTCAGCGGCGACGCGATGCCGGAATTCGTCACGGCGTGGTTGATGTTCACCGCGCCTGCGGCGCCAATCGTCATCGCGCCGCCGGTGCCAGCCACCTGCCCGGAGACGTTCACCGCGCCGCCGCGCGACGTCACGTTCATCACGCCGCCGGTCAGGATGCCGGTGGCAATGTTGCCGAGCGCGTCGACCGCTACGGCGCCGGTGCCAGCGTAGAGGCCGACCCCGTTCGCCACGGTGGCGGTGCCACTAATGGCCGTCAGGCGAATCGCCGCGTCGTGCGTGGCCACCACGGCGTTCACGTTCACGCTCTGGTTGGCGGTGAGGTTCACGGCGCCGCCCGCCGCACCGCCTGTGCCGTCGATCGGGGCGTTGACGTTCACGTTCTGTCCAGCGGCCGCGTTCAGTGACGCGCCCGTGCGGGTGTTCAGCACCGGGGCATTGATGGCGACGTCCTTGCCGGCGGCCAGATCCACCCGGCCGGTGTTGCCGTCGATGACGCCGTCGACGATGACCGAGCCGTTACGCGACGTCGCGCTCAGCGAGCCGCCGCTGATGCCGCGCGTCGTCAGATCGCCGTTCGCCTCGAGCGTGATCGCCTGGTTGCCCGACACCAACGCCGTGCCCGACGCCATCGTCAGCGTGCCGCCGGTGGCACTGGCCGCGATCGTCCCGTTGTTGGTGACGACGGAGTTGTTGAGCGCGACGTCGCGTGACGCCTTCAGCGTGACCGTCCCGCCCGTGGCTCCGCCGCGCCCGTCGACGACCGCGTTGACGTTCACGTCGCGCCCGGCCGACGCGTTGAAGGCACTGCCGGTGCGCGTGTTCAGCACCGCCTGGTTGATATTGACGTCGGTCGCGGCGTTCAACTCCACACGGCCGGTGGACCCGTCGATCACGCCGTTCACGTTCACGGCTCCGCCGGTGGAGGTGGCCGCGAGCGACCCGCCGCTCACCACGCCCGTGGTCAGCGCACCGCCGGACTTCATCGTGATCGCCGCATTGCCGGAGAACGTGCCCTTGCCGCTGGCAACGGTGAGCGCGCCGGTCGTGGCCGTCAGACCGACGACGCCGTTGTTGGTGACGACGTAGTCGTTCAGGTTCAGGTTGCGGCCAGCGGTGATGCCGACCGGGCCGCCCGCCACGCCGCTCCGGCCGTCGATGACCGCGTTGAGATTGACGTCCCGTCCGGCGGTCACCCCGAGCGCACTGCCGGTCTGACCGTTCAGGATGGCCTGGTTGATGTTCACGTCCGTGCCGGCGCCGATCGTCGTGGTCCCGGTCGCCGAATCGACTAGCCCGTTGATGTGGGCCGTGCCGGTCGTCGCGGTAATCGCCAGGGTGCCGGCGTTGATCGGGCCGATCGTGACATCGTTGCGCGCCGTCAGCACCATCGCGGCCGAGCCGCTCACCAGCGGCGTGCCGGAGGCCGTATTGAGGTTGCCGTTGGTCGACGTCAGCGCGATCTTCCCGTTGTCGGTGACCACCGCCTGGTTCACGTTCAGGTCGCGTCCTGCGGTCAGCGCCACCGCGCCGCCGGCGACGCCGCCGCGGCCATCGACCTGCGCGTTGACGTTCACGTCCTGGCCGGCATCCACCGTCAGCGACGCGCCGCTCACCAGGTTCACGATCGCCTGGTTGAGGTCCACGTTGCCTGCGGCCTTGATGCTGACGGGACCGGTGTGGTCGTCGAGGAACGTGTTCACGGCGACCGATCCGGCGATCGACCGGATGGAGAGCGCACCGCTCGTCAGCATCGGGCCGGTGCTGAGATTGCCGTTGGCGTTCACGGTAATCGGCGCCGAACCGGCGAACACCGCCTTGCCGTCGGCGATCGTCACCGTCCCCTGCGTCGCGGTCATGTTGATCGCACCGTTGTTGGTGACGATGAAGTCGTTGACGTTGATGTCCTTGCCGGCGGTCATGCTCAGACCGCCGCCCTGCTCACGATCGCCGCCGAAGATGGCGGAGTTCACGTTGATGTCGACGTCGGCCTGCAAGTTGGTCGTCGTGCCGGTGCGCAGCACCCGCGTGATCGTGCTCGCTTCCGCCTCGCCGATGTTCATGAACGCCGGGTCGAGCAGCAG
>JBKJMH010000007.1:0-11793 GCA_046596625.1 Vicinamibacterales bacterium | reverse complement strand
TCGAGCGGCTGGTTCGGGTTGGTGGCGGTCGACGAGAAGAGCAGCGTGTGATCGTCGAAGAACTGCGCCGCCGTCTCGTCGTTGGTGCCGAACGTGAGCTGTGTCTTCTTCTTCGTGTCGACATCGAGGCGGAACAGCTTCTGGTTGCCGCTGACCCGCGCGTTGTAGACCAGGTAGGTGCCATCGATCGAGTAGCTCGGCCCGTAGTCGAAGAAGTCGTCCGTCGTGAGGTTCGTGATCTCCTGTGTGTTCAGGTTCACGGTGAAGATGTCGCCGACGCCGCCGCGCAGGCCCGCGAATGCCACCGTCTGGCCATCGGGCGAGAAGCTTGGCGACTCGGGTTCGTCCACCGTCTTCATCGCGATCCGCGCCTCGATCTTGCGCGTCAGCACGTTCTGCACGATCAACGTGCGTTCCTTCTCGGTGCGGACGAAGTAGGCCAGGCGGTCGCCCTTCGGCGCCCACGACATCCAGTGCATCGTGTTCCAGCGCTCCCCGAGCATCACCAGGTTCGTGAACCCGAAGTTCTTGTCGAAACCTGCGGTGAGGTTGCGCACCATCGAGCCGTCCTTGGACGACAGCAGGACGATGTCCGCTTCGCCGTCCTTGCGGTTGATGGTGACCACGGCCAGCAGGTCGCCCGACGGCGACGGCGTAATCGACATCGCCTGCGCGTACTGGGTCTTTTCCTGGTTCGGCGCGAGGTCGCGGCCGTAGTCGGCGGGACGCTCCTTGTCGCGGAACGGCTTGAAGCGTTCCTTCAGGTAGCGCTCGAAGGCCTGGTCGAACTCCTCGGGCTTCATCTTGAAGGCTTCTTCGTAGGCGTCCTCACCGCCGCCGATGACGCTCTTGCGCAGCGCGAACAGGAACTGGCGAATGCCTTCCTTGCCATACTTCGCCTCGATGAACTCGAACACCGCGTGACCGAGGTTGTAGATGAGGCGCGGGTTGCCGCTGTTGCCGTAGCCCTGCAGGTCGCTCATCTTCGGGACGATGTCCGCCACCGCGGCGTCGCGGATCATCATCAGGTCGAGCGGCGCCCACTGACCGCGCTCGTAGTCGGAAAGCCCTTCATTCACCCATAGCGGCACGCTGCGGCGAATGAGCCCCTGCGGGATGATGTCGAACTCGAAGATGTGCGTCAGCTCGTGCGCGATGAGGCCATAGAGCCGGTCTGGCGGATCGTCGATCGGCAGCAGCATGCGGTCGCGGAACGGCTCGGCGAAGGCGCCGACACCTTCCTGCGCGGCGCCAGGAATGACGTTCTGCTGCTCGAACTCGCTGTGCGTCTTGAAGAGGATCAGCGGGACCTTGAACGACAAATCATGTTTCAGATCGGAGCTGACCTGCTGATAGGCCCCTTCGGCATACCCGGCCACCCGCTCGAGATGCTTTTCGAGATCCGTGTAGTAATAGATCTCGAAGTGATCCGTCGTGTAGATGTGCCAGTCGAAGTTGTCGTAGTGAATGTTGTTCTTGCCGAAGTAGGGCACGAACGGGGTTTGCGCCGACGCCGAGACCGCGCCGGTGAGCAACACCACGACAGACAGGGCGAGGGCGACCAGCGGGCCTCGGACCGGCATCCGGCACGAGGGGACGCGCATGCGCATAAGCAGTACCTCGAAGAGGGTGCAATCCAAAACTGCGGCGGACCTTACAGCGACGTTTCGCGCTCCTGCAAACCGTGGTCCGCGACCGAACTCAGGTTTTAGACGCGCGTTGTCCTCCGAGGGTCGCACCGGCCGACACCTCCAGGCGACAGCCGGGGCCCCGGGGCACTACCATACAGGAATAAATCATCCGGGTCTGGGGTTAACCCTTGAGACGCGCGGGTGAATAAGCGCATGGCATCGGTCAAACCAGCATCGCCAGGCGCGGACTCGCACGCCCGGGCGGCGTTCGAGACCGACGCCCTCGAATACGTGGACAGCCTCTACAGGACTGCCCTGCGACTGACGCGGGTGCCGTCCGATGCGGATGATCTGGTGCAGGACACCTATCTGAAGGCCTTCAGGGCCGCGGACAGCTTTACGGCAGGGACGAATCTTCGTGCCTGGCTGTTCACCATCCTGCACAATACCGCCCGCAACCGGTCGCGCGACCGTTCGCGCGACACGGTCACGGTCGACAGCGACGTTGTCGATCAGGCAGCCGAGGTGCCGCAGTTCGGGATGTCCGGACGGGTCGATGACCCCGAGACGCTGCTGTTGAAGAACGCGCTGGCGCCGGAAATCCAGGCGGCGGTTGACGAGTTACCCGAGGCGTTCCGCGAGGCGGTCTGGCTTCGGGATGTGGAAGAGTTTTCGTACGCCGAAATTGCCGGGATGCTGAGTATCCCGGTCGGGACGGTGATGTCGCGCATCTCGCGGGGACGTCGTATGCTGTTCAACCGTTTACAACACCTGAGACCCGTCAATGCCTGAGTGCTCGCACATCGATGCTCTCGTGACACCGTTCGTCGACGACGTCCTGCCCGAGGGCGAGCGGCAGACGGTGACCCGGCACATCGCCGCCTGTCCTGCCTGTCGGGCCAAGGTAGCGGTCGAGCGGTCAATCCGTTCGCTGATGCAGGCCAGGCGCGCCGACTTGACGCCGCAGGCGCCGGCCACGCTCAAGTCCCGATGCGCCGGGTTGTGCTCGCGGCCGACGTCTCCGGTCGTCGACTTCGCCTCGAGCCGCACCGCTGCCCGCGTCGCCTCCCTTTCCGCCTGGCGAGCCCGTCTTGCCCCCTACGCCCTCGCCGCCAGCCTCCTCCTCGCCGTCACCGGCGCCTTCATCTACCAGGCAACCCGCAGTTCCTCCCGTGTCCTCGCCGCCGAACTCGCGCTGGACCACGAGAAGTGCTTCCGGTTGAATGCCCTGCTCGGCACGCAGCACTCGCCCGAGTCGGTGGAGACGGCGATGGCTGACGGCTTCGACTGGCACATGCGTCTGCCGGACATCTCTGAAGACGACCATGTGAGCCTCGTCGGCTCGCGGCCGTGCCTCTACGGTGAAGGGAAGACGGCGCACATCATGTACCGGCACCATGGCCAGCCGGTGTCGCTGTTCATGCTGCCGCGCGAATCGCGTGCGGACGAACTCGTCACGATCCTGGGACACCAGGCCCGCATCTGGTCGGCGGGTGATCGCACGTTCGTGCTGGTGACCGACGCGTCGGCGCCGGAGATGGAGCGCATGACAGCGCTCGTACGCACCGCCCTCCGCTAACGACTGAAGGAGTCACACGTCCATGAAGATTCGTTGGGCCATTGCCACGGTCGGCGTCATCGCGCTCGCTGCACTCACTGTCACCACGCAGATGCCGTGGCTCACGCAGGCCCATCCCGAGATGGTGCGGCAGGAGGCGCCGGTCGTCGGCGCCTCGGATTCGAACGCCGAGCCGATGCTGTCGTGTCCAGCCGACGCCAAGCCGGCCAATCTCGACTTCACCATGAAGGATGTCGAGGGCAGGGACGTCTCGCTCCAGAGCTACAAGGGTAAGGTCATCCTGCTCGACTTCTGGGCCACCTGGTGCGGCCCCTGCAAGGTCGAGATTCCGCACTTCATCGAGTTCCAGAAGAAGTACGGCGCACAGGGGCTGCAGGTGGTTGGCGTCTCGGTCGACGATCCGGTCGACAAGCTCGCGCCCTACGTGAAGGAGATGGGGATGAACTATCCCGTGCTGCAGGGGCTCGGGCACGACGCCGTGCAGGACGCCTACGGGCCGATCCTCGGTATCCCCGTCAGCGTGATGATTTCGCGCGACGGCAAGATCTGCGCGACGCATACGGGCCTCACTGGCAAGGACGTCTTCGAGAAGGAAATCGAGTCGTTACTCTGAGCTCAGGCGGCTGGGCCTGCAACCGTTCCCACGTACTGCTATGATGAGCGCCAGATGCTGAAGGGATTCACGCACGCGCGGCTCGCATGTGGATGCCGGATCACGTTTCGCGAAGGCGTGGAAGGCAGCCCGGTCACCGTGGTCGTCGAGACGAAGTCGCCGCAGTGCACGCTCTCGATGCACGTGCGCGACCTTCCGATCTACGACTTCCGAGAGTCGCTCAGGCCCTCCACCAGGCTCGGCCCGCCCGAGGAAGAAGAG
Organism: Vicinamibacterales bacterium; assembly: GCA_046596625.1. GTDB lineage: Bacteria > Acidobacteriota > Vicinamibacteria > Vicinamibacterales > CAVVIG01 > CAVVIG01. The sequence continues at coordinate 7,709 of JBKJMH010000007.1, read as the reverse complement.
TACGAAGAAGAGGGCTGAGCGCCCCGTCCTCCTCTCCGGCGTCACGTCTCTCCGGCTGTCACTCCTCCCATGAAGACTCTCACCCAGGTCGTGTTCTGGACCGTCCAGGCCTCAGCCCTTCTCGTGTTCGCCGTTCCATTCTCAGCCGGCCTTGTGCTGCTGTGGGCGATCTCGCACTTCCTCCGCGCCATCGGCCTCACCCTCGCCTTCCACCGCTACTTCGCGCACCGTGCGTTCAAGATGCACCGCGTCGCGCAGTTCGTGTGGGCGTTCATCGGCACGGCGGCGATGCAGAAGGGGCCGCTGTGGTGGGCGGGCCACCACGTGAACCACCACCGCTTTGCCGACCGCGACGGCGACCCGCACAGTCCGATGGTGAGCGGCTTCTACTACGCGCACGTCGGGTGGTTCCTGAATGACGCCAGGCACGACCGGCTCGAAGCGACGAACCCGGTCATCCGCGATTTCTCGAAGTTCCCGGAAATCCGTTTCCTCAACACCTACTTCTTCGTGCCGCCGCTGCTGCTGGCGCTGGTCCTGTTCGCGATCGGCGGCTTCCCCTGGCTGGTCTGGGGTTTTTGCCTCCCGACGGTGACGCTGGCGCACTCGACGTTTGCCATCAACACCGTGAACCACCTGTTCGGCACGCGCCGGTTCGACACGATCGACGAGTCGCGCAACAACCCGCTCACGGCGTTCTTCGCGGTCGGCGAAGGGTGGCACAACAACCACCACCGCTATCAGCGGGCGGCGCGCAACGGCTTCTACTGGTGGGAATTCGACCCAACCTGGTACACCATCCGCCTGATGCAGTTCGTGGGTCTGGTGTGGGACGTCCAGCCGGTGCCCGCACGGATCTACGCCGAAGCCATTGCCACGCGCGAGCGGCACCGCACGCACAAGAACCTCAGCGTCATCGACGACATCGGGCCAATTGGCCTGGAACTCGCCGAAGACAACGACTGAGATAGTCGTTGGTCGTTGGTCGTTGGTCGTTGGTCGTTGGTCGTCCGGCATCAGCGAGCCGAACGGCTCGATTCCACCTTGAACGCGATCAGTTCGCCGGGGTAGCCCGCACCGCCGACGGCCACCACCAGATACTGCACGCCGTCGAGCAGGTAGGTCATCGGGCTTCCGCTCTGCGGCGCCGGCAGGTAGACCGCACCCACCTCCGCACCGGTGCCCTTGTCGAAGGCGCGCAGCATCGCGCCGCGCCGCCCGTTCGGCGTCGGGCCGATGTTGGTCTCGCCGGCGATGAGCAGCGACTTCGTGACGAGCGTCCCCGCGTTCAGCCCCGGGCGTCCGAGCGGCGGCAAGTTCAGCCCCTTCAGCGCGGGGTGATTCCTGATCGCATCCGGCGTGGCGCCGAACGGCACCTGCCAGCGGAACGTGCCCGTGTCAAGCGCGATGGCCGTGATGCGGCTGTAGGGCGGTTTCACCAGTGGCAGCCCCTGCACGGTCAGCGGCGCGCTGCCGCTGGCATCGGCCCCGGCCGTGCGCGGCGCATCCCCAGCGCCAGAACCCGAGCCGCCCGTCCGGCGCGCTCCCGAGAGCACGGTGCCCTGGAAATACGGCAGGTCCGACGCACCCGCAGGAGCGGGCATCAGCCCCAGGGTGGCGATGCTGGTCTGCGACGCGACAAAGACGGTATGGGTCTCGGGATCGTACGAGCCGCCAGGCCAGTTCGTCGCTGCCGCCTGCGCGCCCATGGTGAGCGTCGCGACAGGGCCGCCGACGCGGCTCAGCGACGGCGGCGTAAAGATAGGCCCGAGCCGGTAGGGTTGCACCAGCTGCGTCGCCTCGGCGCGCAGGGCCGGCGTGAAGTCGATGAGGTCGTCGATAGTGAGCCCCTGGCCGTCGTAGGCCGGTGGCCTCGTTGGGTGCGGCTGCGTCGGCGCGTACCACTCGCCGGGCGTGTCGCCCGCAGGCACCGGCTTCTCCTCGAACGGCCACACCGGTTCACCGGTCTCGCGATTCAGCACGTACAGGAACGCCTGCTTGGTCGGCTGCGCCAGCGCCTTGATCGGCCGTCCGTCCACGACGATGTCGGCGAGAATCGGCGCACACGGCAAGTCCATGTCCCACATGCCGTGATGCACGAACTGGTAGTGCCACTTGCGCACGCCGGTCTTGATGTCGACCGCCACGATGCTCTCGGAGAACAGGTTGTTACCAGGGCGTTCCCCGCCGTAGTAGTCATGCGTCGGGAGTTCCACCGGCAGGTACGCCAGTCCGAGTTGCGGATCGACGGAGATCTGCGCCCACACCCCGGTGTTGCCGGTGTACGACCACGAGTCCTTCCCCCACGTGTCGTTCCCGACTTCGCCAGGGCGCGGAATGGTGTGGAACGTCCAGAGCCGCTTGCCGGTGCGCACGTCGAAGCCGCGCACGTAGCCCTTCACGTTGGTCCGGCTCTTCGGGTTCGCGCCGGTGTCGAAGGCCGCGCCGATGATGACCACGTCGTTCGCGATGGCCGGCGTGGCGTGCAGGCCGACGCGCGCGTTCACCAGATCCAGTTGCTGATCGAAGTCGGCCTTCAGGTCGACGATGCCGTTCGTGCCGAAGCCGGCCGCCGGGCGTCCGGTCCGCGCATCGAGCGCCACGAGCTGATAGCCGGGGGTGACGTAGAGGATGCGCTGCTCGCGGCCGTCGGTCCAGTACGACAGGCCGCGTCCGGACAGCTGCCGCGGCGCCGCTGCTCCACGCGCGCCTTCCTGCTCGCTGTGCATCCAGAGCAGCTCGCCGGTCCGGCCATCGATGGCAGTGACGGCGCGCCTGGTCCCAGCCGTCGAGTAGACGATGCCGCCGACCATCAGCGGCGTCGACTCGAACTGGTATTCGGCCCGTGGGCCGAACGGCTCCGTCCTGAAGCGCCAGGCGACATCGAGCGTGTTGAAGTTGGACGCGTCGATCTGCGCGAGCGGTGAGTATCGCGTGTGCCCGGCGTCGCCACCGTAGCTGGTCCACTCGCCGTTGATGGCCGCACCCGACTGCGCTCGCGCGCCCGCCGCGAGCAGCGCTACGAGGCCGAACGTTCCCAGGAGAAGTCGCGTCATGCGGCGCAGTCTAGTTCACCTCAGCGTCGGACGCGCTGAAATCAGGCGACCCGACGCGCACGCTCACGTGTGTAGCCGCGCACCTTCAGGTGCGCCGGGCCGGGCCGACCTGAAGGTCGGCAGCTACATCCCTCTGAAAGAACACCCTGGTTGAATAGCGTTAGATGCGGATGTCGGCGATCAGCGGCAGGTGGTCCGAGGCGACGAGCGACAGGCGGTTGCGGAGCACTTCGATGTGGACGATCTCGAGCTCTCCGTCGTAGTAGATGTGGTCGAGATGCAGGATGGGGAACAGGCCAGGGTAGTGCCGGCGTCGCTTCATGAACTGCTGCAGGTCGACGCTCTTCAACCGCGAACTGAGCATGGTCGTGGTCAATCCGCGCATCCACTCGTTGAAGTCGCCGAGCACGATCTTCGGGCCGGTGACGTGGCGGTCGGAGACGATGGTGGCCAGCCGCTGCGCCTGGTGGCGCCGCTCGAGAATGGCGGTGCCGAGGTGCACGTTGTAGACATGCAGCGTCTGCCCGTTGACGTCGATGTCCACCCGTTGCATGCAGCGCTCTTCGCACGACCTGTAGGTGAGGTCGTGCTGGTTGTGCATCGTCACGGGAAAGCGGCTGAGGACGACGTTGCCGAACTGGTGGCCGCGCAGCTGACGCGTCGGCGCCATGACCCACCCCATGCCAAGGGCGGCGCCGATCTCCTCGATGTGGCTGCCGCCCTGCGGCCCGGCGCCAATCACTTCCTGGAGCGCGATGACGTCGGCATCGACATGTCGCAGGACTTCGGCGACCCGCGCCGGCCGCGTCCGCCGATCCATGCCACGCGAACGATGGATGTTGTAGGTGACGATGCGGAGCGTCGTCCGGGGTGCCTGAGTCACTACGCTATGATAGACCCTGCCGCGCGGCAGTTGCCGGGGGCAGCCCTACGGAAGGACACGAATCATGGCCCGCCTGAAGTCCGAGCTCGACGTCACCTGCCCCTGCTGCAACACCACGCTTGTGATCGACCTCAACCTCGGCCGGGTCATCTCGCATCATCAGCCCGAGTCGACGAACAAGCCCGAGCTCAACGACGCTCAGCGCATCCTCGCAGCAGAAGCGGCACGGCGGGAGTCGATCTTCCAGCAGTCGGTCGATGCGGAGAAGAACCGGGGCGACGCGCTGGCGCGCCGGTTCGACGAAGCGTTGCGCCAGGCGCACACCGAGCCGGTGACCAAGCCGACGCGCGACTTCGACCTCGATTAGTCGCAAGTCACCAGTCGCAGGTCGCAGGTCGCAGGTCGCTCTAGCGACTGACGACTGATGACTTGTGACTAACGACCACCAGTGTTTTCCCAGGTGTGGTCGTTAGGTAGCGGCGCCCACCGCTCGCGTCCTTTGTAATAGGTGATCGGCTTGCGGTCGTGGTTCGCCGCGCGGAACGCCGCGTAGCGGGCGTGCAGGCGACGATAACGTGCATCGCTCATCCCGAGCCGCTTGTGCGGGAAGTCGATCAGCATCTGTTCCACCTTCCACACGTTTTTCGCCGACAGGCGCCAGTCGTAGGTGCCCATCTCGTGCGCGAGGTTCGCGAGTCCGAAGCCGAGCACGCGCCCCGAGAAGTCGACGTACGGGTCGACGTAGCTCGCGGCCAGCGCCCGCGCCGACGAGAAGACCGGCAGCCGCCCGTGCAGCCCCGGGTCGCGTGAGCGGGCGATGGAACCCCAGCGTCCGCGCTCCCTGTAGACGTAGATGACGTGATCGAGCTTGTCGACCGATTCGAAGCTGATGACGAGCGGGGGATAGCCGTGCTGCTCGAGCACGACCGCGGCGAAGAGGCACGCCTCGAGGCAATGCGCCTCGCCGTGACGCACCACGCCGCGAAACCCACGCAGCATCTCGCCGCTCTTCTCGTAGTTGTAGGGCAGCCGGTTCAGGTACGCCTGCACCTGTGCTGGTGTCTTCAGGCGCGAGACGAGCCGCCGTTCGCGCGGCGTGAACTCAGTCGACACCAATCATCACCCGGACGTCGGCCAGCACCTGCTCGGGGGTCCACTCGTTGCCGTTGTAGACCTGCACCAGGTTCCCCTGCCGGTCGATGATGGCGGTCCGGAGATTGTGCGTGATGTCGCGCGGGTCGTTCGTGGCGCGCGAGATCGACACGCCGAAGCCCGATGCCCACTTGTCGATCTCGTCGCGATCGCCGGTGAGAAACGACCACAGCCGCGCGTCGGCGCCGAGCGACGCCGCGTGTGTCTTCATGACCGCCGGCGTGTCGACCTCGGGGTCGAAGCTCACGCTCAGCAGGCGTGCGCGAAGAATATTGCCGTTCGCCTTCAACGCCGCCTGCATCTTCTGGAAGTTCTTGTCCAACAGCGGGCAGAAGGTCGGCATCGGGCAACTGGTGTAGATGAAGGTGACCACGACGGCTTCGCCGCGGAACGACGACAGGCTCACGTGGTTGCCGTCCTGATCGACGAAGGCCGCATCCGGCACCGGCGCACCCACTTTGATCAGTTCGAACCCGGACGAGGCCGGGGGGGCGCCGCCGTCGGCAACAGCGAGCGGCGCGCTGCCGACCTTCTTCACCGCGACGAGATACGCCTTCGTCGGCTCGACGATGAGCGTGGCGTTGATGAGATCGCCAGCCACGATGCCTTCATACTCCTTCGCATCGAGCGTCGGGTAGGGCATCGTCATGGCCGGCATGAAGCCGGGAATCTCCTCGTGTCGGATGACCGCCTGCTTGTGGTCGTCCTGCACCGACAGCACCTGCCCCTGCAGCGTGTACTCCTTGCGGTCGCCTGAGGCACCGCCGCACGCCGTCGAGAGCACGGAGAGAGCAAGGAAGAAAGCCATACGGATGCGCATGGCCCTAGTCTACAGTTGGACCCCATGATCTGGGTTGGCACTTCCGGCTACAACTATCCCGAGTGGAAGGGGAGCTTCTATCCCTCGGATCTCCCAGCGGCGAAGATGCTGCCGAACTACGCCGCGCGCTTTCCAACGGTGGAGATCAACTACACCTTCTACCGGATGCCGAACGAGAAGCTGGTATCCGGGTGGGCGGCGCAAACACCCGCTCCTTACCGCATCACGCTGAAGGCGCCGCGGCGCATCACGCACGACAAGCGCCTGAAGGACACCGGCGAGCTGGTCCAGGGGTTCTGCCGGGTGGCGGCATCGCTCGGGGACAAGCTCGGTGCGCTGCTGTTCCAGTTGCCGCCGAACCTGAAAAAGGACACGGCACTGTTCGATGCCTTCCTCGCCGAACTGCCGCCGCGCGTCTGCGCCGCGTTCGAGTTCCGTCACCCGTCGTGGTTCGACGACGAGATCTTCGAGCGGCTGAAGGCACGGAACCTGGCTCTCTGTGTGTCGGACAGCGAGAAGTTGTCGGCGCCGGTGGTGGTGACGGCCGACTACGCGTACTTCCGCCTGCGTGACGAAGGCTATGGCCCGGACGACGTCGCCCGCTGGGCCGAGACGATCGTTGCAGCGACTGCGGGTTGCAAGGACGTCTTCGTCTACTTCAAGCACGAAGAGGAAGGGAAGGGAACCGAGTTCGGCCAGATGCTGATGACACGACTGGCGGAACGACGTGTGCGGCCCGTCAGTACGTAGCTGCCGACCTTCAGGTCGGCCAGAGCAGCGCACCTGAAGGTGCGCGGCTACGACGGGTCATGGCCTCAGGACGTCGTCGCGAGCTGTTCGACTGGTTCGGTCGTAGCCGGCGCGTCGGCGACGCGAGCCGCATGCCTGGCGGCGACGAACTCGACGATCGCGGTCTCGGCCCAGTAGCCGTCGTTCCCGGGCGTCGGCACGGCGAGGAAGCCGCAGTGTCCACCGTGCGGCGAGAGGCGCAGATCGACGTGCGGGTTACCTGTCAGTATTGGGCTGCGGAACGGGCCAGGCGGCACGAACGGGTCGTCTTCCGCCGAGATGATCAGCGCCGGCACCGCAATGCGGTCGGCGACGCGCATCGCGCTGCACCTGTCGTAGTAGTCGTCGGCATCGGCGAAGCCGAAGTGCGGTGCCGTGAATGCGTTGTCGAACTGGCGCACCGTGCGGATCGACTTCAGGTGCGTGAGGTCGAACCGGCCGGGCCAGAAGCGTTCCTTCCGCTCCATCCGCTTCTTCAACTCGCGCACGAAGTTCCACTCGTAGAAGAAATTCTCCTTCCGCTCGAGGGCGCGCGTGCACTCGCCGATCTCGATGATCGGTGACACCGCGGCGACGGCGGTCAGCGCCGCCGGTGCGTCCGGGCCGTACTCGCCGGCCAGCTTCAGGGCCAGGTTGCCGCCGAGTGAGTAGCCGGCGACAGCGATGGAGGTGAGGCCGTCCACCGTCGCCAGTTCGTGGATGATGTGCCGGGCATCCTCGGTCAGCCCGGAGTGGAAAAGACCTTCTGAGAGGTGCTCGGTGTTGCCGCAGTTCCGCTGGTTCAGGCGCACCACGTTCATGCCGCGCGCGAACGCCTTGTCGGCAATCCCCTTCATGTAGTGCGACTCGCTCGACCCGTTCAGGCCGTGCAGCGCCAGAATCGTCGGCCGATCCCAGGGCTCGGGCTGCCAGTGACAGGCGGCCACGACACGCGTGTTGGCCTTTATGTCGAAGTAACGCGCCGTTGGTGCGGGCAGGCCGGAGAAGTGGCGCGGGTTGCCCCAGCCGA
>JBKJMH010000186.1:0-12955 GCA_046596625.1 Vicinamibacterales bacterium | reverse complement strand
CTCGCTGCGCTGGAAGACCAGCAGGATGAGCACCGGAAACACGATGAGCAGCAGCAGCGTCGAGGCCACCGCCGGCAGCAGCAGGTGGTTGTAGGCGGAGTGCAGCACCACCGCGACACCCCATCCGGCAGCAAGGGGCCGGGCGAGCCTGTTGGGCGACGACTCCGAGAGCACCTTCGCAATCATCGCGGCAATCGATGTCGTGCCGCCGTGCAGGATGGCCGTGCCCAGCCCGCGCACCAGCCAGATGACGAGGCTCGCATCGCTCAGTGCCCGCAGGTAGACAATGTTCTCGACCAGCGCGAAGCCGGCGCCGACCGCAAACCCGAGCACCGCCGCGTCCACGGGGAAGCCGATGCGCTTCTGTTTCAGCAACAGGCCGACGAGCACGAGTTTCAGGCTCTCTTCGACGATCGGTCCGGCGTAGCGGACGAGCGCGGCTGGTGAGAGCTGCAGCGCGCTCTCGAGCGCCTGGGTCACCGGTATCGACACGAGGGCCGCGGCGGCTCCCGCGCTGAGGGCCAGGGCCACGGCTGACGTCTTCACCAGCTTGAAGCTGTCGAGGACGACGAGGAGCGCCAGGAAGAGCAGGACCGGGACGAGACCGACGATGGCAGCGAGCACGCGCGAGAACTCCTGATCAGTGCAGCAGCGTCAGCGACGCCATGATTTCGCGACGGGCCTCACGCCCCTGCTCGAAGATGACGCCCGCGCCGACCGACACCGTGAGATCGATGGACGACATCGCGGTGAGCTTCATGTCGAACTGTGTGCCGACGCTCGTCACCGTGCGCTGCCGGGCCTCGTCGTCCAGGTTGGTGGCCAGGGCCGATGCAAACACCGCGGGACGAATCCACGAGGCGTAGAAGCCGGGTGTGCCGAGCCTCGAGAAGCGCAGCGGCGGCAGGTTCAGTTCGGCCGTGCCCTTCACGAAGTTGCGGCCGCCGATCTCGTTCAGCTCGGCGCCCGGGAACGCGGAGTACTCGCGATAGCGTTTCACGTCGCGATAGTCGACGTAGTTGTTGCCGAAGCCGCCGAAGTAGAAGTTCGCGAACGGCTCGGAGCCGTCCTGCGGCGAGAGGCCTCCCGCCCCCCGCAGCCACAGCGACGAGTGCCCGGCCGGCAGCGGTACGCCGAGGTCGTAGGTGCCGCGCAGGCGCGTGAACGTGCCGCCGTTCACACGGTCGCCTCGCGCGGTCATCGACCATCGTGTGCCCGCTTCATCGTCGACGCTGCCAAGCGAACTGCGCACGTTGGTGTACGACAAATCGGCGGTCACCGTCGCCAGCCGCGTGACGTCCACGGCCACGTTCTGGAACTCGGGCAGCTGATCGAGGTTGCCGGAGAACTGCCCCTTCACGTTTAACGACAGCTGCTTTGGCTGGTCGAAGATCAGGTAGTTCGTGTGGCCGAGCGATACGGCGTAGCCCTTGCGGCTGGTTTTGGTCGGCCCGAAGAGGTCGTAGACGTCGGTGTCGTTCAGCGCGGCGCGGGCCGTCCAGTCGTAGCGCCGGTACTCGCCGCGCAGGTGCACCCGTTCGCTGTCGTCCAGCCCGCCCGCCGGCGAGATGCCGGCGTTGAACGTCAGGTGGTTGAAGCCGATCGGGTCGGAGAAGCGCAGATGGGCGCCGACCGCGAACGTGTCCTTGTAGCCCTCGACGGAGGGATAGAGCGACTCGAGCTGCAGGCGGGTAAAGGGACGATACGGCACGGTGCCGCGCGACAGCGTGTCGAGCGGCACGGCCGCAGGCGATCCCGCGATCCAGGTCTTCAGCACCGGACGCTTCTCGACCGTCTCGTGTCCGAGGAAGCTGATGGCGGAGAGGTCCTCGAGCTGGGTGAACGCCGCGATTCTCGACGGGACGAACCCGTCACCGGTGTAGCGGAAGACCAGCAGCGAGCCGTCCGGCATCAGCGTCGGCTGGAAGAAGCCGGTCTCGCTGTTGGTCAGCGCCTGCATCTCCTCGGTGGCGAGGTCGAAGCGGAAGATGTTCGAGACGCCGGTGTAGTACGAGCTGCCGTAGAGGTGTCGTCCGTCCGGCGAGAACGTAAAGTTCGACGGGATGGCCGTGCCGAGGGTGAAGGTGTGCGTGGCAGTGGCGTCGCCGAGCAGCAACGCCGGCAGCGGGATCACGCGCAGCGTCTGCTGGCCGTTGATCTCGCCGTGCGCCAGCACCAGCTGAGTGCCGTCCGCCGAGAGGTCGAGGTCGTACACCACTTCGCCGTACGGCCACGAATAGACCTGCTTCCATTCGGCGTACGGCGCCGGAATGCGGATGAGCGTGCAGATGCCGTTGAAGGTGCGGATGCCCCAGAGCGAGGCGTCGGCGCGGTCGAAGGCGAGGTCGCCGGCACGCAGATCCTTGAACAGCATCCGCTCGCGGCCGGTGGCCGGGTCGAGTCGCATCAGATCGCGCAGTCCGCCATTGTCGGCCGTGTAGAACAACACTTTGGCGTGCGGGTCGAACGCCATCGATGCGACGGTGTAGACACGCGGACCGCGGATGTCGCGGATGCGGCGCACCGAGCCGTCCGCGAGGGAGATGGCGCCGACGTAGGCGAGCGTGCCCGGATAGTTCAGGCCGGCGTAGAGCACCTGCGCGTCATGGTCGACGAAGGCGCGCGACAGCGAGCCGAGCGCACGCGGCGAGACATCCGTGAACGGCGTGATCGGGTACTTGCGGATCTCGGCGATGTTCCGCCGCTGGAAATCCTTCTCGAAGGCAATCCACTCCTGCCAGGCCCGCGCGAGCGGCTTGCCGAACACCCGCACGAACTGCGACGCGTAGTACGCCTTCGAACCGTCGGTGCGCGACACCCAGCGGATCAGCGCCTCGGGCGAATACTGATACGCCAGGTAGTTCATGAACCGTCCGCCGTACAGGTACGAGTTCGACTCGAGGCGGAAGTCGGTCTTGGTCAGTTCGGAACTGAGGCCGAGCGGATCGAAGAAGCGGCTGCCGTCGAGCGTCATCGAGCGGAAGACCATCTCGTCGTACGGACCCTGGGCGCGACCGAGGCCGCCGGCCATCCACGTATCGAGGAAGACCGCGATGCCCTCCTGGTACCACCGTGGTGCGGCCCGCCGCGGTGCGGTCAGGTAGAAGTAGAGCAACGACTCGGGATGCTCGGCTGTCGGCACGACCTTGCCGGAAAAGAGAGTTCTGAAACGCCGGTCGCCTTTCGACGCCCGATCCGACGTCACCACGTGCACGAACTCGTGGTTCATCAGGTAGTTCATGCGCTCGTTTGCCGTGAAGGTCTCGTAGGCAAAGCTGAGGGGCGCGAGCCGCGCGGTCACGAAGTTGTGCGGCACGGTTTCGGCAGATGCGTTCCCGGAGTCGGAGTAGTCGGTGAGCAGCACGGTCATGCGCTCGGTCGGCGTGTAGTCGAACAGCTTGCGGTGGAACGCCAGCGCGTTCTCGACCGTGCGTTGCGCGTAGGGCGCGATGAACGACTGCGTCGGCGCGACGTAGACGACGGACGCATCCGCGGTCTCCGCCGCAACCAGCTGGGCGGCCGCGTCGCGCGCACCTGTCAGCAGCAACAACAGGGCTATAGGGAGGAATGCGCGGCTCATGGGTGGTCGACGGGCTAAGATTATCCCAGCCGTACCCCCGTGTCAGCCGCAACCGACCATACCCACAGCTGGAGTGTGCGTGCCACGCTCCACACCGACACCGACATCGTGCTGCTGATTGTGGCCGGGCGTCTTGGCAGCGCTGGTGCCGCCGAGCTGCGTTCGGCGCTCGACGCCGCGACGTCGGCCGGTGGCCGTGTGCATCTGGATCTGGCAGGAGTCGACTACATCAGCAGTGCCGGCCTTGCGGTGCTCGACGAGGTGACGCGGCGCCTCGGCGCGGCGGGCGGCGCGCTGGAAGTGACTCGTGCCAGCGAAGCGGTCAGCATGGCGCTGAGGCTGGCCGGCTACTGAAGATCGGTCCTACCGTCTGGCGCGAGGTAGTAACCGTCGCCGTGAACGGTGTGGATGAAGCGCGGCTTGTGCGGCTTCTCTTCGATCTTCTTGCGCAGCCTGGCGATGGCGTGGTCCACGGCGCGCGTCGCAGCGGTGTCCGGATAGCCCCACACGGCCTTGAGCAGGTCGTCACGCGAGACGATGGTGTGCGGGCGGCTGGCCAGATACTGCAGGATCTCGAAGTCGCGGTGGGTGAGATCGAGCTCTGCCGAGTTCTTCGTGGCGGTCCTCGCCCCGAAGTCGACGGTGACGTCGCCGAGCACCAGCCGGTTGCCGAAGGTCCGCGCGCGACGGAGCACGGCATGGATGCGTGCCAGCAGCTCCTCGAGTTCGAACGGCTTCGTGACGTAGTCGTCGGCGCCGAGCTGCAGGCCGCGGACCTTGTCGCCCTTCTGGCCCATCGCCGTCAGCAGGATGATCGGGAGCTGCGACTGTTGCCGCCACGCCTGGCAGAGTTCGAAGCCCGACTTGCCCGGGAGGTTGACGTCGAGCAGCACCAGGTCGGGGCCGAAGTCCCTGGCGATCTGCTGCGCCTGCGAGCCGTCCGCCGTGGCCTGCACGTCGAACCCCTCGAAGGTGAGGTTGTCGCACAGGACGCGGGTGAGCACGGGGTCGTCCTCGACGACGAGCACGCGTTTCTTCATGCCTTAACCGCAGGGATGGTAACCGATACGGTGGTGCCCTGTCCTTCGGTGCTGCGGATGTTCATCGTGCCGCCGTGGTCCGCAACGATGCGGTCGACGATGGCCAGACCCAGGCCGCTGCCGCCGGACACCGCACCTCGGCCGCGGAAGAACTTGCGCGTCACGCGCGACAGTTCGTCACTGGGAATGCCGACGCCATGGTCGGACACGTCGATCGTGACGGCCGATCCGGTGGCGCGCGCCGACACGCCGAGCCAGTGCTGGTCTTTCGAGTAGCGAATGGCGTTGTCGATCAGGTTGTTCAGCAGCAGGCTCAGGGCATTGGGGTCGCCCTCGACCAGCGGCAGATCCTCCGGCAGGTCCACCTCCACGTCGAAGAGACCGCGATGCAGGTTCGCGCCGAACTCCTGCAGGCTGCGCTGAGCGACGGTGCTGACCGAGACCGGCTCGAACGAATAGACGTCCGCCACGTCGGTGACGCGCGAGTAGGCGAGCAGGTTGTCCACCAGCCGCGTGAGCCGCGTGGCCTCACCGATGCCCATCCGCGCATATTCGCGAATCATCTCGGGGGTCGCCCGTCCGGCGGCGAGCGTCTCGTTGATGACGCGCAGGTTGGCGAGCGGCGTCTTCAACTCGTGCGTGACTGCCGACACGAAATCGGCGCGCATCACCGCGAGGTCGGCGCTGGCCCGCGCCGCTCGCACGCTGACGATCAGCCCGACCGCGAGGGTCACGGTCATGACGGCGGCGATGGCGAGGGTGCGGCGTGCGCCCCGCTCGGCCGCGGCGAGTGTCGGGTCGTCCTCGGCAGTGGCGACCGCCGTCCACCAGACGAGGCCAAGGTCTGCCGGCGGATCGACGGCGACGGCTTCAGGATCGTAGAACGCCACCGGGAACAGGCGCGTTTCCACCGGCGTTCCTGCGCCCTGGATCGCCGGCCGCCCGACGACCGTCGCCCCCTGATCGTCGATGATGCTGAACCGCACGCTCCGATCGCCGCTTTCGATCGAGGTGACCTGTGCCGCGAGTTCGTCGAAGTAGTGCGCCCGGACCCAGGCGAGGTTCACCAGGTACCCGAACACCGCGACGGGCCGCTCGTGCGTGGCGTTGGCGTAGACAAGACTGGCGGCCACCTGGTAGCTGCTGCCGTTGATTGGCATGGTGAAGGCGGTGAAGCGACGGCCCTGCTGCGTGTCGCGGCCCAGTCGTTCGAGCAGTTGCTGGCCGATGCGGCGGTCGGAGCCGGTCGAGACCGGATACGGCGCGGTGGTGGCGGTGCCCGAGAGCCACGACGGACGCCGCTCGGTTCGCGTGTAGAACACCAGCCCCTCGTCCGACGCCGCACGCCACGAGAAGAACACGTCGGCATACGGGTAGCGGGTAAACGCGCCGGCGATGGGATGCAGGAGGTCGGCGGTGGGGCCGTCCGCGAGGTGATCGCGCTCCGCCGCCACCAGGACGGATGTGTGCGCCCCACGCATGTCGTGCGACAACGCCGACACGAGCAACTCTGCCGCGGCAGCGGCACGGCGTGAGGCGACGAGGCCGGCCGCCTGCTGCCATTCGCCGATCGCGCGGTAGCCGATCCAGAGCAGCGCCAGCGCCGACACCCCGATGGCCGACGCGAGGATCGCCCGCAGGCGCCGCGGCGGAAGCTGCGTGAACCAGGTCACCGCGAAAGTTCCCGTTCGCGAAAGTAACGCGCCGCGCCAGGGTGCAGCGGAATCGGCGTCGCCGGCGCTTCCTCGACGTTCAGGAACCGCAGGGTGGCCTCGACGCGGGCCAGTCGCGGGAAGACAGCGAAGAGCTGTTCGGCAAGCGTGTAGACGAGCTGTTCGTCGAGATCGCGCCGGCAGACGATGAGCATGTCGATGCCGACGGTCGGGACGATGCGATTTTGGCCGGGATAGATATCGCGTGGAATCATGACCACGCGAACGAAGGGGGACTCGCGCCGCAGTTGCTCGACCGGAGGGCCGTCGATCGGCACCAGGTACGCGCCGCCGTCGCGCAGCAGGGCTTCGGTGAACGCCTCGGGATAGACGTAGCCAGGCAGCATGATGGCGTCGAGCGATCCGTCCTTCAGCCCCTGCACCGCCAGGGCGCGCGAACTCGTGGCGGTGACGGTGCGCGGCGCGACGGCGAACGCCTTGAGCACGAGGGTTCCGAGCTTCCAGACCGAGCTGTTCCGTGGACCAACCGCCACGGCCTTGCCATCCAGGTCGGCCACTGTATGGATGCCGGAGCCGGAGCGGGCCAACAGGTAGGTCGGCAGCGGCTGGAGCAGCGAGATTGCGCGGACGGCGCTGTTGGCCGGTCCGGCCGCGGCGCCATCACCGAAGTAAGCCCTGTAGGCGTCGTCGGCCAGCGCAACGCCGAGGTCGAGCGTGCCGCCCTGGATGTGGTTCAGCACCTGGGCCGACGAGCCGGACGTCTCCTGCTGGATGTCGAGGTTGGGGAGCGTTCGCCTGTATTCCTCGATCAGCCGGGTGCTGAAGGGGGCGAATGCCGGTGACACACGCAGGATTGGGCGCGATTGCGGCTGTGCCGGCCGCGGGCCGCAGCCGCCGGCCAGCACGATCAGCAGGAACAGACTCAGCCAGCCGGCGCGGGCGCGTTCCGGAGGGCGCGGTCGTCGGACTGGGACGGACATGACGCAGGGGAGTGTAGACGAATGTGCCCGCCCGCCGGGCATCGAGACAAGTTGCGACACTTTTCCGCTGGCATTTTTTGTGGAAAATCCTCAATACTGCGCACGCTGACGAGTGTGTCAGCCTGTTGGGGCGCGGCCACCGGTTCGACGGCCGCAGCCGCGCATACCAGGGAGATCTTCATGAACGTTCGAGCAACAGTCAGGTGGTCCCTCGCCGTCGGCGCCGTGGCTACCGGGGTACTGGTCTCGGGAAGCCTGACGCCGTACGCGCTCCGCGCGCAGACACCGGCGGCAACGGACATCACGTATACGAAGGACATTGCGAAGATTCTGCAGCGCAGCTGCGAGAACTGCCATCGTCCGAACGGCGCCGGTCCGATGTCCCTCACCACGTATGAAGAGGTCCGCCCCTGGGCGCGCGCCATCAAGACGCGCACCGGCATCGGGCCTCACGCTGGCGTGATGCCGCCCTGGTACATGGAGAAGAACATCGGCATCCAGAAGTACAAGGACGATCCATCCCTGAGCGCCGCGGAAGTGGCGATGGTTGCCAGGTGGGCCGACAGCGGCGCGCCGCGCGGCAACCCGGCCGACATGCCGACTGCCCGCAAGTTTGCGGACGACTCGGTCTGGCGCATTGGCACACCCGACCTCATCGTCAAGACGAAGGACATCCTGGTCAAGGGGAACGCGCCCGACTGGTGGGGTGAGATCGAGTCGGTGCCGGTTCCGCTCGACGAAGACCGGTACGTGCTTGCGGTCGAAGTCAAGGAAGTGAACGACGTCGACGCCCAGAACAAGGATCGCCAGACCGTCGGCGGCCGGTACGTGTGGCACCACCTCATTTACCGGACCCAGGTGGGGCTCGACACGCAGGTCGACACGGCTGAACTCGATTCGTCGAGTGCCGACAACGTGGTGGGCTGGCCCGTGCACGAAGTGGGTCGGAACCCGGATTACTTCGACCAGAAGGCTGCGCGTCTCCTGAAGAAGGGGTCGTACATCGTGTCGGACTCGGCGCACATCCACTCGAACGGGCACGACACGAAGTCGCATCTCGAGTTCGGCTACAAGTTCGCGCCGAAAGGTTACAAGCCGCTTTACAAGCGTGCCACCTACTCGCTCGGCAACGGTGTCGACATCGACATCGCCGGCATGGAGAAGGATCAGCAGTTGCACGCCTACGCCGTGCTGCCGGAGCCGACCAAGCTCGTCTCGTTCGAGCCGCATCTGCACGCACCCGGCACGCGCATGTGCCTCGAAGCGATCTGGGGCTACAACATCCAGACGCTGTCGTGCGTCGGCTACGACCACAACTGGGTGCGCGGCTACAGCTTCGCGGATGATGTGGCGCCGCTCCTGCCCAAGGGCACCATCCTCCACATCGTCGGCTACATGAACAATTCGCCGTCGAACCGGAACGTGCCGGACCCGCGCAATTGGCAGGGGTCGGGCAACCGCTCGATTGCGAACATGTTTATCGACCTCGGCAACCGCGTGTTCATGACCGACGAGCAGTTCCAGGAAGAGATGCGGGCCCGTGTGGCGGCGAACCCAGGCAAGGACATCCTGCTCGGCTGCCCGCTGTGCGGTGTCGTGGCGCAGCAGCAGAAGGCCGCGACGCAGACCCAGAACCAGAACCAGCAGCAGTAAGCAGACCTCACATTCGCCACCGCGGCGCACGCGCCGATCGGGATGCGCCTCGGCGTCCGCCCGGTTGACGGTGCTTCTGCGGTGGCGTTTTTTTTGGAATCGGGTATCTCGGATGATGAAGCTCAAGCTCGCCGCCGTTCTGGGTGCGGCTCTCTGGTTGCTGACGCCGCAAGGCGCCGATGCCCAGTCGCTCAGCTACAACAGCGGACAGAACGTCGCGCCCGGCTATGAAGGCTGGGAGGAAGATGCCGACGGGACGAAGTACTTCCTGTTCGGCTACATGAACCGGAACTGGGAAGAGGAACTCGATATCCCGGCTGGGCCCGCCAACGGCTTCAGCGGACCCGGCACCATCGCGGTCGACCAGGGTCAGCCGACCCGCTTCCTGCCACGCCGGAACCGCTTTGTGTTCCGCGTCAAGGTGCCTGCCGGCTGGACGGAGAAGGAGGAGCTGATCTGGACCCTCACCTCACCGAACGGCAAGACCGAGAAGGCGTGGGCATCGCTGCGCCTCGATTACAAGGTGGACGACGTGGTGAAGGCGTCGGAAACCGGCGCGCTCGGCGCCGGTTCGAGCAGTCCCGAGATCCGTGCGAACAAGCCGCCGGTCGTGAAGGTGCAGGGCAGCAAGACGCTCACTGCGAAGGTGGGCCAACCGCTGTCGATTGCCGCGGTGGTCACCGATGACGGCGTGCCGAAGTTCCGCGGTGCCGGCCTCGCCGGGGCGGCCGTGTCGAACCGCGGCAGCCGCCCGGACGCTGCCGTGGCGAACACCGACGCGGCTCCGCGCGCCAACCGTTCCATGCAGCCGCCGGCCAGGGCCACGGTGGGCAAGAACGTCGGGCTCCACATCTCGTGGTTGGTGTTCCGGTCGCCCACCGGTGCCCTGGTCACGTTCGACCCCATCCAGATCAAGCCGTGGGAGGACACCCGCGCGGGTGCCAACTCTCCCTGGGCGCCGCTCTGGACCCCGCCGGTCATGCCGAAGGACGGGATTATCCCGGCCAAGGTGGTGTTCGCCGAACCGGGCACTTATCTGATCCGCGGTCTGGCGGACGATGGGGCGCTGACGGGCTTCGACGACATCACGGTCACGGTGACGAAGTAGTCGACAGTGCTCTCAACTTGTCGCCGAAATTCCGCAGGCTGCCGAATTTGCGACAAATTACGACACTGACCGGCCGATAAAGGTGCTACAAATTCGATCTGGCGCCACATCTTTGCGCGCCACGTATGCGGACATCTGGCCGGGCCCATCCACCCTCTGTTGCCTGGGCGTGGGGCGGTTGCCGGTCAGAAGGAGTAGAAGCTCATGAAGTTTGGACGGAATATCGGGTGGCAGATCACCCTCGGAGCCGCGGTCGTCGGAGCGCTGGCCGTTGGCGCGTCGTCGCCTCTGGTGCTGCGCGCAGCGCCGGTTACGGTCGCTGACGAAGTCACCTACACGAAGGACATCGCACCGATTCTGCAGCGCAGCTGCGAGAACTGCCACCGCCCGAACGGGGCGGGTCCGATGTCGCTGACGACGTACGAGGAAGTGCGTCCGTGGGCGCGCGCCATCAAGCAGCGCACGGGCATCGGCCCGCACGCGGGCGTGATGCCGCCGTGGTACATGGAGAAGAACATCGGCATCCAGAAGTACAAGGACGATCCGTCCCTGAGCGACCTGGAAGTGGCGAAGGTGGCCAAGTGGGCCGATACCGGCGCAGCACGTGGCAACCCGGCCGACGCGCCGCCCGCCAAGCAGTACGTCGATGATTCGGTGTGGCGCATCGGCACCCCCGACCTGGTCGTCAAGATGAAGGACCTCACAGTGAAGGGCGATGCGCCCGACTGGTGGGGTGAAATCGAGTCGTTGCCGATCCCGATGGAAGAGGATCGTTACGTCCTCGCCGTCGAAGTGAAGGAAGTCAACGACGTCGACCTCCACAACAAGGACCGCCAGACGGTCGGTGGCCGCTACGTCTTCCACCACCTGATCTACCGCACGCAGGTTGGAACCGACACGCCGTCGGACCTCGAGCTTATCGCCGGCAGCGACAACGTGATGAACTGGCCGGTGCACGAGGTGGGTCGTAACCCCGACTACTTCGACCCGAAGGCTGCCGTGCTCCTGAAGAAGGGCTCGGTCATCGTGTCCGACTCGGTGCATCTGCACTCGAACGGTACCGACACCAAGTCGCACCTCGAATTCGGCTACAAGTTCGCTCCGCGGGGCTACAAGCCCGAATTCCGCCGCGCGCTCATCGGCCTCGGCAACGGCGTGGACATCGACATCAAGGCAATGACCACCGACCAGCAGCTCCACGCCTACACGGTGCTCCAGGAGCCGACCAAGCTCGTGTCGTTCGAGCCGCACCTGCACGCACCGGGCACGCGGATGTGCCTCGAGGCGATCTGGGGCTACAACATCCAGACGCTGTCGTGCGTCGGCTACGACCACAACTGGGTGCGTGGCTACAGCTACGCCGATGACGTGGCGCCGCTGCTGCCGAAGGGCACCATCCTGCACATTACCGGCTACATGGACAATTCGCCGTCGAACAAGAACGTGCCGGACCCGCGCAACTGGCAGGGGTCGGGCAACCGCTCGATTGCGAACATGTTCATCGACCTCGGCAACCGTGTGGCGCTGACCGACGAGCAGTTCCAGGCTGAGATGAAGGCGCGGGTCGCGGCGAACCCAGGCAAGGACATCATCCTTGGCTGCCCGCTGTGCGGCGTCGTCGCCCAGCAGCAGAACGCGCCACGTCCGACGCAGAACCAGAACCAGCAGTAGCGGTTCGCGACAGGCATCCGCCACCATCGAGGGCGCGGAGAACGTGGAGGGCCTCAGGTCTCCAGGCTCTCCGCCCCTCCGTGGTGGCGTTTTTTTTGACCACTCTAGAGAATCGGATCGCACTCACATGAAGAACTCAGTTCGTGCGCTTGTCGCCATGCTCGCGCTCGTCGTCGCGCCGGCCGTGGCAAGCGCCCAGTCGCTCAGCTATAACAGCGGACAGAACGTCGCTCCCGGCTATGAAGGCTGGGAGATCGCACCGGACGGGTCGAAGTACTTCCTGTTCGGCTACATGAACCGCAATTGGGAAGAGGAACTCGACGTGCCGGTCGGGCCGGCAAACGCGTTCACGGGTCCCGGCGCCGTCGCCGCCGACCAGGGTCAGCCCACCCGCTTCCTGCCGCGCCGCAACCGCTTCGTGTTCCGCGTGAAGGTGCCGGCAGGCTTCACCGCGAAAGACGAGATGATCTGGACGCTCACCACGAACGGCGTCACCGAGAAGGCCTATGCCTCGCTGCGTGAGGATTACAAGGTGGACGACGTGGTGAAGGCGTCTGAAACGGGTTCGCTTGGTGCTGGTTCGAGCAGCCCCGAGGTTCGTGGGAACAAGCCGCCGGTCGTGCAGGTGCAGGGCGGCAAGACGCTTACCGCGAAGGTGGGGCAGCCGCTGTCCATCACGGCGCTCGTCACCGACGACGGTGTTCCGAAGCGGCGCCTGAGCGGCCTGTCGGGCGCGTCCGTCAGCCGTTCGAACCCGGCCAGCGGCGCTGCCGGCGCCGTGGCAGCCGCGCCCGCGCCAGCTGCTCCAGCCGCTGGCGCCTCCCCGGCTCCCCCGGCCGCCGGCGCCGCGCCGACGCCGTTCCGCAACGCCGCGCTACTGCCGCCCACCCGCGTCACCGTTGGCAAGAACGTCGGCCTGCACCTGTCCTGGCTCGTCTACCGGGCGCCCGTTGACGCGCAGGTCACGTACGAGCCGAACCAGGTGAAGCCGTGGGAAGACACCCGGGCTGGCGCGAACTCCCCCTGGGCCCCCCTCTGGACACCGCCGGAGATGTCGTCCGACGGCAAGGTGCCGGTGAAGATCACCTTCTCGCAGCCGGGCACCTACGTGCTCCGCGGTCTGGCCGACGATGGTGCGTTGACCGGGTACGACGAGGTGACGGTGACCGTCGCCAAGTAGCACGCGAGTGCCCGCCTGAAGGCGGACACTCCATACGACATCCGCTCCTGGAGGGCCGTCCGGTGGAAAT
>JBKJMH010000175.1:0-10636 GCA_046596625.1 Vicinamibacterales bacterium | reverse complement strand
CCTGGGCACAGCACCGGCCGCTGCGGTGAGGCAGCGACCGGTCGAAGTCGAGAGCCGACCGAGCCTCACAGGGCGACGACGGGTGAGCCGAGCACCGAGCGCCAGCCCTTGACGTTGAAGGCAAAGGCGAGGAGCAGGGCGCCGGAGATGATCGCGAAGCCTCCCAGCATGAGGACGAGGGTCGCGGAACTCATCGCGCTGTTGAAGAAGAGGATGACGCCGAAGAGGAGCGAGATGGCGCCATTCAGGCCAAGCAGCCAATCGCCCTGCACCATCGAGCCGCGCACCTTGTCCTTGAGGCTCAGCGCGCCGACGAGTTCAATGCCGCCCGTGAGCACCGCATAGCCGGCGATGTTGACCACAAGCCACAGCTCGACGAACGACGGGGGTGCGAAGAGCGTGACGAGACCGACTGCCGCGCCGACGAAGCCCTCGAGGAAGAGCGTGAGCCAACCGACCGACAGGCCCGCGCCCATCGTGAAGATGCCGTCGGCCAGGGCGAACAGGCCGAACAGCTTGATCAGCCACGACAAGGTCGATTCAGGGGCGACAAACGCCGCGATGCCGAACATTACCGACACCGCGCCTCGAGCTGCGACGATCCACCAACGGCGAACAAGTTCATCGAACATGGGGTCCCTCCCTCGTAATACAACTGCCCGTTGCCAATTACCTTGAGCAGACGCCGTGCCGCGTCCTCGCTGCGTAAAACAGGCGCAAATCCTTGGGAGGGGCGCGACGCTGCGGGCATTCTTCCGCAGTAGCGCCGAAATTTCGGCGGGTCAGCAAGCCCGTGCGGTCCCGCCGTAGCCGTCGACGCGGCTTGCCTCACCGCAAACGCTTTCATATGCTGCAGGGCATGACTACGACCCGATATGCAGCGCCGGGCACGGTGGCCGACGCCCTCAGCGTCATGGCCGCCCACCCGGGAGCGATGATCCTCGCCGGCGGCACCGACCTCCTGGTGCAGTACCAGGCTGGCACGCGGACCCCATCGGCCTTCGTCGACGTGAAGCGCATCCCGGCATTGATGACCATCGCGGCGGACGCCGAGGGCGTCACCATTGGCGCCGCCGTCCCGGCAGTCGACATCGTCGCCCACCCCGTCATTCGCGCGTGGTGGCCCGGACTCGTCGAGGCCGCCCACCTCATCGGCTCGACGCAGATTCAGGGGCGCGGCAGCCTTGGCGGAAACCTGTGCAACGGCTCGCCCGCGGCCGATTCCACCTGTGCTCTCATCGTCAGCGGCGCCGTGGCGCGCATCGCGTCGCCGTCCGGTGATCGCACGGTGCCGGTGGACCAGTTCGTCGTGGCACCGGGCCGGACCGTGCTGGTCCCGGGCGAACTGCTGGTGTCAGTGAGTTTGCCCAAGCCGGCTCCGCGCACCGCCGACGCCTACCAGCGGCTCATTCCCCGCGCGGAGATGGACATCGCCGTCGCGTCGGTTGCTGTCAGCGTCACGCTGGACGCGTCCGGTGTGTGCACCGCGGCGCGAGTGGCTATAGGTGCGGTCGCGCCGACGCCGCTGCTGGTACCCGAGGCGGCCGCCGCGTTGGTTGGCACCACCCTCGACGCCGCCGCGCTCGACCGCGCGGCCCTCGCCACGAGCGCCGCTGCTCGACCCATTGACGACAGGCGCGGCACCGCGGCCTACCGGACCACGGTGGTTGGTGTGCTGACCAGGCGAGTGGCGGCCGTGGCCCTGACGCGCGCAGAGGAACGGTAGACCGTGAAACTCCACATCGACACCACCATCAATCTCGAGCCGGCCGAGTTCCTCTGCGCACCCGACGAGACGCTGCTGAGCGCGCTGCGCAACGGTCTCGGTCTGACCGGCACCAAGGAAGGCTGCGGCACGGGCGATTGCGGCGCCTGCTCGGTGCTGCTCGACGACCGCCTCGTGGCCTCGTGCCTCGTGCTCGCCGCCGAAGCGCAGGGGCGCTCGGTGACGACCATCGAAGGGATCGCCAGCGGCACGACACTGCACCCGCTCCAGACGGCGTTCCTGAAGGAAGCCGCGCTGCAGTGCGGCATCTGCACACCCGGGTTCATCGTGGCCGCGAAGGCGCTGCTGGACGTGAATCCGGACCCGACGGAGGAACAGGTGCGGTTCTGGCTGGCAGGTAACCTCTGCCGCTGCACCGGCTACGACAAGATCGTTCGCGCGGTGCTCGACGCCGCCGCGGACATGAGGAGTGCCCGGGCATGAGTAAACAGATTTTCACGACCGTCGGCACGCGCCCGGTCCGGCACGACGGCGTCGACAAGGTGACCGGCCGCGCGAACTACGGCGCCGACCTGGCGCTGCCAGGCATGCTCCACGCTGTCGTCGTGCGCAGCCCGCACGCGCACGCGCGCATCGTGCGCATCGACACGGCGGCGGCCCTGCGCGTGCCGGGCGTCAAGGCGATCGTCACCGGCCAGGACGTGCCGCTCGTCGACATCAAGCTCGGCATGGGCGAAGGTGCGATGGACCTGAAGGACATGTCCGACAACCTGCTGGCGCGCACGAAAGCGCTCTATCACGGACATGCGGTGGCGGCTGTGGCGGCCACCTCCGTGGCCGCTGCGCGCGAGGCCGCGAGCCTGGTGCGGGTCGACTACGAGGTGCTCGAGCCGGTGCTCAGCGTCGACCGCGCGCTGGAACCGGGCGCGCCGATCCTTCACGCCGACCTGGTGACGCAGGCCCGCCCGCCCATCGAGAACACCGGACCGACAAACGTCGCCGGACGCCTCGAACTGCAGCGCGGCGACGTCGCCGCCGGGTTCGCGGAGGCCGACGTCGTGGTCGAGCGGGTGTTCCGCACACCGACCAGCCATCAGGGCTACATCGAGCCGCATGCCAGCGTGGCGCGCGTAAACGAAGACGGCCGCATCAGCATCTGGACCAGCACGCAGGGCCCGTTCCTCGTGCGTGATGCAACGGCGGCCATGCTCGGGCTCGACGCCGCGAACATCAAGGTGACGCCGAGTGAGATCGGCGGAGGGTTCGGCGGCAAGATTCCGCTCTACCTCGAACCGCTCGCGGTGGTGCTGGCGCGTCAGACGCAGCGGCCGGTGAAGATGGTGATGACGCGTGACGAGGTATTCCGCGCGTCCGGCCCGACGTCGGCCACGAAGATCCGCGTGAAACTCGGCGCGAAGAAGGACGGCTCCATTGTCGCCGCGTCCGCCTCGCTCTACTACGAGGCGGGCGCCTATCGCGGGTCGCCCTCGGGCGCCGGCGCGATGTGCATGTTCGCGCCGTACAACATTCCGAACTTCCACATCGAGGCCTATGACATCGTCGTGAACAAGCCGAAAGTGGCGGCGTACCGTGCGCCGGGATCGCCCATGGCGGCGCTCGCCATGGAATCGGCCATCGACGAAATCGCCGGCCTCCTGGGCCTCGACGCCGTGGAGATCCGGCTCACGAACGCCGTGACCGAGGGCAATCTCGCTCCCTACGGCCCTCCCTACGGGCCTATCGGGTTCCGTGCCGTGCTCGAGCGCGTGAGGGCCAGCGATCACTGGACAAGCCCTGTCGCGCCGGGCATTGGCCGCGGCCTCGCCTGCGGCTTCTGGTTCAACGCCGGCATGAGCTCCAGTGCCACGGTCACGCTGGGCAGCGATGGCAGCGCTGCGGTGGTCACCGGGAATCCCGACATCGGCGGCACACGCGCGGCGCAGGCCATGATGGTGGCCGAGGAACTGGGCATTCCGGTGGAGCGGGTGCGGCCGAGCGTCGCCGACACCGACACGGCCGGCTTCACCGAAATTACCGCCGGCAGCCGCGTCTGCTACGCCACCGGCATGGCGGTCATCGACGCCTCGCGCGATGTGCGCGAGCAACTGCGGGCCCGCGCCGCGAAGATCTGGGGCGTGCCGGTCGAGGAGACGCGCTGGGAACACGGCCGCGTCGTGCCGCTGAATCCGAGCGCGGAGCGGACACCGCTGACGGTGGCGGAGGTGGCCGCGAAGCTCGCGAAGACCGGTGGTCCGATCATCGGGCGGGCGTCGGTGAATCCGCCGATGGCCGGGCCGTCGTTCGCCGCCCACATCTGCGACATCAAGGTCGACCGCGAGACCGGCGTGAGCAAGGTGGTGCGCTACACCGCCGTGCAGGATGCCGGCAAGGCGGTGCATCCGAGCTACGTCGAAGGGCAGATGCAGGGCGGCGCGTCGCAAGGCATCGGCTGGGCACTCAACGAGGAGTACATCTACAGCGCGGCAGGCGTGATGGAGAATGCCGGCTTCCTCGACTACCGCATGCCGGTGGCGCCCGATCTGCCGATGATCGACGCGCTGATCGTCGAGGTGCCGCATCCGGGGCACCCGTACGGCGTGCGCGGCGTGGGCGAAGTGCCCATCGTGCCGCCGCTCGGCGCCGTGGCCAATGCCATGTCGCATGCCACCGGCCTCCGCTTCACCGAACTGCCGCTGTCGCCGCCGCGCGTGCTGGCGCGCCTCCAGCAGGGAGCGTAAGCCCCGTGCCGGTCGTCCACTTCTCGAGCGTGCTCATGCCTCATACGGGTGGGCTCGAACAGGTGACGCTCGAGGCGCCGCGGGTGAAGGAACTGCTCGCGGTGCTCATCGCCCGGTTTCCCGGGCTCGAACTCGAGCTCGGCGAGCTGGCGGTGGCTATTGACGGCGAGGTGCACCATGACGCCGCCTACGAAGTGCTTTCGCCGCTCAGCGAGATCTATTTTGTGCCCAGGGTCGCCGGTGGATGAAGTGGCTCGACCGGATTCATCGAAAGGCTGACACGTGTTGTTCTTGCTGCGACTGATCATCAATGCGGTCGCGCTGTGGGTGGCGACACAGGTGGTGCCTGGCGTGAACTACACCGGCAACATCGGGCCGTTCCTCGTGGTGGCGCTCATCTTCGGCCTCATCAACGCCACACTGCGGCCGCTGACGAAGATGCTGACGTGTCCGCTCATCCTGCTGACGCTCGGCCTGTTCACGTTCATCGTCAACGGCCTCATGCTGTGGCTGACCGGCACGCTCGCCACGTCGCTCGGCCTCGGCTTCCGCGTCGCCGGCTTCTGGCCGGCGTTCCTCGGCGCGCTGGTCGTCAGCATCATCAGCACGCTGCTCTCGCTGTCGGTGCGCGTTGACGCGACCGACACCCGCCGGCGCGACTGAGGTTCGTAGCTGCCGACTTTCAGGTCGGCCTGCACGGCGCACCTGACGGTGCGCGGCTGCGTTCTGCCGCGGCTACTTCGTCGCGCAGGGCCGGCCGCCGGTCGTCGAGAGGATCACCACCGGGTTGCGTCCGCGGCGCGTCCAGGCGTGCGCGGTGCCTCGCGGAATCACGGCGTACCAGCCGTTGGTGACGATCTGGTCCCGCCCGTTCACCGTCAGCGTGGCCTCGCCGCCCACCACGTAGAGCATGCGGTCCACACTGGCATCGGCCGGCGCGGCGAAGGTCTCGCGGACGACGAGCATTTCGGTGTTGTCGAGTCCTGAACAGGCGATCGGGTAGAGACGCGACGGCTCCTTCGGGTTCGGCGTCTTCTCCCACATCTCGACGATCGACAGAATCCGCAGGTCGCCTGGCTTCACCTCCGCCATGGCAGCGGATGGGGCCTGTGTGAGTCGCGCTTCTGGTGACGCTGACGTCGCGGGTGCTGTCGCGGTTGCTGTCGCGGCTGCTGGCGCGGGTGGCGACGGTGCCAGCGACAGCGCGAACTCGACGGGAGCCGCGGCCGCGCCCGCCCTGACCACCACTTCCTTCTCGAGTGCGACGAACCGGTCGGCCGAGGCGCGCATGCGGTAGGTGCCGTTGGCCATCGTGCGGAACTGCACCTGCCCGGCGGGGTCGGTCACGCCGTCACGGCTGACCGCTCCCTCGGCGGTCACCTGCACGCCCTGAGCTGGCGCACCGGTGCGGTCGGTGACCCGCACCTGCACGGTCGACGAGGTGGGCGCCGGACGCCGGACTGGTGGCGCGGCAGGCGCCGGAGCCGCGGGAGCGGGCGTTGTCGGCACGGGTGCGGTCTGCGCCTGTTGCAGCGCCAGAAGAAGAACCAGAACAGCCGTCATCAAATCCTCCATACCGAAGGTAAACGGTCAGGGCAACCAGGTGCAACCTCGAGTGTCACCAGCACGACGGTAGCAGTGGGCGTCAGCGCAGGTTGGCCGGGTTGAGCACCGCGCGCGCGACAAGGCGCGAGCTCTCGCGGAGTTCGCGGGCCGCGGCGCGGACCGTGATGGTGGCGCGCGACGTCACGTCGACGTCCTCACCCACTTCGAACCGGTCGCGGATGCTCTTGCCCTTGAACTGGTTGGGAAAGTCGGGCAGGTTGATCGAGATGTCGCCGTAGGGCTCGGTGTTGATGTCCATGACGACGCCGGCAATGCGCCCCTGCGGTGTCATGCCGACCAGCATGTGGATGTGCCCGTGGTAGCCGCGCTCCTCGGGGACAATGTCGAGGGTCCAGAAGGCGTAGCCGATCGGTTTCGCGTTCGGCGTCTTTGCCGGGTCGACCGCATACGCCGTGAAGTAGATCGGGTCCTTCTCGCCGCGCGGGGTGAACACCACCGCGGCGGGAAAGATCGTCTTCAGTGTGGCCGTGGGCATCGGCTCGATGAACCCGGCCACGCGGCGCTGGGCTCCGACCAGCGCAGGCGCGAGGACGAGCAGGGCGAGGATTGCGACAAGCGGACGTGTCACGGCGTCGGCGCTATTTCCAGCCGGTCGGCTTGCGGGTGAACCGGGCCGGCAGCGCCGGCTTGGCTTCCGGTTCGGGCTCCATGTCGCCGGAGGCCGCCCGGATCTCCGCTTCCAGATCGTCGGCGTTGGGAAGGCCGGACAACTGATCGACGAATACCAGCGAATGCTGCGAGGGGATGTCGAACTTCTTGCCGCACGCCTTGCAGACCACGTCTTCGTCGAGCCGGAGCAGGTAGTCCTTCAGTTTCGCGAAGCGGGCGCGGTCGCCCTCGTCGGCGCCGGGCGGCAGCCGATCCTTCTTCACGCGACGTACCCACTTCACACTGTAGTCGTTGGTGCGGCGGCACTTCGGGCAGGCGTACTTGCCCGTTCGCATTTCCTGGCGGTCGGTGAAGAAGGCGCGTTCGTCGAGGGACATAGCGGAATCGTACCACTAAGGTGCGAGCCGGAAGGCGACGACCTTGTTGGGCACCCCGGCCACCCGCTCCGCCGGTGTGGCGCGCACGACACCGAAGATCACCCCGGGGTCGGACCGATCCCACGCCACGCCCTGGCCCCGCACGTCCATCGGCAGCGTCGCCACCAGCTCCAGTACGGAGCCTGCCGACGGCAGCCGCAGGCGATAGATCTCGCCGAGGTCGTGTCCGGTCAGGTAGAGAAAGCCGTCCGGCCCCCACGATCCGCCCGAGTTGCTCATCACGCCGAACTTGTCCAGGATGCTGCGCGGCAGCGCCCACGCCTCCAGCATCCGGAAGTCGGGCGTGAACTTGACCAACTGCGTATTCAGCTTGTTGCCGTATGGTGTCCGCTTCGGGCCGTAGGGCTGGTCGTAGTTCGCGAACACCATCCACCAGGCGTCGTCGTGGAAATCAACCCAGGTCAGCGAACCCCAGTTGATGCCGAAGCTGTGGCTGCCGACGTGCTCGAGGGTTGCCGCATCCCAGATCTCGAGCGAACTGGTCATGGGCCACTGCGGGTAGTTCGAATGCGCCGCGTAGATCTTGCCGTCGCGAACCATGGCGCCGTCGAGATGGACGAGCGGTCCGCCCTTCTCCTGTGTCCATCGCTTCACGAGCACACCGGTCGTCTTCTCGTACTTGGCGATGGTTGTGTTGTCCACCGCGTAGAAATGGCGCGCGTCCACGGCGACACCCTGCCCGGCCTCGGGCACAGGAAACGCGGCGGTCCGGGTGAGCGCGGGTTGTGCGAACAGGAGCGCCGGCGCGGTGACGAGGGCCGTCACCGCGCCGAGAAGGGTGTGGAGTCGGTGCACGGGGGCGATCTTACAGCCGTGCGAGCGTGCCGCGCTTCGCCGCCTTCGTGATGTGCTCGGCCGCCCGGAACGCCAGCGCCTGGATGGTCATCGTGGGATGGTTCCGTCCGCCGGTCACCAGGTTGCTGCCGTCCACCACGAAGAGGTTCGGCACATCGTGGGCGCGATGATGAGCGTTCACCACCGACGTCTTCGGATCGGTGCCCATCCGGCACGAGCCGCGGTTGTGGGCGCTGCCACGCGCGTCGTTCACCGGGCCAGCCCAGGTCTTCGTGGCTCCCGCCGCCTGCAGCACATCGAGCGCTTTCTGCCGGAAGAACTCCAGGTTCCTGATGTCGTCCGGATGGCTCTGCGACGTGATGCGCATGGCCGGCAGCCCCCACGCGTCCTTCACGTCCGGGTCGAGATCGACGCGGTTGGTTGCCAGCGGCAACTGCGTCAGGAACGACGTGATGGTCATCTTGTGATTTGCCTCGTCGCGCAGCGCCTGCTTGTACGCCGCGCCCCACCGCGCCGTGCCCGGCGACAGGCCGCGCAGCGCGTAGTTGATCGGCGTGTCGAAGCCGCGCGCCGTCATGCGCCCGCCGCCGTAGAAGCCGCGCCTCGGATCGCTGGGCACGTAGTCGACGATGGCCGCGCCGGTGACGAGCCCCTTGTAGTCGTTCAGCTCATGCTCGAACAGCGCGTTCGCGCTCACCGTGTTGCCGAGCATCAGGTAGCGACCAACGACGTCGTTGGTGTTGGCGAGTCCGTTCGGAAAGCGCGCACTCTTCGAGAGCAGCAGCAAACGGGCCGACTCGGTGCCGTTGGCCGACAGGATCACCGCTTTCGCACGCTGGCGCACCGCACGCTTCTGCGCGTCGAAATAGACGACACCGGTGCACGTGCCATTGGCATCCACCGAGATCTCGTGCACGTACGACCGCACGCGGATCTCGCAGCGGCCGGTCTTCTCGGCCAGCGGCAGCATCGTGACCGCGGAACTGGAGCGCGCCTTCACGTGGCAGCCGAAGCCCGAACACATGCCGCAGTTCACGCAGGCGCTGCGTCCCTGGTAGTCCTTCGAGATGACCGCCAGCGGTCCGCGCACCACGGTCAGTCCGAGCTTCGACGCCCCCGTCTTCATCAGGGCGCCTGAGGCTTTCAGCGCGACGGGCGGCACCGGGTAGTCCTTCGACATCGGCGCCACGAACGGCGATTCGACGCGCACGCCGGAAATGCCCATCTCCCATTCGGCCTGCACGTAGTACGGCTCGAGTTCCGCGTAGGTGAGCGGCCAGTCCTGCAGCCCCGTGCCCGGCACGCCGCCCGTCACCGTGGCTTCGTTGAACTCCCACGGCAGGTGCCGCCAGCTGCTACCGCCGTAGGTGACGGTGCCGCCACCCACCACGCAGCCGTAGCTGTGGGAACCAGGACTGGCGGCCTCCTTGTCCGTACGCCGGAACGTGTTCGGCTGTCGCACCGGGTCGCTCATCAACTGATAGTCGATGCCGCCGTTCTCGTTCAGGTACTCGTCCTTCGTGAACTCGTGCTCCTTGCCGTACTTGCCCCAGCCGCCTTGCTCGAGGACGACCACCGTGAAACCGGCCGTCGAGAGCTGCTTGGCCATGATGCCGCCGGCTGCGCCCGATCCGATGACGACGAAGTCCACCTCAGTGGATGGTGAGAACTGAGTCATGTCGTGATCTCTCCCGGGTTCAGCGGCTGGTGGAGTCGGGCAGGGCGTCGTAGTAGCCGAACGGCGGGTGGTGGTTCAGCGAGTCGTCGTAGTGCACCAGTTGCCAGCCCGCCTTGCCGGCGTTCCCGCCGTGCACCGGGGCGGCGAAGAAGCCGGTGACGGTGTGGGTGCGTACGAGGTTGAAGAACGGCGTCTTCTCCATGGCCGTCAGGACGGCAATCTGGTCCTCCGACGCCAGCGACGCGAATGACGCCGCGGCGGGACGGAACTGGCGCGTCTGCACCGTCAGCTCCGCCAGGCCTTTGGTGTAGTCGGCCTGGGCGTCCGTCTCGAAGGTCGTGAGGATGCGGTCGATGAACACCACCACGCGCGCCTCGCGCGCTCCGGGCGAGCGGTCGGTCGGGATGATCTGGGCGGCCATCGCCTCGACATCGGCGGCCTGCGCGGCGGTAAAGAACGCTGGCGGCGAGGCCGTTCCGGCGCGGGCCGCCTGCTGGGCAAACGCCGACGCCTCGGCGATGCCGGCGGTGTTGGCCAGCGCCCACACCGCACCGGCCCCCGCCAGCGACTCGAGGAGGAACTCACGCCGTGACTGCTCGCGTCCGCTCATGCTGCTGTCCTTTCCACCGGGGCCGACGTCGTGTGGACGGTCGGGTTCGCGTGTGCGGCCGTTTGTACGACCGACGGGAAGAGAAGTCAACGAGAAGCGACGGTCCTGTCTCTGCCATCATGGCTGAGTGAAGCCGTGGGAACTGCTCGGGGAGACCAGCACGCCGGATGGAGAGACGCTGACGCTGATGCGCCGAGACCGCGAGTTCGTGATCCTGGCCAGCGGCAAGCCGCTGATGTCGAGCCGCATGCACGGCTCCGAGGAAGCGCTGGCCGCGCTCGGTTGCGCCCACCTGACGAGGGCGCACGCGCCGTCGGTGCTGGTCGGCGGACTCGGCATGGGGTTCACGCTGACGGCGACGCTCGCGCTGATGCCAGCCGAGGCGTCGGTCGTGGTCGCCGAACTGGTGGCGGGCGT
>JBKJMH010000130.1:0-17912 GCA_046596625.1 Vicinamibacterales bacterium | reverse complement strand
GTGCCGTGATGGCGGCGCCGGTCAGCAGCAACTCGAGCGCGCGGCCCTTGCCCACCAGGCGGGTCAGCCGCTGCGTGCCGCCGAAGCCGGGAATCAGGCCGAGGCCGATCTCGGGCTGCCCGAAGCGGGCACGGTCTGCCGCGATACGAAGCGTGCAGGCCATGGCCAGTTCACAGCCGCCGCCGAGCGCGTAGCCGTTGACGGCCGCGATGACCGGTTTCCCGAGCGTCTCGATGAGCGTGAAGACCTGCTGGCCGGTGAGGGCCAGGTCGCGCGCGCTCGATGCGGTCTGGTCCGCCAGTTCGTTGATGTCCGCGCCGGCGGCAAAGGCGCGATCGCTGGAACCCGTGAGGATGATGGCGCGAACGTCCGGGTCGTGCTTTAGTTCGAAGAACGCACGGCGCAGGTCATCGATGGTCTGTGCGTTGAGGGCGTTGAGGACTTTCGGCCGGTTGAGCGTGACGATCGCCACGGCGCCGTCGCGTTCGAGGAGCAGATTGTCAAAGGGCATTGCGGCCTCGAATTATACCCCACGCATAGAGGGCGGCCGCGCCGAGTCCGGCGCCGATCGTATCGGCCACCAGGTCCGCCGCTTCCACCGTACGCGGTGGATTGAAGTACTGATGGAGCTCGTCGCTCGCCCCGTACGCGGCACCGAAACAGACGGTCAGGATGACGATTCGCAGCGTCACGGCGTCGCGTCCCCGGGTGACTGCGCGGGCAAACAGGAACCCGAGCACACCGTACGACAGCGTGTGCAGCACCTTGTCCGAACCACCGGGCATGCCCGGCGGATGCGACACCGACGACAGCCCGAAGATCAAGGCCATGTAGAGGACGACGGGCGCCCACAAGGCGAGACGAGTGGCTTCGGGCTTCGGGCTTCCGGCTTCAGGCATGGTGGGCTTCAGGTCCGGAGCCGACGCGGCCCAGAGCCTGGAGCCCGCAGCCCGAAGCCGGCGGCCGGCCGACGGCCGCCGCTAGAACGGAAACGGGAACATCAGCCAGCCGAGCACGACGGCCGACGCCACGAATCCGGCGAACAGCATGCCGCCGAGGCGAAGCTGTTCCGCGGCCTCGTCCCTCGCCAGGAGTGCGAAGACGAACGACACAAAAAAGGCGAAGAGGCTCAGGAGGAGAAAGTGGCTGTGCACGTTACTTGCGGCCGAGCGCGATGTCGTAGGCGTCGATGACGACGAGCATGTTGAGGAGGCCGGCCACGATCAGGAAGGCGTTGCCGTATTCGTAGCCGACGGCGCGGACATCGCCGATGCCGAGGCCGAGTGCGCTCGCAATGAAATACGGGATGCCGATGCCGAGGTGCGCCAGTGCGGCAAGCGCCACGAGCGGTTCGGACGCGTCGAACGGAAACAACCGTCCGTCGATACCGAGTCCGATGGCGAACATGAGCGGAATCGCAATGAGGAACGCGATTCCCTTGAAGCGGCGACCCTGCCACAGGTGACCGGCACCCGGGACGGCCCAGGCGGCAAGACACAACAGCACGACGCCGCCCGGCTGCGATTCTTCTGCGCGGGCTGACACCGGCGCTAGTTTACCCCGAGTGAGCGTTCCGCACGGAACGCCTGCATCACGACCCACCCCACCGTCGCGCCGATGGCCACGCCCGTCGCGGCGCGCATCAGATTCGGCGGTGTCAGCCCGGTCGTCCATTCCCAAAGGAGCGTGAGCCCGGCTGGCATCAGGGCCAGCCCCACCGAGAACCGTGCCGACGCACGCCCCGAGGCAGCGCGCACGGTTGTCGAGACGCGGGCGCGGGGATGGCCAACCGTCAGGAACAGCAGCACGGCTGCGGCCGCGCCGAGGTAGAGGCCGGCGCACCGGGCGCAGACGGGCCACGGCTGGCCGGCCCACGCAAACGATCGTTCGGGACGCTGGTGACAGACGACCGCCCCTGCCAGGTAGACCAGGCCGGACAAGACTCCGGCCGCCTGACTCGCCGTGGTTGATCTCACACCGAGCGGAGCCATCGGTAACACGCCGGCCCAGAGCACCGATGCCGACACGAACAGCCGCTCCGGCCAATGAATCCGAGTCACCTCAATAACTTACACGACTCAGGAACTGCTGACTCCGCCCGTGCGTCTAACGACGTTAGACATCCGAACACCGTTCACTGCCAGAACGGCCCACAGCCGAGTCAGGCGACAGCTGCTTCAGTCAATGGGAATCAAAGAACGACAGGAACGGGACCGGGAAGCGGTCCAACGCGCCATCCTCGATGCCGCCCGCGACCTCTTCGTGAGGGACGGCTTCGAGCGGGTGTCGATCAGGAAGATCGCCGAGCTCATCGAGTACAGCCCCGCCGCCATCTACGGCTACTTCCCGTCGAAGGACGACATCTTCTATGCGCTGGCCGAGGAAGGCTTCCGACTGCTGCACGGCGACCACGCTGCGCTGGCCGCCGTCGCACCGCTGCCGCCGATCGAGCGGGTCCGCACGCTGCTGTGGCGCCTGTACGAATTCAGCGTTGACCATCCCCAGTACTTCGCACTCATGTTCATCGACCGTTCGGTTCCCCGCATCAGCCGGGAATACGAGCGGTTCGCCTTCGCCCGTGAGATGAAGCAGTCGCTCATCTCCCACGTCCACGAGGCGGTCGCCGACGGCGACCTTCCGGCCTCGGTCGCCCCGGACGTGATGTTCAAGATCGTCAGCAGCGCTCTCATCGGCGTCGCCGTCATGCGCCTGTCCGACCGACTTCCCCCTGGGGACGATGCCGAGGCGCTGGCGCGCGATCTCCTCGATGTCACGCTGGCCGGCCTCAGGGTTGCGCCCCCTTCTCGTACGTTGTCCACCGAATGCGTGCTGGACGAACCGACCCCTTCATTGCTCGACGCGCCAGTCTCATAACAGGAGCCCTTCATGATTCGTCTCGTCAACCGACCCGCTCTCGCCGCCGTGCTGCTGGCCGGTGCTGCCCTCACCGGCGCCTGCAGTACAGCGGACGGCAAGGTGATGGATACCGCAGCCGCCGCGGTACCCGCCGCAGTCGCCGTCTCGGCAACGGCCGCCGCCGAACAGCCCATCACGCGGTTCATCCGCGCAACCGGCAGCCTGACGGCCGAGGATCAGGCTGATGTCGCCGCCGAAATCGCCGGCCGCATCGTCGCCACTCCGGTCGAACGCGGAACCGCCGTGGGCGAAGGCGCCGTGCTGGTGCGGGTCTCGCCAGCCGAGGCCGACGCCCAGGCGAAGGAAGCCGAAGCGAACGCGGCGCAGATCGAGGCGCGTCTCGGCATCACCGAGGGGCGCCCCTTCGAGGTGAACGCCGTTCCCGAGGTGCAGACCGCCAAGGCGTCGTTCGACCTCGCCCAGAACGAGTTCAACCGCATCAAGTCGTTGCTCGACCAGCGCGTCGTGTCGCAGTCGGAGTTCGAGCAGCGGCGCACGCAGATGGAAGCCACACGGCAGCAGTTCGAAGCCGCCCGCAACGGCGCGGCGCAGCAGTACCAGGCGCTGCAGGCTGCCCGCGCGCGCGTGTCGATGGCCCACAAGTCGGTGGCGGATACGACCGTGCGCGCCCCGTTCACCGGGCTCGTGGCCGAGCGCCTGGTCTCGGTCGGCGACTACGTGACGAAGGGCATGAAAGTGGCCGTGGTCGTGCGCGTCACCCCGCTGCGCGTCCAGCTCACCGTTCCCGAACAGTTCGTGTCGGCGGTCAAGGCCGGCGCGCCCGTCACGTTCCAGGTGGACGCCTTCCCGGGCCGCGAGTTCACCGGCACGGTGCGGTACGTCTCGCCGACGCTCGAAGCAAATCGGCGCTCGCTGACGGTTGAAGCCGTCGTGCCGAACCAGTCCGGCGACCTGAAGCCGGGTCTCTTTGCCACGGCCCGTATCGAGCAGCCGGAACGGACGCCCGCCGTCATGGTCCCGGCGTCTGCCGTGCAGACCACCGCCGGCACGAGCCGTGTCTACGTCGTGAACAACGGGACCGTGGAAGAGCGCATCATTACCGTCGGTCAGCAGGCGGACGCGTTCATCGAAATCGCAACCGGACTCAAGGCCGGCGAGCAGGTGGCGACGAAGAACGTCGCGCAGCTGTTCGACGGCGCAAAGGTGTCGTAATGCAGTGGCTTGCCGCGCTGTGTATCAAGCGCCCCGTCTTCGCCAGCGTCCTCATCCTCTCGATCACGGTCATCGGGCTGTTCTCGTTCTCGCAGCTCGGCGTCGACCAGTTCCCGAAGATCGACTTCCCCACCGTCGTGATCACGACGGTGCAGCCGGGCGCTGCGCCTGAGCAGATCGAGACCGAAGTCACCGACAAGATCGAGGAGGCCGTCAACACCATCAGTGGGATCGACGAGCTGCGCTCGACCTCGTCGGAAGGCGTCTCGCTGGTGTTCGTCTCGTTCGTCCTCGAGAAGGACGGCGACGTCGCCGCACAGGAAGTGCGCGACAAGATCAGCGGCGTGATGTCCCGGCTCCCGAAGACGGTGCAGCAGCCGCGCATCGACCGCTTCGACCCCGATGCCGCGCCGGTCATCAGCATTGCGCTCACCGCCAACAAGCCGGTGCGTGAAGTGACCGAGTACGCGGACAAGGTGCTCCGCCGCCAGATTGAAAGCGTGAGCGGCGTCGGCCAGGTGCTCGTGCTCGGCGGACGCCAGCGGCAAGTGAACGTGTGGCTCGACGCCGACCGCATGCGCGCCTACAACGTGACGGTGACCGAGATTTCTCGCGCCCTCCAGGCCCAGAACATCGAAGTGCCTGGCGGACGGGTCGATCAAGGCGGCCAGTCGCTGACCCTCCGCACGCGCGGTCGCGTGCAATCAATCGAACAGTTCAACGACATCGTCATCCGGCAGACCGAGGGGCATCCGACTACGCTCGGCGACGTGGCCAGGGTCGAGGACGGCGAAGCCGATCCGACGACCATCGCCGGCATCGACGGCGTGCCGACGGTGCTGCTCGACGTCAGGCGGCAGTCGGGCACCAACACGGTCGAAGTCGTGAAGAACGTGCGCGAGCGCCTGACCGAGATCACCGCGGCCCTGCCGCCAGGCTACAACGCCCGCGTGGTCCGTGACCTCTCCACCTTCATCGAAGCGGCCATCGCCAATGTCGAGGAGCACCTCATTCTCGGATCCATCCTCGCGGCGCTCGTCGTGCTGCTGTTCCTCGGGAACCTCCGCTCGACGATCATCGCGGCTATTGCCATTCCAACCTCCATCATCGCCACCTTCGGCCTCATCTGGTACATGGGCTTCACGCTCAACCTGATGACCATGCTGGCCCTGACCCTGTCGGTCGGCATCGTCATCGACGACGCTATCGTCGTCCTCGAGAACATCTACCGCTTCATCGAAGAGAAGCACGAGGACAAGTTCAAGGCCGCTGAAGATGCGACCGCCGAGATCGGCCTGGCCGTGCTGGCCACGACCCTCTCGCTGGTGGCGATCTTCGTGCCGGTCGGCTTCATGGGCGGCATCGTCGGCCGATTCATGAAGAGCTTCGGCCTGACGATGGCGTTCGCCATCATCGTGTCGCTGGTGGTCAGCTTCACGCTCACGCCGATGCTGTCGGCGCGCTGGCTGAAGGTGGCGGTCCACGGCAAGGACAAGCACTCATCGAAGAACTCGAAGGTCTTCCACGCCATCGACGCGTTCTACACCCGGCTGCTCGAATGGTCGATGAGCCATCGGGCGATCGTGGCGATGGGCTCGGTGCTCGTGCTGCTCTCGAGCATTCCGCTGTTCATGATCGTGCCCAAGGCGTTCATGGCGCCAGACGACCAGTCGGAGTTCGAGATCAACTTGCGGGCGCCGGAGGGCACGAGCCTCGAGGCGACTGAAGTGCTCACTAACCGGGTCGCGGCGGCGGTGAAGTCGCAGGTACCCGAGGTCGACTACACGCTGACCACCATCGGCGGCAATCAGTCCGGGACGCGTAACCTGGCGTCCATCTACGTGCGGCTGACGCCGATCGAGGCTCGTACGCGCGACCAGTTCGTCATCATGAACGCCATCCGTTCGGACGTGCTGCCTGGAGTGGCGAAGACTGCCCGCACCTCGGTGCAGCAGGTCGCCACCATCGGTGGCGGCGGATCGCAGAACGCGGAGATCCAATTCCTCATCAACGGGCCAGACCTGCGGACGCTCGACGTCCTCAGCAAGCAGTTGCTCGAGAAGATGAAGACGCTGGACGGCGTCGTCGATCCGGACCGCTCGCTGAACGCGGGCAAGCCCGAGTTGTCGGTGATGGTGGACCGCCCCAAGGCCTCGGACCTCGGGGTGCAGGTTGGCGACGCCGCCGAAGCGCTGCGCTGGCTGGTTGGTGGCGACCAGGTGACGACCTACAACGAGGGGAGCGAGCAGTACGAGGTGCACCTGCGTGCCGAGGCGATCAACCGCTCGACCGAGCAGGCCATCGGCGGCCTGACCGTGCCGTCGTCACGCCTCGGTTCCATTCCGCTCGAAAACGTCGCCAGCTTCGCGAGCGGGTCGTCGCCCTCCGACATCAGCCGGCTGGCGCGCCAGCGCCAGGTGACGCTCTACGCCAACATGGTACCCAACGCTTCGCAGTCCGCCATCCAGGACGCCATTCAGGCGGAGTGGGAGAAGATTGCGCCCGGCGGCGAGTACCGGGGGGCGTTCAGCGGACGCTCGAAGGAACTGGGCCGCGCGGCGCAGAACTTCGTGCTGGCGTTCGCACTCTCGCTCATCTTCATGTATCTGATCCTGGCGGCGCAGTTCGAGTCGTGGCTCCACCCGATCACGATTCTCTTGTCGCTGCCACTGACACTGCCGTTCGCGCTGCTGTCGCTGATCATCTTCAACCAGTCGCTGAACATCTTCTCGGCGCTCGGGTTGCTGGTGCTGTTCGGCGTCGTGAAGAAGAACTCCATCCTGCAGATCGACCATGCCAATCAGCTGCAGGGGCGCGGCATGAATGCGCACGATGCCGTCATCCAGGCCAGCCGCGATCGTCTGCGGCCGATCCTGATGACCACGTTCGCGTTCGTCGCCGGCATGATTCCACTAATCGCGTCGAGCGGCGTCGGCTCTGGCACGAACCGGGCGATCGGCTTCGTCATCTTCGGTGGGCAATCACTGGCCCTCCTGCTGACGCTGCTGGTGACGCCGGTGGCCTACTCGCTCTTCGACGACCTGTCGAAGGTGAAGATTTTTGGCCGTCGTCGCGACGCGAGCGCCGAGGCGATTCCGGTGTCGGCGTCCTAGTTCGCGGCTACACCACACCGAGACATAACCGCGGACCGTCAGGTCCGCTCGAGATTCGTGCACATGCGTATTGCGATTCGGACATCCTGGCTCCCTGCCGTGCTCATCGCGCTGGCGCCCACCGTGGCGCTGGCGCAGGCGCCGGCTGCGCCGCTCCGCCTCAGCGTCGACGAGGCCGTGAAGCTGGCGCTCGAGAACAACCTCGACCTCAAGACCGATCGGCTCGACCCGCAGATCGGCGACACCCGCGTCGCCGCGGCCTCCGGGCTCTTCAAGCCAACGGTCTCCTCGACGGTGAACCGCAACAACCAGTTGCAGCCGCCGTCGAACCTGCTGTCGCCGACCGCGACGCGAACCGACGTGGTTACGACGAACGTCGGGCTGAATCAGCGGCTGCCCTGGTTCGGCACGGCCTACACCGTCGGCTGGGACACCTCGCACACCGACAGCAACAGCTTCCTCAACAGCTTCAACCCCCTGTTGCGGTCGGGATTCTCGGCCGCCGTTTCCCAACCGCTGCTGCGCGACCTGTTCACCGACGCGGCCCGCACGAACGTCGTGCTCAGCCGGAACAACCGCACCATCGCCGATACGCGCCTGCAGGAGAGCGTCGTCCGCACGACAGCAGCCGTCAAGGCGGCGTACTGGAATCTCGTGGCTTCACGCGCGAATGTCCTCGCCCGCCAGGCCGCTCTTCGCCTTGCCGAAGAACTGGTGCGCGTCAACAAAGCCAAGGTGGATGTTGGCCAGTCGCCGCCCATCGACCTCGTCTCGGCACAGGCCGAAGTGGCCTCGAACCAGGAGCAGCTGATTGTGGCCGAGACCACGGTGAAGCAGTCGGAGGACCGGCTGCGCGTGCTCATCTTCGACGCCGCACGGCGCGACGTCTGGAACATCGCCATCGAACCGGCCGACACGCCGCCGGTCGGCACCGCCGCGGTTGATCTCGAGGCGGCGGTCACCAATGCGCTCCGCGACCGCGCCGATCTGGCGCGCGCGCGCAAGGACATCGACAACGCCGGGGTCTCGCTGCGCCTGGCGGGCAACCAGAAGCTGCCCGACGTGCGGGTGAACGCCACCTACCAGGCCAGCGGCCTCGGCGGCACCGAGATTCTGAGGGCCGGCGGCTTCCCCGGAACTATTGTCGGTCCGGGCCAGGTCATCGGCTTCGGCACCATCGTCGATCAGCTGTTCCGCAGCGACTACCCGACGTGGGCGGTTGGGGTCAGCGTCGCCTATCCGATTGGGCAGAGTGCGGAGGATGCGAACCAGGCGCGCAGCCGGCTCGAGGCACAGCAGGCGGAACAGCGGATGAAGAGCGCTGAGGGGCGGGTCATCCAGCAGGTGCGCGACGCTGCGTGGAAGATGGAGATGAATGCCCGCCGTCTCGAGACGGCACGCGTCGTGCGCGAACTGGCCGAGCAGCGCCGCGACGTCGAACAGCGTCGGTTCGAGGTCGGGATGTCGACGAGCTTCCTGGTCATCCAGGCCCAGCGCGACCTGGCGCAGGCGACGCAGAACGAACTGTCGGCTGTGCTCGCTTACGATCTGTCGCTGGTCGACTTCGAAGCGGTGCAGCAGGCAAGCCCGGCGGGTCGGTAGTCCGCACGTCGACGTCACGTAGCCGCGCACCTTCAGGTGCGCCGTGTCAGGCCGACCTAGGTCGGCAGCTACGTCCTGAACACGGCCGACCTGAAGGTCAGCAGCTACGTCCTGAGTTGTAGTACTGAGGCGGTCGTAACCGCGCACCTTCAGGTGCGCCTCATCCCACCGGCAACGTCAGCGGCGGAAAGTGCTCTTCGTAGCGGTCCATGAACTCCTGGAACGAGTAGGCGTGGCTCTGTCCGCCGAGGTGCTCGAGGGCGTAGGTGGCCGCCACACTGCCGATCTGCGCGGCCTCGGCGTACGGCAAGCCGACTCCCAGCCCCTTCATCAGCCCGCCCCGGAACGCATCACCCACTCCGGTCGGATCGACGATGCGACGCGGCGTGACGGCAGCGACGTTCACCTGCTCGTCGTGCGTGATGATCGTCGAGCCGTGCTCACCCCTGGTCACAATGAGCGCGTCACTGTGCTCGAGAATCGCCTTCTCGTCGAGTCCGGTCTTCTGCTTGAGGATCTCGTACTCGTAGTCGTTGACGATGACGATGCTGGCGCCGACCGTGCCGTCCTTCAACTCGTCGCCGGACATACGGGCCACCTGCTGGCCCGGGTCGAAGATGTACGAGATCCCCAGGGTGCGGCACTCTTCCGCGTACTGCACCATCGCGCCGGGATCATTCGGCGAGATGATCGCCAGCCCGGGCTCGGGCAGGTTGCGGAAGGAGAGTTCCCCGGCATTGGCCATGGCGCCGGTGTAGAACGACGCAATCTGGTTGTTGTGCTGATCGGTGCTGCAGAAGAACGACGCGGTGAACTTGCCGTTCACCTGCTTCACATGAGACGTATCGACGCCTGCCGCCTCGAGCCACTGGCGGTACTCGCCGAAGTCCTCACCGGCGGTCGCCATCAGCAATGGGCGCTCGCCCAGCAGCGCGAGCGTGTAGGCGATGTTTGGTGCGCACCCGCCACGTCGCTTGTCCATCGTGTCCACGAGGAAGCTCAGGCTCACCCGGTGCATATGCTCGGGCAGGAGGTGCTCGGTGAACTTCCCAGGGAACGACATCAGGTAGTCGTACGCAATCGAACCGGTCACTACGATGTTCATGCTTTCTGATCCTTGTGGGGCGGGACGGTCGGGAGGGTCGGGTGAGTCAGGAGGGTGGTCGGGTAGGTTGGTGAGCCTGACCTTCCCGACCTGCCAGACCCACCCGACCTACTTGATGTACTTCCCGATAATCGGCGCCAGCTCCTGCTTCACGCTGTCAGCGATGTGCTCGGGCCTGGTGATGATGGCAGTGGCCAGCGCATCCTTGCACCCGCAGGAGCGGTTGGCGCCGAGCTGTTCGACTGCGGCGGCAATGCTCCGCTGCGCGGTGAGCGCGTTCTGCGTGAGGTTGGCGATGATGAGCTCCACCGTCACCGAATCGTGGTCGGGGTGCCAGCAGTCGTAGTCGGTCACCAGCGCCAGCGTGGCGTAGCAGATCTCGGCCTCGCGCGCGAGCTTGGCTTCCTGCAGGTTCGTCATGCCGATGACGTCCATCCCCCACTGCCGGTAGAGCCGCGACTCGGCCAGCGTCGAGAACTGCGGGCCTTCCATGTTGACGTAGGTGCCGCGGCGATGGACGCGTGCGCCAGCCGCCTCGGCGCAGTTGCCGGCCACCGTCGCCAGGTCGCCGCAGACCGGGTGCGCGAAGCCGACGTGCGCGACGATGCCCCGCCCGAAGAAGGTGCTGATCCGCCCTTTCGTCCGATCGAAGAACTGATCGGGAATGACGATGTCGAGCGGACGGTACTCTTCCTTGAGGCTGCCGACGGCACTGGCCGAGAGGATGCGCTCGACACCAAGCACCTTGAAGCCGTAGATGTTGGCACGGAAGTTCAGCTCCGACGGCGAAATGCGGTGCCCGGCGCCGTGCCGCGCCAGGAACGCGACGCGCTTGCCGCGCAGGGTGCCCACGACGTACGGGCCCGACGGTTCGCCGAACGGCGTCGCGACGACGCGCTCCTCGCGGTCGGTCAGTTCGGCCATGTCGTACAGGCCACTGCCGCCGATGATGCCAATCGTGGGGTTGCTCATGTGGTTGGTTGCAGGCCCAATTTGCCCTGCTGCTCGGTGACGAACGCGGCCGGCAGCGCCGGGTCGTGCTCGAAGAAGACGAGGGTGTCACGGCGGGCCACTGCACGGGCAAAGGCCTGCTTGGCGAACAGCGTGTCCATCGGATACAGGTCGTAGCCCATGATCCACGGATCGGGTAGGTGCGCGCTGGTCGGCATCAGGTCGGCCAGGAACACCGCACAGTCGCGCCCCGACTCGATCCAGATAATCTGGTGGTGCGCCGTGTGACCGCCGGTGCGCTGCACGCGCACACCCGGCATCACGTGCTGGTCTTCCTCGATGAACTGGATGACTCCGGCCTCGGCCAGTGGCAGGAAGTTGTCGGGCATGTAGCTCGCCCGGCTGCGCTCGTGCGTGTGGCGCGCATCGTTCCACTCGCCGCGACGGATGTGGTACTTCGCGTTCGGAAAGCGCGGGACGACTTTCCCGTCGGCCCGGCGCATGGTGAAGCCTCCGGCATGGTCGAAGTGGAGGTGGCTGGCCAGCACGATGTCGATCTCTTCCGGCGCGATGCCGGCTTCCGCCAGTGCGTGGTCGAGGTTCTTCGAGCGATCGGCGGCGTACATCCGATAGAACTTCTCGCTCTCCTTGTCGCCGAGGCCGGCATCGATCAGCATCGTCTGCGAGCCGTCGCGCACGATGAGCGGACGCATGATCATCGGGATGCGGTTGGCCTCGTCGGGTGGCGCCTTCTTCTCCCAGAGCGCCTTCGGCACCACGCCGAACATCGCCCCGCCATCGAGGCGGAAGGAGCCGTCGTAGAGCGAAATGAGCTCGAGGTTGCCAACGGTGTAGCGGCTGACGTGCAGCGGCGGCACCGACGACGGCGCCTGCTTCAACTCCACGAGCACGCCGTGCGCGCTCGATGGGTGGATGAACGCCACGAGGGCCTGCTCGGCGCCGGGCCGCGGCTCCTCGTCGATCAGGCGGATGCCACGCGCTTTCAGCTGCGCGAGCGCGGCACGGATGTCATCGACGCGAAGCGTGATGTGGTGGAGTCCCGGTCCGCGCTTGTCGAGAAACCTGGCGATCGGGGACTCGGGAGCGGTGGCTTCGAGCAGTTCGAGGCTCGAGCGGCCGCCGTGGATGAAGTGAGCCCGCACATGCTGGGACGCCACGTCCTCGGTTCCATGGAGCTCGAGGCCGAGCCCTTCATGGAAGAAGGCGAGCGAGGCAGACAGGTCGGAAACGGCAATGCCGACGTGGTCGAGATACGCTTTCATGGGAAGTCCCTATTATGACTTGCGCGGCGGGCCGACGTCACCATCGCGACGCGGCGCCAGGGCGCGGGCGAGCAGGTCGTGCGCCGCGCTATAGGGATCGAGTTCGCGCGCGGCGACCCGATCGACGATGATTTCGAACTCGCCGGCGGCGAGCACGTGCTGTTCGAGGTGCGACATGAACCGCTGCGCCACGAGTTCGCGCAGGCGATAGGCGCTGCGCGAGCGGCGACGCGAGGCGTGCCGCTGTGCCCCGTGCGCGCGGAAGGCAGCAATCGCCTGCCCGAGTTCGGGGATGCCGGCACCGGTCGTCGCGACGGTCTTCACGATCGGCGGGCGCCAGTCGTCAGGCCCGTACTGCTGCAGTGCCAGGTTGGCCTCGACCGACGACACGAGGTGGTCGGCACCGTCGCGGTCGGCCTTGTTCACCACGAAGATATCGGCAATCTCCATGATCCCCGCCTTGAGCGCCTGCACATCGTCACCGGTGCCTGGCACCAGGGTGACGACCGAGACGTCCGCGGTGCGGATGATGTCGACCTCGTCCTGCCCGACGCCGACGGTTTCGATGATGATGACGTCCTTGCCCGCAGCGTCGAGGACGAGCGCCGCGTCGCCGGTCGAGCGCGACAACCCGCCGAGGTGACCGCGCGTCGCCATACTGCGGATGAAGACGCCCGGGTCGGAGGCGTGCGCGTGCATGCGCACCCGGTCGCCGAGCACCGCGCCGCCCGTGAACGGGCTCGTGGGATCGATGGCGATGACGCCGACCGTCGACGCCGACGCCCGGAGATGCGTCGTGAGGCGATCGACGAGGGTGCTCTTCCCCGCGCCGGGTGGCCCGGTGACACCAACGAGATAGGCCCGTCCG
This sequence comes from Vicinamibacterales bacterium, assembly GCA_046596625.1. Taxonomy (GTDB): domain Bacteria; phylum Acidobacteriota; class Vicinamibacteria; order Vicinamibacterales; family CAVVIG01; genus CAVVIG01. The sequence continues at coordinate 4,901 of JBKJMH010000130.1, read as the reverse complement.
GTGTGCGGAAAGATGCCGCGGATCAGATCGGTCGCCGCGGCGTCTTCGTCCTCGATGAGGGAGATGGCGCGGGCGATGGCGCGCGGCTCGCCGGCGAGCACGCGGGCGGTCAGGGTCGGCGACTGGGTCATCGGGCGAACAGCTGGCGAGCGATGACAAGCCGCTGGATCTCGCTCGTGCCCTCACCGATCGTGGTGAGCTTCACGTCGCGAAAGAACTTCTCCGCCGGATAGTCCTTCACGAAGCCGTAGCCACCGTGAATCTGCACGCAGTCGTCGGCGGCCTTCACGGCAATCTCGCTGGCATAGAGCTTCGCCATCGACGACTCGAGCGTGGTGCGCATCCCCCGGTCCTTCAGGTACGCCGCACGGTAGGTGAGCAGCCGCGCCGACTCGATGCGGGTGGCGTTGTCGGCAAGCTTCCACTGAATCGCCTGGAAGGCGCTGATGGTCTTGCCGAAGGCTTTCCGCTCCTGCGCGTAGCGCAAGGCCGCCTCGTGCGCCCCTTGCGCCAGGCCGACCGAGAGGGCTGCGATGCCGATGCGGCCCGCGTCGAGCACCTGCATCGTGTGGACGAACCCCTGCCCTTCCTCGCCAAGCAGGTGGTCAGCCGGAATCCGGCAGTCGTCGAAGATCACCTCGCTCGTGTCGCTCGCGCGCATCCCGAGCTTGTCTTCCTTCCGGCCCGCCCTCATGCCCGGCGTTCCGTGTTCGACGATGAAGGCGGAGATGCCTTTCGAGCCTGCGGCCTTGTCAGTGACCGCCATCACCGTCATGACCTGACCGACCCGCCCGTGCGTGATGAAGGTCTTCGCTCCGTTCAGCACCCAGCCGTCGCCGCTGCGGACGGCGGTGGTGCGCATGCCGGCGGCGTCGCTGCCCGACGTCGACTCGGTGAGACCCCAGGCGCCGATCTTCTCGCCCTTGGCCAGCGGTACCAGCCAGCGCTGCTTCTGCGCCTCGGTGCCGAACAGGAAGATGTGCGCGCAACAGAGGCCGTTGTGCGCGGCCACCGAGAGCGACAGGGCCGGATCGACGCGGGCCAGTTCCTCGATGCAGATGCAGTAGTCGATGGCCGACATGCCGGAGCCGCCGTACTCCTCTGGGAACTGGATCCCCATCAGCCCGAGCGCGGCGAGCGCCGGGATCACCTCGGCGGGAAAGTGCTGCGCTTCGTCCCACTCGCGCACGTGCGGGCGAATCTCGGTCTCCGCGAAGTCGCGGACCGTGCGCCGGAGCAGTTCCTGCTCGTCCGTCAGCCGGAAGTCCATCTCACCCCTGAGCGTAGCACCGTCATCATTGCAGGGGCGTGTCGACCCGCAGCAGGGCAATGGAGGCGAGCCGGAACCTCGAACGCCCCTGCTGCTCGAGATAGGCGACGTAGTTGCCGTCTGGCGACCAGGCCGGCAGCAGCACGCGGGCGGTGCGGGCAATCGGACGCAGCCGCCGCTCCTTGTCCATCAACGTCAGGCGCCCCTGCTTGTCGGCGAAAGCCAGGGCGCCGCTTCCCGCTGGTCCCCAGCCAAACGTGACCCCACTCTTCGGTTCGTCCGTCATCCACTGCCCGATATCGACGCCGAGATACGACAGGGTGACGTACGACAGCGCGAACGACGCCGCAACGTCACTGCCGGTGGCCGAGCCTGCGCCGGCGAAGCCGCCGGCAAACGGCGCGACGCGGGTACGCGTGCGGTCCACACGCACCTCGATCGTCAGCCACGGCATGCCGGGAGCCGCTTCGGTCACCTTGGTGTGCCAATAGTCGGCGGCCCAGTCGGGCTCGATGTCGAGCGGCGAGAGTCCGTCCTGCCCGAGGCGCCACTGGAAGTGACGATACCGGGCGGAAGCGCCGATGCCGTCACGCGACTGGATGTAGAGGATGGATCCGTCTGGCGACCACGCCAGCTTGCTCGGTTCACCGCGCAGGGTCTTGCGGTCGAGTTCCGTCACCACCGTGGGCGGCGCCACCGAGAGCGAGGAGACATCGAACGGGGCGAATCCGGTGCCCTGCATGAACAGCAGGGCGGCGCACAGCAGACTCCACATGCGCGCCATTCTAGCGCGGTGACGGGACTCCGTACGTAGCTGCCGACCTTCAGGTCGGCCGTGTCACGGCGCACCTGAAGGTGCGCGGCTACGACCGGATTCGGAAGGATTCGCACTATCATCGACAACAGGAGGGTTCATGCCTGGTTTCCGCCCCGCCCTGTTCGCCCTGGGCCTGCTCGCGGCTACGGCAGCGCCAGCCCGGGCCGACTTGACGGCGTTCGTCGGCGCGACAACCACACCGACCAATCGCCAGGTTCGCGGGGCCGCGGTCGGCAGCGGACTGGTGATCGTCGCCTTCGAATTCGAGTACGCATCAACGACGGACGATGTGACGACGGGCGCGCCGTCGCTGAAGATGGGCAGTGCGAACGGCCTGCTGCAGACACCGGTACCCATCTTCGGATTCCAACCCTATGTGACAGCTGGCGCCGGAATCTACCGGGAACGGGTGGGGTCGGCCACGGAGAGCGGCGTCGCGCAGAACGTCGGAGGTGGGGTGAAGATTGCGCTGCTGGGGCCGGTGCGCCTGCGGCTCGACTATCGCCGGTTCCGGCTTGGCACTGCGGCGCGCTACTCGCCGTCGTCACGCTTCTACGCGGGACTGAACCTGAAATTCTGACCGGACAACTCAGACCGGAAATTCCTGACCCGACAATTCCTGACCGTACAAAACGAAACCGGGCGGCATGCTCGGCATGTCCGCCCGGTTCGAATCTGCGAGTGGCTACTTCGCGAGGTCGTTGACCAGCGTCATGTTGAAGAGCTGACCGGTCGGGGGCGGCGGGAAGGCACCAATGTAGGTGTCGTACAGCGCACGCGCCTCGGCGGGGAACGCTTCCGCAAGCAGAGCGGTCAGCGAGTAATCGGCACCCTTGACGACCGGCGCGATCACCGAGATGTAAATCGCCGAGCCGCCCGGGCCGGCCTCCACAGCCTTGTAGACCTTCCAGCTCTCGGCCATCTGCTTGCGCTCTGGCTTGTCGCTGGCCTTCAGGCCATCCTTGACCTTCTGGATGAGCATTTCGTAATCGGCGGTCTTGTCGGCCTTGATGAAATTCATGAAGACGGCATTGTCGCCGGCGAACGCGTATGGGCTTTGTTGAGCCTGCGCCGTCCCGGCTACGCCGACACCCATCATCAGCCCAAGAACCACCACACCTACCCGGCGTCGAACCACCGGCACGTACTGTCGAAGCATCACGGCCTCCTCCACGAAAGGGCTGTTATATCGTACCTTGACGGCCAGCTGAAGCGGTCCGTCGGGCTCACATGGCAGGCAGGTTTCCACGCCAGAATGGGCGGGCGCCTTGCGCGGTAGCATCATCTCATACGAAGACGGCCATGACCTCATTCGCAAGAAGCATTCCCTGTCGGGTGAGCCGAAGAGCCGGTCCGTCCAGGGTCAGGATACCCTCGTCGATGAACGGCTGGAGCTCAACACCGTAGCGCGCCCAGACGTCCGAACCATAGCGCCGGTTGACCTCGTCCAGGTCGAGTCCCGAGCACAGTCGCAGACCGGTGAAGAGGGCATCGCCAAGGCGCTCGTCAGGCGTCAGCCGCCGTTCGTCGGTTCGCAATGACACACCCCGCGCCACACGGTCGATGTATTCGGCGGTTGCCGAGACATTCTTCCAGCGCACACCGTTTCGGGTGGCATGGGCGCCGCAGCCGAACCCGCACCACTCGCCGTCGAGCCAGTATTTGAGGTTGTGCCTCGATTCGCGGCCCGGTCGCGCCACGTTGGAGATTTCGTACTGGAACAGTCCGGCCGATTCCAGCCGCTCCATCGCCGACAGGTACATGACCTCGGCGTCTTCGTCCGGCGCCTGCGACCAGTGGCCGCGCGCCATCTCGTCGCGCAGCGGCGCGTTCGGGTAGACCTCGAGCATGTAGAGCGACAGATGGTCGGGGGCGAGGGCAATGGCGCCGTCGACCGACTCCAGCCACTGCGCCGGACTCTGCCCTGGCAGCCACATCATCAGGTCGACGCTCAGGTTGTCGAAGCCGGCGTCACGCGCTTCGGCCACCGCCGCGCGCGCGCGGGCGGCACCGTGCAGCCGCGACAGGCGCTTCAGTTCGTCATCGCGCAGCGACTGCACGCCGAAGCTGAGTCGATTGACCCCGGCGCGGCGGAACGCGCGCAGCAGGTCGACACTGACCGTTTCCGGGTTGGCCTCGAGCGTGACTTCGGTGTCGGCGCCGAGCGCGAACGCCGCTGCGCACGCGTCGATGATCCGCTGCACGTCATCGGCCGAGAGGAGCGACGGCGTGCCACCGCCGAAAAAAATTGTGTCGGCTGCTTCGGGCTCACCCTCGCGACGCGCCGCCGCAATCTCCTGCACGAGCGCGTCGACGTAGCGCTGCTTCAGGTCGGCGTCGAACAGGCCGCGGTTGAAGTTGCAGTAGTTGCAGATGGCCGAGCAGAACGGGATATGCACGTAGAGGCCGAGCACCTCCCGTTCAGCGCGTATGGTCACGGCCGGACCTGATTCAGGTCGACCAGGTTGAACGACGACAACGCCTCCGAGTAGTCGGCGTAGGCGCGCAGCAGCGCCTCGTCGTCGAGCGCCTCAGCGAAGATCGACGCGGGCGCGTAATTCACGCCGTGCACGACCGGGTCGAGCAGCGACAGGTACACGACGGTGCCGGACGGGCCGTTGCCGGTCACCTTCATCACCGTCCACCCGCGCGCCTGCTCGCGGCGGCGACCATCCGGACTCTGCTCCAAAGCGGACCGGAGGGTCTCGAGGACCGCCTTGAACAGCGTCTCCTTGCCGGCCTTGACGAACAGCAGCAGCAGGCCGCGCTCGCCCGTGAACTGCCAGTCGCCCTGCGCAATCGCATCGCTCGACG
>JBKJMH010000328.1:0-7397 GCA_046596625.1 Vicinamibacterales bacterium | reverse complement strand
GCCAGCGCCAGGTTGGCGGTGTCGACGGCACGGTCGAAGTCGTCATTCGAGGCCTGCGCCGCTGCCAGCGCATCGAGTGCTCCGGCGTCTTTCCGTCCCGTCAGCGACACTGCACGCTCGGCCAGCCGCATGGCCAGTCCCGCATCGCGCAGCCCGTCCTGCGGCGTCGCTGCCAGCACCCACGCCAGGTCGACGAGTGCCGCCGCGGCGTCGGGCGCCAGTTGTACTGCTCGCTTGAGGTGACCGATGGCGTCGGCGGGCTTCGACTGACGCAGTGACGCGATGCCCGAGTTGTAGTGCGCCTGGACGTTATTCGGGTCGAGCCTGAGCGCCTCGTTCAGATGCGGGAGAGCCTCAACCACCTTGCCGGTGGCGAGGAGGATGCTCCCGAGATTGTTGTGCGCCTGCGCGTAGTCCTTCTTCAGCGTGAGCGCGCGCTGATACTCGAGGATGGCCGACTCGTAATCGCCGGCGACGGTCAGGGCGGTCCCGAGGTTGAAGTGCGCGGGCGCCGACTCCGGCTCGAGATGCGCCGCGGCCCTGAAGTGACGCACGGCATCCTGCGGCCGGTTCAGGTCGAGATAGAGCTGGGCGACACTGTTGTGGAGCGGCGCGCTGTCGGGCTCCGCCTCGAGCCACTGTTCGTAGCCGACGGTGTCCTCGGTCATGACCTTCGGGCCGAACTGGCCGTTCAGCGTCTGCAGGTCCTGCTCGTTCCGCGTCAGTACCTGGATCCACAGATCGCCCATCTCATCGGCAGAGCGCTGCCCCCAATGGACGCGCTCGGGCGGCTGGGTCGGGTTGCGCAGGTTGTCTGCCGAATTGTCGTAGGTGTAGCGCATCTGCAGCCGCGTGCCCTTCGGGAGCCAGAACGGCGTGACGTAGCGGTACACGTGCTGCCAGCGGAAATTCCAGTCGCGAATGTGGATGAGCGGACGGACCGAGCCATCGGGCAGGTTCGCGAAGCCCACCATCTCCTTCGCGCGGTGGTGGGCATGTGGCTGCACCGCCTGCACTTCGATGTCGACCGGCGTAACGAACGAGTCGGTGATGACGTAGCTCTTCTCGCCGGGGGGGATGTCGATGCTCTGCCGGCCGAGTCGCAGCATGGCCGGCGTGCGCTCCGGTGGATCGCTGCTGAAGTAGAACCCGATCGTCGGCTGCACCGTCTCCTCTTTGCCGCTCGGCTGCATGTGCAGTTCGACGACGAGGTCGGTGTTGGGCTGGAGGCGCCACGCAAGGCCCTTTGGCAGGAGCGGCGGCACCTGCGCCGGTGTCCACCCGAGAAAGTGCCCGTCAGGATAAATGGCGGAATTGGCGATAAGTCCCGAATATCCCGGCGCTGGATCGGCGACGTCGAACCTGCGCGACGCGTCGGTCTGATCAATGCGGATATTGGCGTGATGGACCACGCGCGCATTGCCCGGCTTGAATTCCATGCCGCGCACATACTTCAGCCCATCGACCGGCAGCTTGACCACGAAGACGCGGAAGACGTCAGTGCCGTCGGCCTGAAGCGTGTAGCTCGGTGGCGACACCACGAGATCGGGCGTGCCCAACTGCCAGCCGTCGGTCCATTGTGGCGGCACCGGCGTGTCCGCCGCATTGCCCTCGAGCGCCCCGTCCGCGCCCCACCGCTGCAGCACATCGAGCTCGGCCGGCGTCAGGCGCGGCTGGTTCAGGAAGTCGCCCCCGTAATCGCCGTCGGCCTGCCACGGCGGCATGAGCCCGCTCCTGGTGACGGTCGCGATCTGGCGCGCGTGCGCCCGTGCGGATGCGTAGGTCAGCAGACTGAACGGCCCGGCGCCAGTGGGCCGATGACAGACGCCGCACTTGGCGTAGAGGATCGGCGCGACGTCGCGCGCGAACGTGACCGGACCTGCGGGTTGCGCGGCGGCGGGAGACGCGAGCGCCGCCAGCGCGCACGCCACCAGGGCACGCGCGGCCTTCTTCATGGTGCGAAATCCGAGATATAGCACCCCACCGCCGGCGCCGACGGCTGCGCGGGCGCCTTGCCGTCGAGCACCGCCGTGATCGCCAGGAACAGGTCGCGCGTGGTGGCCGCCTGGCGCTCGACCCCCAGGCTGACGAACCGATCGTCGATGCGTCCGTGGTACGCCAGCTTCCGCGTGCGATCGAACAGCGCGGCCTCAGGCGTGATGCTCGCCGTTGCCAGCTTCACCAGCGCGTGGCCAGGATCGAGCAGCGCGTGCACCGGATAGCCATACGCCGCCAGATGCGCGCGCACCGCATCAGGCGTGTCGTTCGGATTTGGGTAGACCAGCCAGAACGCTACGTTCCGCTGGGCAAACGCAGCGTGCAGTCGCTGCACCTCGGGCGCATACCGGTTCGACACAGGACAATCGACACTGGCGAAGAGGAACAGGATGGCAGCGCTGTTCTCTGCCGCGAGGAACGGATCGACCAGGCGGCCGTCCACGTCCTTCAGCGCAACCGCAGGGCCGGCCGCGCGCAGGCGGGGCCCGCCACACACGATCAGTAGCACGCAGACGAACACGGCGGCAACCGACGCGGCCTTGCGGGTCATGCAGCAATTCTAGCGGACGAACGACTTGCCCTGCTGATAGAGCAACACCCGGTCGCGCATCTCCGCGGCGAGCAGTTGCTGTCCGCCGGCCATCGCCACCTGAATACCAGCCAGTCCGGCGCGGGCCGCCTGGTCGAACTCGCCCAGCGCCGCATAGGCGGCGGCCAGCGCATCGAACGCCTGCGGATCCTCCCCGCGGCTCAGCTGCCGCGCGCGTGCGGCCAGTGCAACCGCCTGCCGGGGCCGACGCAGCGCGGCGTCGGCCGAGGTCGCGCGAATCCACGCCAGGCCGGTGAGGGCCGACACCGACTCCGGTTGCACGGCCAGCGCCTGATCGAACTGCGTCGCCGCGTCGGTCGCCTTGCCCTGGAGCAGGAGCAACCGACCGAGGTTGCTGTGCGCCTCGGCATTCTCGGGGCGCAGTTCGAAGGCACGGCGGTAATGCGAGGCCGCCTCGTCGAGGCGCCCGGCCACATGCAGCATGGCGCCAAGGTTGTTGTGCGCCTCGGCATGGTTCGGATCGATGCGCACGGCCGTCTCGTATTCGCGCGTCGCGTCCGGATACTGCCGCAACATGGAGAGCGCCAGCCCGAGGTTGTAATGCGTCGGCGCCGAGTCGCTGTTCAGCCGCAGCGACGCGCGAAAGTGCGGCACCGCCTCCTGCGGACGCCCGTCCTGCAGGTAGAGCATTGCCACCGCGTCGTGGCGCAGCGGGTTCCCGGGGTCGCTCTCGAGCACGCGCGTATACGCCGCGATGTCCTCGAGGCGCGTCCTGGTCGCAATGTCATTGCCGAGCACGGCGAGGTCGGCGGCGTGCGTCGGCACCAATTGCACCCAGAGGTCGCCCATTTCGTCCGTGGTGTTCTGGCCCCACAGGATGCGCTGCGGCGGCTGGAACGGATTGCGCGCGTTCTGCGCCGAGTTGTCGTAGGTGAACCGCATCCGGATCGTGCTCCCCTGCGGCAGCGCGATCGGCGCGACGTAGCGGTAAACGTCCTGCCAGCGGAAGTCCCAGTCGCGGATCGTGATCAGCGGCCGCATGGTGCCGTCGGGCAGCAGCACCTCGGCGTACATCGCGCGGCCCAGGTTGTGCGCGTGCGGTTGCACGGCCAGCACCTCGGCGTCGACCGGCAGTACGTAGGTGTCCGTGATCTCGTAGGCGGCCTGACCCGCGGCGATGTCGATGGTCTCGCTGCCCAGGCGCAGGCCGAGCGGCGTACGTGTGGGAGGGGTGTCGGTGAAGAAGAACCCGACGCTCACCTGAATCGGCTCCGGCTTCCCCGTCGGTTGCAGGTGCACCTGCACGATGAGGTCGCTGCCCTGGTCGAGGCGCCACGGCATGCCGTCGGGCGACGGCCGCGGCTGCTGCCCTGGCGTCCAGCCAAGCAGGTGTCCGGGCGGATACGCCGCATCCTGCACCATGCCGCCGACGTAGCCCGGTTCCGGGTCGGCCGCGTCGAGCCGGCGCGATGAGCGCGTGCGGTCGACGCCGATGTTCGCGTGATGCACACCGCCTCCCTGCCCAGCCCGGAACTCGATGGCGCGCACGTAGCGGATGCCCGACGTCGGAATGGGCAGCACGAACGTGCGGAACAGATCGGGGCCGTCCGGCCGAAGCTGGTACGCCGCGGGCATGCTCACCACCACGTCGGGCGTGCCGAGCTGCCACCCCTGCGCGAACGACGGCAGCATCGGCAAGTCGCGCGGGTCGCCTTCGGTGCCGCCCTGCGCGGCCCAGTCCTGCAGCGTCTGAATCTCCACGTTCGAGAGCGAGCGGTCGTCCTGGAAGAGGCCGGGTGCCGGCTCCGGCTTCCAGGGCGGCATCACGCGCCTCTTCGTCGTGTCGGCAATCAGCGTCATGCGCTGCCGCACGTCGCGGAAGGTCTGCAACGCGAACGGTCCGATCTCGCCGGGACGATGGCAGGTGGTGCAGTGCCGGAAGATGATCGGCGCGACATTTTTTGTGAAGGTGACCGGTTCGGCCGCCCGCAGGGGCGACGCGAGCAGACCGACCCCAAGCGTGACGCACGCAGTCCAAGTGAAGTTCACGGCAAGGCTCGGAATTATGATACTTGGATTGAACCAGCCTCCTTGCGCCGCATGACTCCAGCCCGCCAGACGCCGTCGGCTCCTGCCATCCTGGCGCCTGCCGAAGCACGCGCCGACCGCCTATTCCTGCCGTACGCCGGGACGATCTTCGGGGTGGCGCTCGTGGTGCGCCTGCTGCATGTGTGGCTGCTGAGCCGTTCGCCCTGGTTCAGCGCCCTCATGGGCGATGCGCGCGGCTACGACGAGTGGGCACGCCGGCTGGCCGGCGGCGACTGGATCGGGACCGAGGTGTTCTACCAGGCGCCGCTCTACCCATACTTCGTCGGCATCGTCTACTCGGTGTTCGGTCACAGCCTGGCGGCGCTGCGGGTGGTGCAGGCGATCGTCGGCGCCGGTTCGTGCGCGCTCCTCGGGTTGGCCGGCTCGCGCTTGTTCTCGACTCGGGTCGGGCTCATCGCCGGTTTCGGGCTGGCCGTCTACGCGCCGGCCATCTTCTTCGATGCCCTCATCCAGAAGTCGGTGCTCGACCTGTTCTTCATCACGCTGGCGCTGTGGCTGACCGGACGTCTGGTGGACAACCGGTCGGACCGCAGGACCTGGCTGGCGCTGGGCGTGGCCATGGGCGGCATGGCGTTGACGCGCGAGAACGCGCTGGTGTTCGTCGGTGTCATCCTCGCGTGGGCGCTGCTGCCCGATCTCGTCCGGCTGAAGCCGGGCACATCGGGGAACACCCATCAGGTCGTGTCCGGCTCGAGCCGAACCCGGCACGCAGCCACGTTCATCGTCGGTCTCGCCATCGTGCTGCTGCCCGTGGCCGTCCGCAACTACGGCGTCGGCGGCGGCTTCTACCTCACGACGTCGCAGTTCGGTCCGAACTTCTTCATCGGCAACAACCCGCGGGCCGACGGCACCTATGCGTCGCTGCGTTTCGGGCGCGGCGCACCGGAGTACGAGCGGACCGACTCCACCGAGTTGGCCGAGCACGCGCTCGGGCGGACGCTGACGCCGGCTGAAGTGTCGACCTACTGGACCACGCGCGCCGTCGATTTCATCACCGGCCAACCGGCGGCCTGGCTGCGGCTCACCGGGCGCAAGGTGGTGCTGCTGTTCAACGCCACCGAGATGATCGACACCGAGGCGCAGGAGAGCCACGCCGAATGGTCGTGGCCGCTGCGCGTCGGCGGGTGGGTCGGCCACTTCGGCCTGCTGGCGCCGCTCGCCCTTGCCGGCCTCGTCCTCGCCTGGCGCGACCGCCGTCGCCTGGCCGTGCTCTACGTCATGCTCGCGACCTACGCGGCGAGCGTGATCATGTTCTACGTGTTCGCACGGTATCGCCTGCCACTGGTGCCCATGCTGCTGCTTTTCGCCGCGGCCGGAGTGACGGCCTTGCCGGCCTTTGTGAAGGCGGCCTCTCGCAACGCGAAGGCGGCGCTCGGCGCCACCGTGCTGGCTGCCGCGGTGTTCACCAACTGGCCCGTGCTGTCCGTGCCGCTCATGAAGGCGATCAGCGAAACGAACCTGGCCTCGGCGCTGCAGGCCGAGGGCCAGACCGACGCTGCTGCTGCGCACTATGCTCGCGCCATTGCCCTGCAGCCGGATTACGCCCCCGCCTACAACAACCTCGGTGTGATGCAGCGCGCAATGGGCCGCGTGGACGAGGCGATCGCGACCTACCAGTTGGCCCTGCAACAGAAGGGCGACTACCCCGACGCGCACTACAACCTCGCCAACGCCCTCCTCGACCAGGGGCGTCCGCAGGAAGCGGCCGAGCACTTCCGCATCGCGCTGCAGTCGATTCCCGATTCGGCCGGTGCCGCCAATAATCTCGGTATCGCACTCGCGGCGCAGAACCGGCCTGACGAGGCCGTCGCGGCATTCAGGGCGGCCGTCATTGCCGACCCGAACGCCGCCGTCGCGCACCGCAACCTCGCCGATGCGCTTGCCGCCGCCGGGCAGGTCGATGCAGCCGTAGCCGAGTTCCAGCGTGCGGCCACGCTCGACCCGAACGATCCCGGTGCTCCCTACAATCTCGGCGTTGTGCTGCTCGAAGCCGGTCGCTTTCGCGACGCCATCGCAGCGCTCCGTACCGCCGTCGCGATGACGCCGCGGTCGGTCGAAGCGCACAACAACCTCGGCATCGCACTCGGCTCATCGGGCGATCTCGATGCCGCCATCGCCGAATTCAGGCGCGCCATCGCCCTCGACCCGACGTCGCCCGCAGCCCGACGCAATCTCGAACTGGCGCAGCAGGCGAAGGCAGCACCGCAGGGAGCACAGCGGTGAGCCGGCGACGCACAACGGCATCAACAGCCCGAGCCACAGGATCGGCGCCGTCCACGCTGCCGCCTGCGCCGTCATCCGCACGGTGGCCCTTCGCGCTCATCGCGGCTGCGGGCTTCGTCACTTACGCCAACGCGCTGGGGCACCCGTTCGTCCTAGACGATGCCGGCACCGTGGTGGACAATCCGACGATTCGCGCCATCGGCTCGAGCCTGCTTGGCGGTCCGGCTCAGGGCACCACCGCCGGGCGTCCGCTCGTGAACGTGACGCTGGCGCTGAACTACGCCGTGGGAGGCCTGTCGCCGTGGGGTTATCACCTGGCGAACCTCGGCGTACACCTCGGCTGCGCGCTGCTGTTGTTCGCGCTGCTGCGCCGCGTCTTGTCGTGGCCTTCTTCTGCATCGTGGGTCGCCGGGCGCGCGACGGGCATCGCCGCGGCCATCGCGCTGCTGTGGACCGTGCACCCGCTCACCAGCGAGGTCGTGAACTACGTCACCCAGCGCACCGAAGGGTTGATGGC
>JBKJMH010000117.1:0-2831 GCA_046596625.1 Vicinamibacterales bacterium | reverse complement strand
CGTTCGCGTCGCCCTTCAGGTGCAGCTGCCCGAGGGCTACCACATGAACTCGAACAAGCCGCGCGACCCGATGCTCATCCCGGTGGTGCTGTCGGTGCCGTCGCCCGACCAGCCGCTGCCGGCAGGCATCACGGTGTCGGAGATCGTCTTCCCGTCGCCAGCCGACCTCGCGCAGCGCGGAGCGGACCAGCCACTCAGCGTCTTCGAGCGCCAATTCGCCATCGGCGTGGTGCTGACGATCGATGCGAGCGCCGCTCCGGGAACAGTCACCATCCCCGCACGCTTGCGCTACCAGGCCTGCGACGAAACGATGTGCTACATCCCGACGCGCGCGGAAACCGGGTGGACGTTCGACATCGGCACCGCTCGTTCGGCTGCGGCGCACACGGACGTCTTCAGCGGCATCGCCTTCGGCACCGGCGACAAGCCCGGAGCTCCGGCGCCCGCCGCGCGCACCGCTGCCGCGCCGACGGGCGCCCCCGCCTCGAGTGCGGCTGAGATCGCGGCGCTCGATGGCTTCGCCGAGCAGGGCACCACCTTCGGCTATCTCTCGAAGAACGACTTCCTCACCTTCATCTCGAACGCGGAGAAGGGCGTGCGCGAGAAGGGGATGCTCGAGGGACAAGGCCCGATTGCCATCCTGCTGATCGTGCTGCTCGGCGGCCTGGCGCTGAACCTGACGCCGTGCGTCCTGCCGATGATTCCGATCAACCTGGCCATCATCGGTGCGGGTGCACAGGCCGGGTCGCGCCGGCGCGGATTCCTGCTCGGGCTCGCCTACGGCAGCGCCATGGCCGTCGTCTACGGCGTTCTCGGCCTCATCGTCGTGCTGACGGCCAGTTCTTTCGGCACCATCAACGCCTCGCCGTGGTTCAACGTCGGCATCGCGGTACTGTTCGTCGTGCTCGGCCTGGCCATGTTCGACGTCGTGAACATCGACTTCTCGCGCTTCTCGTCGAACCTGACGACCGGTAGCAGCCAGGGGTCGTTGGCACTGGCGTTCACGATGGGCGCGGTGGCGGCCCTGCTGGCTGGCGCGTGCGTGGCACCGGTGGTCATCCAGGTGGTGCTGTTCTCGAGCAACCTCTACGCGGCCGGCACGACCGCGGCCCTGGCGCTGCCCTTCGTGCTTGGCGTCGGCATGGCGATTCCGTGGCCCATCGCCGGTGCAGGCATCGCGGCGCTGCCAAAGCCGGGCGCGTGGATGAACACCATCAAGCACGCCTTCGGCGTCATCATCATCGGCACGGCGCTCTACTACGGCTACGAGGCGTACAGCATCTTCTCGAACCGCTGGGTCGATTCGAGCGAGGTGTCGTCGAGTGTCGAAGAAAAGCTGAAGGCCGGCTGGCAATCGTCGCTGGTGGATGGCCTGGCTATCGCCACGCGCGAGAACAAGCCGGTGCTCATCGACATGTGGGCAACCTGGTGCAAGAACTGCCTGGTGATGGACAAGACGACGCTGGAGGATCCGGCAGTGACGTCGGCGCTGGCTGGCTACGTGAAGATCAAGTACCAGGCGGAAGATCCGGACGACCCCCGAGTTGCCAGGGTCATGCAGTACATGAAGACGTCAGGCCTGCCAACCTACGTCATCATGAAGCCGAAGCCGTAGAACGGCTAGAACTTGCCCGTCGCGCGAAGCGTGTTCAGTACGTCCCAGGCCAGCACCGCGTCGAAGCGCGTCTTGTTCGAGATTGTGTAGTCGGCATCGAACGCGTGCGTGGTGAAGAACGACGCGCTGAGCGGGCCGTGAATAGGCACGTTCGCGATGGCGAACACGCGTCGGCCGCGCTGGATGCGATCGGCATTCAGGCCACCGTAGCGCTCATCGACCGTGGCGTATCCGCCCTGTAACCGGACCCATTTGGTCACCGGACGCTCGGCTGTCACCACGAAGCCTGCCCCATCCGGCTCGGATAGCCGCGCGTACTGCTCCCACCGCAGCGCCGACAGCGGCGAGCCGGCCTTGAAGCGCAGCGCCACCGCCGCGCGCAGCGTGTCGGTGGTCCGATGCTTCGTGTACTCCATCGACGTGGCGACGACCTGAGAGAAGCGCTTGGCCGCGAGTACCTGCGTGTAGTTCAGGTCCTCGAGGTCGTCCCAGCGCTTCCACAGGTTCGGCGTGGTGGTCGAGGCTACGGCGCCGCGCGTCAGCGAGAGTTCGTCGAGGTAGAACGACTTCGGTCGCCGCACGCTCAGCCGGCCGCCTGTCACCCACCCGTCATCGTCGTAGGAGGTGAACTCCGTGTGTTCGCCGCGGCTGACGAACAGGCTGCCGATCTGCCCTTCGAGGCCGGACACGGGCGTCGCAGCGAAGTAGAGCTGACGCATGTAGTGGCTCTTGCCGTCGAAGTCACCGGTGCCCGGTCCGAGGTTGTTCCAGGAGGCGATGTACTGCGTGCCGGTGAACACGCCGGCGTTGAGCGTGTAGCGTTTCCTGGCGTCGACGTTGAACCGGAAGCGGATCTGCTCGCGGTACTGCTGGTGGTTCGACGTCGTGACATCGGCGCTGTTGCTGATGAAGCGGTAGCGCGTGCTCAGGACGAACTGCTGGAATTCAAACCATCGCCGCAGCGGCGGCTCCGGCGCACGGGCGGGCGCCGGCCGGGCAGGGGTCTGGGCAGCCACGGTTCCGCAGGGAGCCAGCAACAGGACGACGGCGAGCAGGAGTCGGCGCATGGAAGACAATGCTAACTCACGGGGTGGGTGAGGGGCGTTGCCCCGGCGACATCGCCAAATCCAACCGGTGTACTCCTGTGGTACTCTGGCCGCGTCTTTTCGAAGGTCCCACACGATGCGATCACGTCCGGCCAAACTGACCCTGAGCG
>JBKJMH010000034.1:0-3758 GCA_046596625.1 Vicinamibacterales bacterium | reverse complement strand
GTTGCGGATGGAGTTCTTCTATCGCGAGATGCGGAAGCGCCACGCGGTGCTGATGGATGCTGGCAAGCCAGCGGGCGGCGAGTGGAATTTCGACACGGAGAACCGCAAGAGCTTTGGCAAGCACGGGCCGCCACGCCGCAAGGCGCCGCGCGCGTTTTCTCCGGATGACATCACGCGCGGCGTCATCGCCATGGTGACTGCCCGCTTTGCCGGGCATCCCGGTGACCTGGCAGATTTCGACTGGCCGGTGACGGCGGCGGACGCGGCGCTGGCGCTGAATGATTTCATCACGCATCGGCTGGGCGAGTTCGGCGACTGGCAGGATGCGATGTGGGCCTCAGAACCGTGGCTGTTTCACAGCCGCCTGAGCGCGGCGCTGAATCTCAAGCTGCTGCATCCGCGCACGGTCATCGCCGCAGCGGAGCTCGCCTACCGCGAGGGGCGTGTACCGCTGGCGAGCGCCGAAGGGTTCATCCGGCAAGTCCTCGGCTGGCGCGAATACGTGCGCGGCATCTACTGGCGCTTCATGCCGGGCTATGTGGAAATGAATGCGCTCGGCGCCGATCGGCCATTGCCGCCGTTCTTCTGGACCGGCGACACCGACATGGTGTGCCTGCGCGACGCGCTCGGGCAGACCTTGCGCCTCGGCCACGCGCATCACATTCAGCGGCTCATGGTCACCGGGCTCTACCTGCTGATGCTCGGCGTGCGGCCGCGCGAGGTCCACGAGTGGTATCTCGCCGTGTATGTGGATGCGGTCGAGTGGGTCGAGCTGCCGAACACGCTTGGCATGTCGCAGCACGGCGACGGCGGGCTCATGGCGAGCAAGCCGTACATTGCGACCGGCAAATACATTCAGCGGATGTCGAACTACTGCGCCAGCTGCCGCTTCGATCCAGCCGAGGCGACCGGGCCGACGGCGTGCCCCTTCACTACGCTCTACTGGGACTTCCTGATCCGGCACGAGCCCATGCTGCGCCGGAATCAGCGTATGGCGATGCAGGTCCGCAATCTCACACGTCTCGACGGCGCACGGCGCACAGCCATTCAGTCACAGGCCGCGATGGTTCGCGCTGAAAGCGCGCCCCGATCAGGAGTCTGAACATCGCAGCGCGCCTGGCACGGTACGCACCCTGACGTGCAGATTCGGCGTCACAAGGCCATGCTCACTGAGCTAAAGGGTGAATCCGGTCTGTCAGATGCGGGGGTCTTCGTCATTCTTGGCGGGTCGGGCGGGATTGGGAGTGCGGTCGCCAGACGCCTGGCGGCGCGCGACGCCACCGTCGTGCTTGCGGCTCGGTCGGCGGGACCGTTGCAGGCCCTGGCCAGTGAGATCGGCGCCTCATCCGCGGTCGTCGACGCCGCCGACGTCGAGGCCGTGGAGCGGCTCGTCAAGGAGACCGCCGCCGAGCACGGCCGCGTCGCTGGCATCGTCAACGCGGTGGGTTCGATCCTCCTCAAGCCCGCCCACATGACCACCGCCGACGAATGGCACGAGATTGTGGCGCGCAACCTGACAAGCGCTTTCGCCACCATTCGCGCCGCCGGCCGCGTCATGACCACCGGCGGGTCGGTGGTGCTCGTGTCTACCGTAGCGGCGGCGGTCGGCCTGGCGAACCACGATGCCATCGCGGCCGCCAAGGGCGGGGTATCGGCCCTTACCCGGTCCGCGGCTGCCACCTACGCCGGCCGCAGGTTGCGCGTCAACGCTGTGGCGCCAGGCCTGGTGGACACGCCGCTTGCCGCTCGCATCACCAGCAACCCCAAGGCGCTCGAACTGTCGCGTGCCATGCACCCGCTCGGGCGCATCGGCACCGCTGACGACGTGGCGGCCGCGATTGAGTGGCTGCTCGACCCCGCGACGTCATGGGTCACCGGCCAGGTGATCGGTGTCGACGGTGGGCTATCGACCGTTCGAGTCTGACGGAGCCGCGGCGATACGTCGCTTCAGCCCGGCCAGACGGCGTGCCATTCACACATGCAGAGAGAGAGAGACGACACCATGCCCACTGACGACGCCCTTCGAGCCGAACGAGATACGCGCCTGATTGAGAGCCTCAATCTGGTGCTGGCAGACTCCTACGCTGTGATGGCGCTGACTCACGTAGCGCACTGGAACGTCGAAGGTCCAGGGTTCTTCGCGTTGCACACGGCCTTCCAGACGCAGTACGAAGAGCTGTTTATCGCGATCGATGAAATCGCCGAACGCGTGCGCGCCTTGGGCGGCTATGCAATTGGAGGGCTAAGCCGGCTCGCCGATACGGCGCAGATGCCTGAATTTGCGGCGCCACGACCGCAGGAGGACTACGTGCAGTTGCTCGTGGAGGCCCATCGCAAGCTCGTGACGGACGCGGCGCAGGCGCGCGAGGTCGCAGGAATCGGCAACGATCCGGAGAGCCAGGACCTGATGATCGGCCGCATCACACTGCACCAGAAAACCATCTGGATGCTTCAGAGCTATCTCAAGCGGTAGCAGGTCGGTTCAAGCGCGTCACGTGATTGAGCCAATTCAGCGGGTAGGCGAGCGTCATGCGTCTTGAACTCACGATTCACGCTGCTGCCACCTGGTACATGGTGGGTCTGATCTGGTTGATCCAACTCGTTCACTACCCGATGTTCGAGTGTCTGGACCGCGCTGGGTTCAAGCGCAGCCACGCATTTCACTCGACACGCATTGCCGTCGTGGTCATGCCTGCCATGCTGCTTGAACTCGTCCTCTCAGCCGTTATCGTGTGGAGACTCGGCCCGCTGCACCTACCAGCCCTGATCGGATTCGCATTGGTCGTACTGACGTGGCTGACGACGTTCTTTGTCTTGGTGCCGCTGCACCAGCGCCTTCACACCGAAGGATTTCAGCCGCAGGTTCACGCGTCCCTGTGCCGATGGAACTGGCTGCGAACGCTGGCCTGGTCCGCCCGCGGAGCGATCGTGGTGTTTTGGCTTCCAGTCAATTGAGTTCAATACCGGCGTCGTCAGGCCGACGGGGGGAACACCCAGAGTGCCGGGCGTCCGACGTTGCAGTGCACGGCGCGTCCTAACAGCGTCAGCGTCGCCCACGAGTAGTAGAGGTTGCTGCGCGCGAGATTGCCGGGAATAAATCCCGACAGTGGCTGCGCAAGCTGCCGCAACCGCGACGCGGCCGATGGAATTGGATAAAAGATGGTTTGCACGGCGGATGCGGAACTGCCGTCTTCGCCGACCAAGCTGGGAAATTTTTCAATCCAGTGGCGCGGATCACAGCTAGAATCGGCAGCCGCGCGGTCGGCGGCGAACACCGCTTGGCGACTCAACGCGGGCAATAGCAACAACCCGCCAAACGCCCAGAGCGTCATCCAGCAGACGTAGCCCAGCAGCGCCTCGGCGGGCGCGCGGTCGGCCAGCTTGAGGGCAAGTGACCCAAGAAAACCGCCCAGGAGATTCCAGCCCAGGACCAGAAGCAAAGCCCGTCCCGGCAGGCCAGTTTTCATCTGCCACTGACGCCGACTCGATTCGGTCGCGAATTCCGGCTTGGGCAGATTTTCCAGCCACCGTTCCGGCAGCAGACTTTGTGCACGGCGTCCAAACCCGATGATCCCACCGGTGAAGGCTGGGGCAGTTGTGCGCGCGGTCAGAATTTTTGCGCCGGCGTGTGAAATTTCCTGGGTTGAAACACCGGCCACGGCGCGGAGGAGATGCCGCCGACCAACGGCCAGTCCCGCCGTCCCAAGTAGAATGGAAGAACAGAACCCGCCGGTGAGACGGAAACTGGCGTAGCTGAG
>JBKJMH010000217.1:0-3806 GCA_046596625.1 Vicinamibacterales bacterium | reverse complement strand
CGATGTCACCGCCCGCATCGCCCAGCTCGATCGGACCTGGCCCGACGACTTCGTGCTGAAGGGCATTCGCGGCTACGCCGAACCGCACGCGCTGCTCATCGACATCGGCGCCACGGCGGCGCCGCAGACGCTGCTGCTCACGGCGTGGACCGATTACGCCTTCTCGAGCGACAACGTGGCGGCACACCAGGCTGGCCTGGTCGCTGCCGAGCCGACACTCGAGGTGCGGGACGCAGCCGGGCGCTGGCGCCCGCTCGCCGTCGGCATCGGCATTCCCGTCGGACGGCCGCAGACCATTCCGATCGACCTCACCGGTGTGCTGCGCGTCGGCGAGCACGAGCTCCGACTGACCACGAACATGCGCATCTACTGGGACCAGATCCAGGTCGGCGCCACGGTGGCAACCGACCGCTTTGCGCAGCAGGTGGCCGACCCGCGCGTCGCCACGCTGCGTGAGCGCGGATTCTCCGCCGAGGTGCGACCGGACGGAGAAGACCCGCCCGGCTACGACTACACGCGCGTGTCGTCGCAGTCGCCGTGGAAGGCCTTCGCCGGCAGCTACACCCGCGTCGGCGACGTGTTGCCGCTGCTGACCACGGCCGACGATCACTTTGTCATCGGCAAGCCTGGCGATGAAGTGGCGCTCGAGTTCGACGCTGCCGCCGACGCGCTCGCCTCCGGCTGGAGCCGCACCTACCTGCTGCACGGCGACGGCTACAGCAAGGAGATGGACGTGAATTCAGCCAGCCCGGACAGTGTCGAGCCGATGCCGTTCCACGCCATGTCGGGCTATCCGTATCCCGCCACCGAACGCTATCCCGACACGCCCGCTCACAACCGCTACCGAGAGACCTACAACACGCGCCGCGTTGTGCGGTCGGTACCACTGCCATGACGCACCTTCGTTACGCGGTCGCCGCCTGCCAGACGGACCTGCAGAATCCGGCCACCCGCGCCGGCATGCGGGCCAGCACCGATCGCATGGTCGCCATGATCGACGCCGCGGTCGGCGGCGCCGTGCCGTTCCTGCCCGTGCGCCTGGTGGTGTTTCCCGAGTTCGCCCACGCGGCACCGGTGTACGCCACGGTCGGCGAGTTGCTGACACACCTGACCGTGCAGATTCCGAACGAGCACACTGAGCGGCTGCAGGCCAAGGCGCGCGAACACGACATCTACATCCAGAGCGGCTCGATGCTGGAGGAGGACCCGAAGTATCCCGGCGTGGTGTTCAACACGACGTGCCTCATTGGGCCGGAGGGGATGCTCTACAAGTACCGCAAGGTGAATCCGTGGATTCCGTTCGAGGTGCACAGCAGCCCGCACGACATCCCGGGCTACGACGAGCCGCTGTTCCCGGTCGCCGACACGCCGATCGGCCGGCTCGGATGCGCCATCTGCTACGACTGGCTCTTCCCGGAAGCCATCCGGCAGCTCGCCGCGAACGGCGCCGAGGTGCTCATCCGCGTCTCGGCCTACATGGACCCGTGGGGAGCCACCGAGCCGATGAACTGGTGGACGCTCATCAACCGCACCCGCGCGATCGAGAACATGGCGTATGTCGTGGCGGCGAACCAGGGCGCCAGCCTGAAGCACTACCCACCATACTCATGGCCAGGCGGGTCGCAGGTTGTGGACTTCGACGGCCGCCTCCTCGCCGAGGCCTCCCCCGGCCCAGGCGAGCGCATCGTCGTGGCGCCGGTGGACATTTCGGCGCTGCGCCACGAGCGAGCCTCGCGCATCGGGCACCACATGCTGTCCCACCTGCGGACCGAGGCCTATCCGGTCTACCGCGAGGGCGGCTACCAGCCGCGTGCCGACGCGGCCGCGCCGCTGTCGTACGACGAGAACAACGCCCGCATCGCCGACGCGAAGCGCGCGTTCGAGCAGAGGAGTGGCCGTCGTGGTCGATAGCTGTCTGGTCCGTCCGTCGGAACGTAGCCGCGCGGCTTCAGCCGCGCTGATGCGACAGACAGGACGTAGCCGCGCGGCTTCAGCCGCGCTGATGTTCTCCGCCCTGGTCCTCAGCGCCTGCAGTGGTTCGACGCCGTCATCGAATCCGCCGGCCACTGCAAGCGGCACTGCACCGCCGCCGGCCGTGGAGTGGTTCACCGACGCGGCGCAGGCCTCAGGCATCGACTTCACGCACGTGAACGGCGCAACAGGCAAGTTCTACTACCCGGAAATTCTCCCGCCCGGCGTCGCGCTGTTCGACATGGACAACGACGGCGACCTCGACGTCTACCTGGTGCAGGGCTATCCGCTCGGCGCCCCGAACACCAACCCCGACCTGCGCGGCCGGTTGTATCGCAACGATCTCGTCGTCTCGCCAGACGGCACGCGGTTGCTGCGGTTCACCGACGTGACGATGCAGAGCGGCATCGAGGCTCGCGGCTTCGGTTTCGGCGTCGCCACCGGCGACGTCAACAACGACGGCTTCACCGACCTCTATCTCACCAGCTTCGGTGGCAACACGCTCTACCGCAACCAGGGCAACGGCACGTTCACCGACGTGACGAAGTCGAGCGGCACGGCGAACCAGCCCGGTTTCGCGGTGACGGCGGCGTTCGTCGACTACGACCGCAACGGCGCGCTCGATCTCTACATCGGCAACAATGTGAACTATCGCGGCCTCGGCAAGGAGAAGGTCTGCCCGAATCCGGCAGGTGCCCCCGACTACTGTCCGCCGCAGATCTACGGTGGCTTGCCGGACCGCCTGCTTCACAACGATGGCGCGGGCGTGTTCACGGACGTATCGACGCGGGCGCTGCCTGGCCTGCGTCCCCACCCCGCGCTGGGCGTCACCACCGCCGACTTCAATGCCGACGGCTGGCTCGACATCTACGTGGCGAACGACGGTGAGGACAACCTGCTCTGGCTGAACCAGAAGGACGGCACGTTCAGGGACGTCGCACTGCAGAACGGCGCGGCGATCACCGCCGAGGGCAAGGCCGAAGCCAGCATGGGCGTCGACGCCGGTGATGTCGACAACGATGGCGACGACGACCTCATGATGACCGAGTTGACGAGCCAGGGGTTCAACCTCTACGTCAACGACGGCGAGGCGCGCTTCCGCGATGTGGGGGCCGTGTCCGGTCTCGGTCCGGCCAGCACGCCGTTCACCGGATGGGGCACCGCGCTGTTCGACTACGACAACGACGGCTGGCTCGACACCTTCAGCGCCAACGGCACCATCATCACCCTCGAAGGACACCAGGCGGTGTCGTTCCCGTACGATCAGCACCGGTTGCTGTTCAGGAACCTCGGGAACGGCCGCTTCGAGGACGTGACGTCGAAAGCCGGCGCGACGTTCGCCATGTCGGAGTCGGGGCGCGGGGCGGCCTTCGGCGACGTCGACAATGACGGCGACGTTGACATCCTCGTCGGCAACGACGCGGGCCGTGCCCGGTTGCTCCTCAACAACGTCGGCAACCAGCAGCACTGGGTCGGCCTGCAGGTGGTCGGCGCCACCGGCGGGCGCCACATGCTTGGCGCGCGTGTCGGCGTGACGGCCGGCGACGGGAAGACGCGGTGGCGCCGGGTACGCGCGGACGGCAGCTATGCGTCAGCGAACGACCCGCGCGTACTCGTCGGCCTCGGCACGGCCACTGGCGCGGTCCGCGCACAGGTGCTGTGGCCCGACGGCAGCCGCGAGGAATGGACCGCCGTGCCGGCCGATCGCTGGAGCACATTGAAACAGGGCGAGGGGAAGTGACGCGCGCGGGCTCTACGTGTGCGCTGCTGCTCGCCCTCGGAGCCGCACTCGCCCTTGGCGTCGCCGCGTCCGCCTGCTCGTCGCCCGGCGCACC
>JBKJMH010000174.1:0-4848 GCA_046596625.1 Vicinamibacterales bacterium | reverse complement strand
TCGAGGGCTGATCGGAAGCGCCGCACCGCCGAACTGCTCGACTACGTCGGGCTGGGGCACCGCGCCGGCCATCGGCCGTCGCAACTTTCTGGCGGCGAGGCGCAGCGCGTGGCGATTGCGCGCGCGCTCGCCAACCGTCCGCGCCTGCTGCTCGCCGACGAGCCGACCGGCGAGCTCGATCGGGCCAACGGCGAACACATCGCGGCGTTGCTCGACCGCGTGCAGGCCGACGGCACCACCGTCGTTGTGGTGACGCATGACGCCGCACTGGCCGAGCGCGCGGCCAGATGCCTGGTGATGCGCGACGGGTTGATTGAATCCGAGGAGCACCAGCGGTGATCTTGACGATGGCGTGGAAGTCGCTGCTCGCGCACCCGGTTCGTACGGTGGTGCTGGGCGTCGGCTTCGGTCTCGGCGTCTCGGTGATGGCGACGCTGCTCGGCGTGGGCGAGGTGGTGCTCGATCAAGCCCGCTCGCCGAAGCTTGCTGGCGGCGGCGATCTGCTCGTCACCAGCCTGGCCGGACCGGTGTCGTCGGCGCGCTACGTGCTGTCGCGCGTCATGGGCGACCCGGGCGTGGCGGCGGCGTCGCCGCGCCGCCGTGCCGATCTGTTCCTGGTCAGGCCGGATGGACAGGTGGTGCCGGTGGTGGCGCACGGCGGCATCCCCAGCCTGGAGCGCAGCATCGGCGACCCGGAGACGGCAGGTGTGGCAGCGTGGATCGACACGCCGGCGGATGCCGCCTGGGCGAAGCCGGACCCGGCAGACGTACTCCGTGCGATGGACCGTTTCCGCGGCGTGCCCGACGAGCCGGCGCGTGCGGCGTCGTGGGCCGAGTGGCTCTACTTCAAGGGGCGTTCGGGCGACGCGCAGTTCTACATGACGTTCCTCGCTGGTCCTCGACTCGACGGCGGCCGCCGCGCGGCGGGCGTGCGTTTTCAGCTCGAGCGGAACGGGGTCACCGAAAGCTACGGCGCGTCCACGCCTCTCGACGAGGGTGAATTGCTGCGCGGCGCGCCCGACATGACCATTGCTGGTGCGAGCGTCCGGCTCGAGGGGCTGCGCTATCACGTCACCCTGGACCTGCCGCGGCTCGAGCCTGGCGTGTCCGGCCGTGTCACCGGCGACTTCGTCATCGAAGCGGTCCCTGGGCGTGCGCTGCCGCCGATTGAACTGCGTGGTGCCGGAGGCTGGGTCTCGGGTTATACCGTGCCGGTGATGTCAGGGGCGCTGACGGGAGCAGTGGTGGTGAACGGCACGCGGGTCGAGCTCACCGGCACCGGCTATCACGATCACAACTGGGGGTTCTGGCAGGGGGTGTCATGGCGCTGGGGGCAGGTGCAGCACGAAGGGCTGTCGTTCGTGTACGGACGCGTCATCCCGCCGGCCGATGCGGCCGATCCCGAGCGGATGCCCGGCTTCCTCGTGGCGCTCGGCCCCGACGGTCCGATCGGCTTTGCCACGCGTGTGGGCATCGAGGAGACCGATGAACCGGGCACCTCACGTCCGCGCCGGATCGTCGTCACCGGGCGCGCCCGCGACTTCGACCTGACGATGGATATCGCGGTCGAGAGCGTCATCCTCAACAAGGGCGGCGCCCTGTCGGCGGGGCCGGACTTTCTCCAGATGCGCGCGCAGTACACGGTGAAAGGGCGCGTGGGCGAGCAGGACGTGTCGTTCACGGCGCCCGGTGCGGCCGAGACGTTTCGCCAGTGAACTTAGCGGACCTGAAGGTCCGCGGCTACGATGGACGGAGCGGACCTGAAGGTCCGCGGCTACGATGGACGGAGCGGACCTGAAGGTCCGCGGCTACAACTGGTGTAGTACGTAGCTGCCGACCTTCAGGTCGGCTCGCTCTCGCGCAGGCGCAACCCGCAGACGGTCATCAACGCCCGCAGGTCGTCGGGCAGCGGCGCCTCCACCTCGACCCGTTCCTGCGTGAACGGATGCACGAACGCGGTGCGCCAGGCGTGCAGCGCCTGACGCGGGAAGCGCTCGAGAGCGGCGCGCCGATCCTCGTCGAGGCACGATGCCCACCGCGGTTCGCCGTACCTGGGATCGCCCACCAGCGGCCAGCCACTGGCCGCCATGTGCACCCGCACCTGATGCATGCGCCCGGTCACGATCTGGCAGCGCATCAGCGCCACCGGACATCCCTGGGTGTCCGCCAGCGCCAGGCGCTCGAAATGCGTAAAGCTCGCGAGTCCGTCGTCCGTGGTGGCGATGACACGGCGCCGGTCATCGGGGTCCCGCCTCAGGCGCAGCTCGATGCTGCCATGCGCGCGGTCCACCGGCCCGTACACCACGGCCAGATACGACTTCTCGCTGAACGACGACGACAGCGTGCGCTGCAGCCGGGCATGGGCCTCGGGGGTCTTGGCCACAATGATCACGCCCGACGTCAGCTTGTCGAGTCGGCCCACCAATGATGGGCGTTGCCCGGGTGGCCAGCGGCTGGCGTAGTGCAGCACCACGTTGAGCAGCGAACCGCCGGTGTGGAGAAACGTGGGGTGCGACACCACACCAGCCGGCTTGTTCACAATGAGCAGATGCGCGTCTTCGAACAGGCAGTCGAGCTGTCCGGGCTCGGCGAGCATCGGCGCGCGCGGCTGCTCGTCGGGCAGTTCCACCCTCACCGTGTCGCCGAGCGCGGTACGCGTCGCCACGCGACGGACCACGTCGCCGTTGATCGAGACGCGGCCACTCTCAATCCAGGTCTGGACGCGCGAGCGAGTCGCCCGGCTGAGGTCGATGAGGTGCCGCCTGATGACGAGGTCCACGCGGCGGCCGGCGTCGCCGCGGTCGGCAGTGAGGACGCGCGCTGGCAGCGGCACCTCATCATCGTACTCCGTCGGCATCGTCGGCCACAGGGCGGTCTACACTGGCAGGGTGACGACCATGTCCCAGCACCAGCGGCTTGCCGCCATTGCCGCCGCGGCGATGCGCGCACGAGGGCTTGACCCCGAGTTCCCACCGGACGCGTTAGCGCAGGCCGCAGCCATGTCGGCCAGCCCGACGCACGCCTCGGAGCCGGTGCGCGACTTGCGCGACCTGCCGTGGTGCTCGATCGACAACGACGACTCCCGCGACCTCGACCAGTTGTCCGTGGCCGAACGGCTGCCGGATGGACGCACGCGTCTGCTCGTGGCGGTGGCTGATGTCGACGTGGCCGCTCCGAAAGACTCACCCATCGACCAGCACGCGGCGGTCAACACCACGTCGGTCTACACCCCGGCGCGAGTCTTCCCGATGATCCCGCCGCGGCTGTCCACCGATCTCACGTCGCTCAATGCCGACGTCGATCGGCTTGCGGTCGTCGTCGAGTTCACGGCCGGTCCGGACGGTGCCATCGAACACGACGATGTCTACGGGGCGCGCGTGCGAAACCAGGCGCACCTGGTCTATGACGACATCGACGCCTTCCTGGCGGGGCGGGCGGCGCTGCCGGCGGCCGGGCGAGCGCCCGGCGTGCGGGAGCAACTGACGCTGCAGGACGCGGCGGCGCAACTGCTCTCGAAACACCGCCACGAGCTGGGCGCACTCGACTTCGACCTCGCGGAGTCGCGCGTCCGCTTCGAGGGCGATCACCTGAAGGGGCTGGCGCCCGAACTGCCGAATCGTGCGAAGTCGCTCATCGAGAACCTGATGATTGCGGCCAACGGCGCCGTGGCGCGTTTCCTCGATCGCCACAACTCGCCGTCGATTCGCCGGGTCGTCGAGCAACCGGCGAGGTGGGACCGCATCATGGCGATTGCAACGACGTTCGGCGAGACCCTGCCGTCGACCCCCGATGCCCTGGCGTTGTCGCAGTTCCTCGGCCGAAGGAAGGTGGCAGACCCCGCCGACTTCCCCGAGTTGTCGCACGCGGTCATCCGCCTGGTTGGCGCCGGGCAGTATCTCGTCGACACCCCGCAGACGGTGGCACCCGGGCACTTCGCATTGGCCGTGAAGGACTACGCGCACTCCACCGCGCCGAACCGCCGCTACTCGGACCTGCTGACCCAGCGGCTGCTGAAGGCGGTCCTGCGCGGCGAGGCGTCGCCGTACTCGGTGGACGAGCTCGTCGGGCGCGCGCGCCTCTGCACCAAGCGTGAGGACGATGCCAACCGAGTGGAGCGGCAGGTGCGGAAGGCGGCCGCGGCCATGCTCGTGGCGGACCGCATCGGCCAACGTTTCACCGCCGTTGTCGCGGGCGCGTCGCCGAAGGGGACCTATGTGCGGACGCTGGCGCCCCACATCGAAGGGCGGCTCGTGAAGGGCGAGGCCGGGCTCGACGTTGGCGACCGCGTCACCGTGCGCCTCGCGTCCGTGAACGTCGACCGCGGGTTCATCGACTTCGAAGTGGCGTAGCGTCGTGGCCGTGCGAATGTCTCATCCGGAGGAGGGCACATGCATTCGGGAGCCGTGGCAGCTGTGGTCATCGTCGGTCTGCTGGGGGCGTGCGGAGTGTGGTTCACCATCCGGCGCAGGCTGCAGGGCGACCGTGTCGTGACGCGCCCTGACAACGGACAATCAGCCATGGTCCACATCGACATGGCCCTGACCGTCAGTGCCGAGCGACGGCAGTGGGACCAGCCGTGCTTGCACGCCGCCCACCTGCCGGCGCGTGTGGCGTCAGAGCTGGTGACGGCCTGGGCGAAGGACCGGAACTGCGTCACGTGCGGCAGAGCACTGGTGGAGCGTGCCTTCGTCGGCCATCACATCGCCCTGTTCGAGCCGAGCGGTGTGACCAGGGAATGGGTGGACGTTGCCGTCGAGCGCCTGCCGCTGGCGCTCGCCACGAGCCTGCCGGTCTGCTGGAACTGCCACCAGGCTGCGACGTTCCGTCGCCTGCACCCCGAACTGGTCG
>JBKJMH010000012.1:0-10563 GCA_046596625.1 Vicinamibacterales bacterium | reverse complement strand
GCGGACGTCTTCATCGGCCGCAAGGCTTTCGGGCGTGCCGCTCTTGAAGATCGCGCCGCCGTGCACAATATAGGCGCGATCCGTAATGCGCAGCGTCTCGCGGACGTTGTGGTCTGTGATCAAGACGCCGATGCCCCGCTCTTTCAGGTGAAAGATGATCTTCTGGATATCGGTGACGGCAATGGGATCAATGCCTGCGAACGGCTCGTCGAGCAGGATGAACTTGGGTTCCATGACGAGCGCGCGGGTAATTTCTGCCCGTCGCCGCTCCCCGCCCGACAGGGTGTACGCCATCGCGTTGGCCAGCGGTGTCAGGTTCAGTTCGGCCAGAAGTGCCTTCGTACGCTGGCGCCGCTCGGCAGCGCTCATCTTCATCGTCTCGAGGATGGCCAGGATGTTCTGTTCGACTGTGAGGCCGCGAAAGATCGACGCTTCCTGCGGGAGGTAGCCGACGCCCTTCCTGGCCCTGACATACATCGGGTCCTCGGTCACGTCGATGCCATTCAGCTCGACACGCCCTGAGTCGGGGCCGACCAGGCCGACGGTCATGTAGAACGTGGTGGTCTTGCCGGCGCCGTTCGGACCGAGCAGTCCGACCACTTCCCCCGACGACACGTCGAGATTGATGCCGCGGACTACCGTGCGGCCGCCGTACGACTTGGTGAGATCGAATGTGCGGAGTGTGGCCACGTCGGTGGTGAGTGACGGCTACTTGCAGCTCGACGTGCCGCGTGTCTGCGTGCGAATCTGCTCGTTGCCGTCGACGACAATCCTATCGGTGGCCTGGAAGAAGGTCAACGTGCGACCGATGCTCTCCCGCCCGCACTCGTCGACGATGGTGACCGGTGACCCGGTGACGACGTAGCGCTGGTCGGCGCCGAAGAAGGTCAGGCGGACGCCGGTGGTCTTCCGGCCGTCGCCCCGCAGGGTGACGCCGTCATAGGCCTCGGCCCGATCGAGTTCGTCGCCCGATGGCTGCAGGAACAGCTCGACGCGCGGCGATGTCAGGTCGCCCTGCGGCCCGGTGATATGCGCCTCGCCCGTGTAGGTGGCCTTGCGCACGGAGTCGACATACGAGAACTGCTTCGACGTGCCGATGGAATTCACTTTCTCCTTGCCCCCCTTCCTGTCGTTCTGCTGCAACATGGTCGAGGTGGTCACCGGTCCCGTGGCGGACAGATCGCCGGTCTTGCTGTCTATGGTCAGCGTGGCCGACTTGATCGATGTCTCGCCTTGCCACAGCAGTGCATTGCCTGTGTACACGGCGCGCGAGGCGGTGCCGTCGTAGGCCAGTTGGTCGGCAGTGACGTTCACGGGCTGATCCGACTTCAACATGGACGGGAGTCTGGCCTCGTCTCCCCCGGCAGGCGCCCCCGGCTTCTTCGGTTGAAGCACGCTCTTGACCGAGCCGGCCGCCTTCATCTGCGGACCGTCGAGCGTAATGTCGACCCGAGCCGCATCGACAGCGATCTGCTCGTTGAGGACGTGGGGCGAGAGACTGCCCGGTTCGCTGCCCGTCAGCTCGAGCACGCCTCGCTTCAACGCATAGCGTGCCGCTGCCGACGTGGCGAACATCGGGCCGTCCGCGAAGCGGACGCCGCGGGCGAACGTCGCATCCTCGAGAGCGCCGAAGCCCGGAGCCATCGCGACGTCCATCACCTGCGACCGCGCCGCACGGTCGATGCCGCCGCCACGCTCCGAGAACTGGACGTTGCCAGTGAAGTGCGCGCCGGTGAGGCCGCGTCCGGGCGCGCCCGTCCCATCGAGCGCCTGCGCGTTGATGATGCGCGTCGCGCCACCGGGCTCACCCGGCAGCGTGACCTTCACGTTGTCACGGGCGACCAGGGTTGTCGGCGTCGTGCCGTCCGCGTCGAGGCTGATGTTCATCGCGTTCGCGGCAATCTGGCGTCCGGGCTGGCGACGTTCGCCCGCGAGCTGCACGACAGCGTCGCCGTTGATGACGGCCTGCCGCAGCGTCGGGCCTTGCGGGTTGTAGTGCAGGTCGATGTCGCGCCCGGTCAGCGACTGCAGTCCACCTGCCGCTCCCGGCTCGCCGGTGATGCGCGAATTGGTGCGCAGCTCGAGCAACTCGAGATGCTCGTCCTCCGTGAGGTGCGCCAGGGCGAGGTCGGCGACGAGCGTCTGCCGGTCGCGCGCGATCCTCGCACCGCGATCAAGTCGAATGAGCTTTTCGAGTCGCCTGAACTCCAGCGCCCCGGCTGACAGCGACATCGTATCGCCGCCGCGATCGTCGGCCGCGACGTCGATCACGGGCCGATCCGAAATAACGATGACGTCCTGGGTGAAGTTGTAGTCGAGGCCGATGCCGCTGCCGCTCATCCGGCCGCGCGAGAACGTCACCGCTCCGGGGATGCGCACCAGGTTCTCGCTGCGCGCATAGGTCGCGCGATCGGCGGCCACCCTCATGCCGTCGCTCGCCTCGAGCGTCACGCCGCCGGTCAGTTCCATCGACGACTCGTTCTCGCCAGCCTGCCCTTCGGCACCCTTGATGACGAAGGTCTTGCCGTTACGGTCGCTGGTGATGGTGACGCCGATCATCTTGGTGGCGCCGTTGGCATAAGTCAGCAGCCGGTCGTAGGTCAGTACCCCCTGCTCGCGTTCGCCGTTGATGCGCACGGTACTGCCGCCCTCGGACTCGACGACCGCGGTCGGGTCGGTCCGCGGCACCGGCGGCTGCGACTGCGGCGTTGTCCGGCGTTTCATGCTCGTGCCGACGCCGATGGCGAAGGCGATGCCGACGATCGCCAGCACGAGCCGCGCGATCCGCTGCCACCTCATGGCTGCGCGGGCCTGATGTCGGCGAGGGTCAGCTCGACGTACGTCTCGCCGTTGTACTGGTTCTGTTCGAGCGAGAACGCCACGTCGAGCGCCGACTTGCTGCCGACGATCTGTTCCTGTTTTTCGGCGGCGCGCCACGCGACGGCGCGGAACACGCGGCCGTCCTGGCGGAGCGACATCTTCAGGTGGCGTTCCTTCAGCTTGCGGGGGCCGTCGATCACCTCGACACCGCGCGCCGCGAAGATCGGCTTCGGATTACCGGCCCCGAACGGCGCCAGCGAGGCGATCCCGGCGGCGACCTGGGCGGTGATGGCGCGGAACCCGAGGTCGGCATCGATGCGCAGGCGCGGCATCAGCTGTTCGGGCCCGAGTAAACCTTCGGCTCGCTCGTTGATGGTCGATCGGAACTCGCGCACACGCGACGCGTCCATGGTGAGGCCGGCAGCCTGCTTGTGACCACCGAAGCGGATGAAAAACGGGGCGCACACCTCGAGCGCCGCCAGCATGTCGAAGTGCGGGATGCTGCGACACGACCCGTGCGCGACGCCGTCCTCGATCGACAGCACGATGGCGGGACGGTGGAAGGCATCGACCAGCTTCGAGGCGACGATGCCGATGACGCCGCGGTGCCACCCGTCGCCCGCTACCACCAGCACCGACCGGGCGCCCACCTCCGGGTCAGTCTGGACGATCTTCTTCGCCGCCGCAGTGATCTCGGCTTCCTCTTCCTGGCGGCGGACGTTTTCGGCGTCCAACTGCTGCGCCAGCAGCTTCGCTTCCTCGGCCATCGACTCGTCGCTGGCGAGCAGCAGGCGGGCGGCGAGGTCGGGCGTGCTCATGCGGCCGGCCGCGTTCACGCGGGGTGCGAGCATGAAGCCGATGTGATAACTGTCGATGGTCTTGCCGGTCAGGCCAGAGACCTCGAGCAGTGCGCGCAAACCGACCTTGTGCGGCCCCTTCGTCAGGAGGTCGAGGCCAACCTTAGCAATGACGCGGTTCTCGCCCACCAGCGGTACGACGTCGGCGAGGGTGCCGATGGCCGCGAGCTTGATGAAGCCAGGGAGCCAGGCTTCGCGTCCGCTGCGTCGGCAGAGCGCCTGCACCAGCTTGAACGCCACGCCGACGCCGGCGAGGTACTTGTCGGGATAGGTGCAGTCGACCCGCTTCGGGTTAATCACGGCGAGAGCCTCGGGCAGTGCGGCGTCGGGCTCGTGATGGTCGGTGATGATCAGGTCGACGCCGAGGGCCTTGGCGCGCAGCGCGGCATCGGCGCCGCGAATGCCGCAGTCGACCGAGACAATCAGCACCACGCCCTCCGCGTGCAACCGGTCCACCGACGCGGGCTGCAGGCCGTAACCGTCGCGCAGGCGCTCGGGGATGAAGTGGGTGACGTTGCCACCGAGCAGTTCGAGTGCGCGCCGGAGGATGACCGTGGAGGTGACGCCGTCGACATCGTAGTCGCCGTGGATGGCGATGCGCTCGCGTCGCGCGATGGCGCCGAGGATCCGCTCGACCGCCACGCCCATGTCGGCGAGTGCCATCGGATCGTGCAGGTGGTCGAGCGACGGGTTGAGAAAGCGGTGTGCCTGTTCCGGATCACCGAGGCCACGCTGACACAGCAGCCTGGCCACAATCGGGGTGATCGACAGCGCCGACGCCAGCCGCTCTGCTGCGGCATCGTCACAGGCAAGGGTGTCCCAACGCGGCGCGACGGTCGCCATCAGCCGGCGTCTTCGACGAACTCGAACCCGAGACGGCCCATGTTGCGGAACTTGTTGTAGCGCTGGTCGAGACGAGTCTGGGTATCGAGAGCGGAGATCTCCGCGAGGGCGCGCTGCAGCGCCTCGTCGACGGCACGTGCGGCACCGTCGGGATCGGTGTGGGCGCCGCCAACCGGCTCCTTGATGATCTCGTCGATGATGTGGAATCCGAGCAGATCCGGCGCCGTCAGCTTGAGCGCCTCGGCCGCTTCCGCCTTCTTGCCCGAGTCGCGCCAGACCAGCGCCGCGCAGCCCTCCGGCGGGATGACGCTGTAGATCGAGAACTCCTGCATCAGGATCTTGTCGCCGATGGCGATCCCCAGCGCGCCGCCGCTGCCGCCCTCACCGCTGACGATGACGATGACCGGGGTCTCCAGCATCATCATCTCGCGCAGGTTGACGGCGATTGCCTCGGCCACGCCGCGTTCCTCCGACTCGATGCCCGGATACGCGGCCGGCGTATCGACGAAGACGATGATCGGCCGACCGAACTTCTCCGCGGTCTTCATGACGCGCATCGCCTTGCGGTAGCCCTCGGGGCGCGCGTAGCCGAAGTTGCGGAAGATCTTCTCCTTGGTGTCGCTTCCCTTGACGTGGCCGACGAGCAGCACCGGTTGCCCGCGGTATTCAGCGAAGCCGGTCATGATCGCATGGTCGTCAGCAAAACGACGGTCGCCATGCAGCTCGATGAACCCCGGGAACAGCCGCTGGATGTAATCCTCGAGACCGGGCCGGCTGGGATGACGCGCCACCAGCACGCGCTGCCACGGCGTCAGCTGCTGATAGAGCTCGCCGCGAATCGATTCGACCCGGCGCTTCAGTGAGTCGATCTCGAGCTGGCGCGCGTCGGTGCGCGGCATCATCGAGAGCGCCTCGACCTCTTTCATCAGGACGCCGATCGGTTCTTCGAACTCGAGAGTATCAGGTGGCATGCTTCACCGCAGCGACACCGACCCCTGGCCCGTCACCTGCTCGATTTCGGCAATCAGCGTGGACGAGGGACGGACGCGAATCGTGGACGAAACGTCGGCGCGGACACGGAGGCGCGTTGGCGACGACGGCAGTTCAATGTCGAACGATACGCGGCGATCGCCGCGGTGGCGCGCGAAGATCTCGCCGAGCGCCTCGAATATCTGACGGTCGGCCGGTCCCTGCACGCGAATGGCGACCTCGCGGGCGACGCGCTCGCGCACGGTCTCGATCGGCGCAATGTCGGTCGCGAGGATACGCGGGGTCTCGTCATCCTTCTCGAGCTTGCCGCGAACCAGAACCATGGCGCCGGTCTCGATGAGCGAGCCGCACTTCTGGAAGGTGTCCGGAAAGCACAGCACTTCGACGCCGCCGTGCGCATCCTCGAGGGTGAAGACCGCCATGCGGTCGCCCTTCTTCGTCTTCAGTGGACGCATCGTGGCGATGACGCCGCCAACCGAGGTGTCGGCCTCCATCGCCTTGCGGCCGCCGGGACCCCACTCGTCAGACTTGGCGCGCACGTCCTGGGTGGCGAGGTCGGCGGTGGTGCGCGCACCCAACTCCTTCAGCTCCGCGGCATAGCGGTCGGTGGGGTGTCCACTCCAGTAGAGGCCGAGCGTCTCCTTCTCGAACCCGAGCTGCTCCTGCTCCGTCCATGGTGTCGCCGGCGGCAAGGGCCCCTGCGAAGTGTCGCCCGTGGAGTCGTCGCCGCCGAAGCCGCCGAACAGCTGGGCCTGTCCCTCGTTCTTGTCGCGCTGGACGCGCTGGCCGTATTCGCAGGCGGCGTCGATGGCGGCGATCAGGCGCGGACGCTGCGCCAGCGTCGGCAGCGCCGCCGTGGCCGGGTCCTCCTTCGCCAGGGCGTCGAACGCACCGGCCTTGATCAGGCTCTCGAACACACGCTTGTTGGCCAGGCGGAGATCGAGTTCCTCGCAGAGCGCGTGCAGCGAGGTGATACGTCCATGCTTCGTGCGCACCGCGAGCAGCGACTCGATGGCGCCCTCGCCCACGTTCTTGATCGCCGTCAGGCCGAAGCGCACGCCCTTGTCTGGCTCCACCGTGAAGCGCAGTTCGCTGGCGTTCACGTCGGGTGGCAGGACCGGGATGCCGCGCTCGCGGCACTCCCCGAGATACAGGGCGAGCTTGTCGGTGTTCTGCGATTCGATGGTGAGCAGCGCCGCCGCGAAGTGCCACGGGTAGTTCGCCTTCAGGTACGCCGTCTGGTAGGCCAGGTAGGCGTACGCCGTGGAATGCGACTTGTTGAAACCGTATCCGGCGAAGTGCTCCATCAGTTCGAAGATGTGCGCCGCCTTCTTCTCGGGATGCCCCTTCGCGACCGCGCCCGTGACGAACTTGCCCCGCATCTTGGCCATGACTTCGGGATTCTTCTTGCCCATGGCCTTGCGCAGCAGGTCGGCTTCGCCGAGCGAGAAGCCGGCGAGCACGTTCGAGATGCGCATCACCTGTTCCTGATACGCGATGACACCGTAGGTGTCGGCCAGCACCGGCTCGAGTTCCGGCACCTCGTAGACGACCTCGGTCCTGCCCTGCTTGCGTGCGATGTAGTCGTCGACCATGCCGCTGCGCAGCGGACCAGGACGATAGAGCGCGTTCAGGGCGATGAGGTCCTCGAGCCGCTGCGGCTTCGCCTTGCGCAGGATGTCGCGCATGCCGCTGCTCTCGAACTGGAAGATGCCGTAGGTCTGCCCTTCCTGGAACACCTGGTACGACCGCGGATCGTCGAGCGGGATGGTGTCGATGTCGAGTTCGATGCCGGCCGTCCGCTTGATCTCTGCCAGGCAGTCGTAGATGAGCGTCAGCGTGCTCAGCCCGAGGAAGTCCATCTTGAGGAGACCGACGCGTTCGATCTCCTTCATGGACCACTGCGTCACGATTTCGTCGCGCGCCCCCTTGTAGAGCGGCGCGTATTCGGTGATGGCCTTCGGCGCGATGACGACGCCGGCGGCATGGACGGAGGCATGCCGCGTCATGCCCTCGAGGCGCCGCGCCACGGCGAACAGTTCCTTTACCCGCGGGTCGGTGGCCTCCATCTCCCTGAGCACCGGATTCTCCTCGAGCGCCTTGTCGAGGGTCATGTCCAGTGCTGGCGGGATCTGCTTGGCGACCTTGTCGACCTCGGCGAAGGTCCACTCGAGCGCACGGCCGACGTCCTTGATGACGGCTTTTGCCTTCATCGTCCCGAAGGTGATGATTTGCGCGACGTTGTCGCGCCCGTACTTGCGCGTGACGTACTCGATGACCTCGCCGCGGCGGCGTTCGCAGAAGTCGATGTCGATGTCGGGCAGTGAGACGCGTTCCGGATTCAGGAAGCGCTCGAAGATGAGGTCGTAGTCGATCGGGTCGACGTCGGTGATACGCAGGCAGTAGGCCACGAGGCTGCCGGCGGCCGAGCCGCGGCCGGGCCCGACCGGAATGCCCTGCTCGCGCGCATAGCGGATGAAGTCCCACACGATCAGGAAGTAGCCCGGGTACTTCATCTGCTTGATCATGTCGAGTTCGTAGGCCAGGCGGCGCTCGTACTCGTCGATGGTGTGGCGCAGCAGCCCCTGTTCCTTCAACTGCTGCAGGCGCGGCAAACGCGCGGCGAAGCCTTCGCGCGTCACGTGGTCGAAGTAGCTGTCGACGGTGAAGCCGATCGGCACGTCGAAGTCGGGCAGGAAGTTCTCGCCGCTCGGCAGCTGCACATTGCAGCGCTCGGCGATGCGCATGGTGTTGGCGATGGCGTCGGGAAAATCCTTGAAGGTCTCCGCCATCTGCTCGGCGGTCTTCAGGAAGAACTGCTTCGCGTCGTAGCGCAGGCGCTTCGGGTCGTTGAAGCCCTTGCCGGTGCCGATGCACAGCAGCACGTCGTGCGCGTGCGCATCGGTGTCGCGCAGGTAGTGGACGTCGTTGGTGCAGATGAGCGGCAAGTGCAGGTCACGTGCTATCGCCGGCAGGCCGCTGTTCACCGTGCGCTGGTCCTCGATGCCGTGCCACTGCATCTCGAGGAAGAAGTTGCCGGGGCCGAGAATGTCGCGGTACGCCGCAGCGGCCTCGATCGCCTTCTTCTCCTGATGGTGCGACAGCCCTTCAGCCACTTCGCCCTTCAGGCAGCTGCTCAGGCCGATGAGCCCCTTGGAATGCTGCGCCAGCAGTTCCTTGTCGATACGCGGCTTGTAGTAGAACCCGTCGGTGTAGCCCGACGACACCAGCTTGATCAGGTTGTGATAGCCCTCGTTCGTCTCGGCCAGCAGCACCAGGTGATTCTGCGTTTCGCCCGGCACGCCGCTCTTGGTGCGGCGGTCGCCCGGCGCGACGTAGACCTCGCAGCCCAGAATCGGGTTCAGCCCGCGGGCCCGCGCATGGTCGTGGAACACCACCGACGAGAACATGTTCCCGTGTTCGGTGACCGCGATGGCGGGCATCTTCAGCTGCACCGCCTGATCGAGCACCTCGTCGATGCGGCAGGCGCCGTCGAGCAGCGAGAACTCGGTGTGCAGGTGGAGGTGGACGAACTCGGACATTACGACCGCAGTCCTATTCCCACTCGATCGTCGACGGTGGTTTCGAACTGATGTCGTACACGACGCGGTTGATCCCGCGCACTTCGTTGACGATCCGCGACGAGATGCGCGCGAGCAGATCGTGCGGCAGGCGGGCCCAGTCGGCGGTCATGCCGTCGCGGCTCTCCACAGCGCGAATCGCCACGGTGTACTCGTAGGTACGCTCGTCGCCCATCACACCCACGCTTTGCACGGGCAGCAGTACCGCGAAACTCTGCCACAGCCGCTCGTACCACCCCTCGCGCCGCACTTCCTGCGACACAACCGCGTCGGCCTTCCGCAGCAGCTCGAGCCGTGGACGGCTCACCTCCCCGAGGATGCGGACCGCGAGGCCGGGGCCGGGGAACGGCTGACGGACGACGAATTCCTCTTCGAGGCCGAGTTCGCGACCCACCGCACGGACTTCGTCCTTGAACAGTTCACGCAGCGGCTCGACCAGCTTCATGCGCATCCGTTCGGGTAGTCCGCCGACGTTGTGATGGCTCTTGATCACTGACGACTGGCCGACGACCGGCACCGACTCGATCACGTCGGGATAGAGCGTGCCCTGGCCGAGGAAGTCAACCTGCCCGAGCTTCAGCGCCTCGCCCTCGAACACCTCGATGAAGGTGGTGCCGATGATCTTGCGCTTGGTTTCGGGGTCGGTCACCCCGGCCAGCCGATCGAGGAACAGGTCGGCCGCATCGGCGAAGATCAGCGGCAACTGCAGCCGCTCGAACCGCGTGCGGATCTGGTCCGCCTCGTCGAGGCGCAGCACGCCGTTGTCGACGAAGATACAGGTGAGGCGGTCGCCGATGGCTTTGGAGATCAGGAGCGCCGCCACGGTCGAGTCGACGCCTCCGCTCAGGCCGCAGACCACCCGGCCGTCACCGACCTGCTCGCGAATCCGCGCCACCGACTCGTCCACGAACTTGCGCATGGTCCAGTCGCCCGTGCAGCCACAGACCTTGAGCGCAAAGTTGCGGATGATCTCGATGCCGCTCTCGGTGTGCGCGACCTCCGGATGGAACAGCAACGCATACAGCCGACGGTTCGGGTCGGCCATCGCCGCGACCGGCGCGTTCGCGCTCGTCGCCGCAACCGAGAAGCCCGGGGGGGGCGCAGCCACGTAGTCGCCATGGCTGGCCCACACCTTGATTTCTTCAGGCACATCCTCGAACAACACGGCTGCGGTGCTCTGTTCGGCCACCCGGATCGTGGCGGTGCCGAATTCCCGATGCGCGGCTGGCGCCACCGTTCCGCCGAGCCGGTGCGCCATCAGCTGCATGCCGTAACAGATCCCGAGGATCGGGACACCCAGCTCGAAGACCCCCTCATCGCAGACCGGAGCCCCCGGGTCCGACACGCTCTTCGGACCCCCCGACAGGATGATGCCGGCCGGCTTGCGGTTTCGAATCGTCTCGACCGGGGTCGTGGGCGGCCAGATTTCCGAATAGACAGACAGCTCACGCAGGCGACGTGCGATGAGCTGC
>JBKJMH010000131.1:0-3173 GCA_046596625.1 Vicinamibacterales bacterium | reverse complement strand
GTAACGTTCACCGAGAAGGCTGCCGGCGAGCTGAAACTGCGTATTCGCAAGGAACTGGAAAGCCTGCGACAGCGCACGACCGATCCGGCGACGCTCGTTTACCTCATCGACGCGATTCAGCGCCTCGAGGAAGCGCATGTCAGCACCATTCACGGCTTCTGCGCCGACCTGCTGCGCGAGCGTCCGGTTGAAGCGTGCATCGATCCGGTATTCGAGGTGCTGACGGAGCCGAAAGCCAACCGCATCTTCGGCGACGCGTTCCAGTCGTGGCTGCACGAGAAACTGGAAACGCCGCCCGAGGGGTTGCGTCGCGCCTTGCGGCGCAGTGTCTGGTCGAAGGACCCGCGCGGCAACGAAGACGGCCCTGTCGACCGTATCCGGCACGCAGCGCGCGAACTGGCGGAGTGGCGCGATTTCACGGGCGAGTGGCGCCGGGAGCCGTTCAATCGCGACGCGGAGCTCGAGGCCATCATCGTCAGCCTGCATGCACTGGCGGCGACGACCGCCACGCCGCTGTCGAACCGCGATCCTCTGTTCACCGACACGGTACCTGTGCGCGAACTGAGTCGCGACATCCAGACCGCCGAACGATTCAGCGCGGAGGACCGCGACGGCTGGGAGGCGCGGCTGGTCGACCTCGCCAGCCACCGCGATTTCAGGCGGGCGCGCAAGGGTCGCGACCGCATGTTCAGCGCCGCCGCCACGCGCGAAGAGGTCTGGACGCAGTACGAAGCGCTTGGCCATGAACTTGACCGGTTCCAGCGCGCGGCAGATGCCGACCTGGCGGCATTGCTGCACGAGGAACTGCGCGAGGTGGTGGACGGCTACGAGCGGATGAAGCAGCGGGTGGGTGCGCTCGACTTCGTCGATCTGTTGCTGCGGGCGCGCAACCTGCTGGTGACGCATCAGTCCGTGCGCGAGGCGTTCCAGGAGCGGTTCGCGTGCCTGTTCGTTGACGAGTTCCAGGACACCGACCCGCTGCAGGCCGAGATCCTCCTGCTGCTGGCGGCCGACGACGCCCGCCAGGCGGACTGGCGGCAGATCCGTCCCGTGCCCGGCAAGCTATTCATCGTCGGTGACCCGAAGCAGGCGATCTACCGCTTCCGCCGCGCCGACGTCGAGACCTATCGCGAGGTGTGCGAGTTGCTGGAAGCCAGGGGCGCGACGCGGGCGTTTCTCAGCACCAGCTTCCGCTCGACTCCGGCGATTCAGCGTGTGGTCAATGCGAGCTTCGCGCCGGTGATGACCGGCGACCGCGACACGCTGCAGGCGCAGTACGTGGCGTTGTCGCCGCACCGCGACGACTCGCCGTCACAGCCGTCGGTGGTGGCCCTGCCGGTGCCGGAACCGTACGGCAAGCGACACGTCGCCGCCTACGCCATGGAGGCGTCGTTGCCCGACGGCGTCGGCGCCTTCGTCTCGTGGCTCCTCACCGAGAGCGGCTGGACGATTACCGAGAGGACCTCGCGCGACGAGTTGCCGATCGCGGTGCCGATTCAGGCGCGGCACGTCTGCATCCTGTTCCGTCGTTTCCTCAGTTTCGGCCAGGACGTGACCCGGCCGTACGTGGAAGCGCTCGAAGCGCGCGGTGTGCCGCACCTGCTGGTTGGCGGCAAGTCGTTCCATGGCCGCGAAGAGGTCGAGACCTTACGGGCTGCGTTGGCCGCCATCGAGTGGCCCGACGACGAGCTGTCGGTGTTCGCGACGCTGCGCGGTGCGCTCTTTGCCATCGACGACGAGACGCTGCTCGACTATCGGCATCGCCAACGGGTGTTCCACCCATTCCGTCCGCTTGCGGAGCCGCCGCCCGATCTGGCGCCGGTCGTCGCCGCGCTCGCACTCCTGAAGAGCCTGCATGCCCGGCGCAACTACCGGCCGGTGGCCGACACGGTGACCGATCTGCTGAACGCCACCCGGGCGCATGTCGGCTTCGTCCTGCGGCCCGCCGGTGAACAGGCGCTGGCAAATGTGCTGCACGTCGCCGAACTGGCGCGGCAGTACGAGGTCAACGGCGGCATGTCGTTCCGGGGCTTCGTCGATGAACTGCGCGAGCAGGCGGACGGAGGTCAGGCGGCCGAAGCGCCGACCCTCGAAGAGGGGAGCGACGGCGTCCGCCTGATGACGGCGCACAAGGCCAAGGGGCTCGAGTTCCCTGTGGTGATCCTCGCCGACATGACGGCGAAGCTGAAAGGCGAGAAGGCGGACCGCCTGATCGACAAGGCGCGCAACGCCTGCTACCTGCGGCTGGGGCGCTGGACGCCGGTGGAACTGGCCGCAAACGAAGCGCTCGAAGTGGCGCGCGACGCGGCCGAGGGAGTGCGCGTGGCCTATGTGGCCGCCACCCGCGCCCGCGATCTGCTGGTGATTCCCGTTGTCGGCGACGTCGAGTACGACGGCGGCTGGGTGAGCCCGCTCAATGCCGGCGTCTACCCGCCGCTTCACGCGCGGCGCAGTCCGGTCACGGCTTCGTATCATCCGCCGTTCACGAAGGACTCGGTGCTCACGCGGCCGGACGGCGACCCTTTCACGACGACGACAGTGCAACCGGGCGTGCACCTGTTCGGCGACGGCGACGCCGCCTATCCGGTGGTGTGGTGGGACCCGCACGCGCTGTCCCTCGGTGCCGAGGCGTCGTTCGGCATCCGCCGCGAGTCGCTGATCACGAAGGACGTGCCGCAGTCGGTGGTGGACGAAGGGTTGCGCGATTATCAGCGGTGGCAGGCGCGTCACGGCGAGGCGGTGGCGGCCGGTTCCGCGGCGACGCTGGAGGTGCGCACGGTCACCGAGTGGGCCGCCGACGTGTCGGCCGAGCTCTCGATCTTCGGAGCGGCGACGGCGCCGGCGGCGCCCAGCGCGCCCGTGCAGTACGGGCTGTTCGAAGAGCCGCCGCAGCGGCCGGCCACTCCGGCGGTGACCGTGCCAGGTGTGACGGTGATTGACCTGCGCCAGGACGCAGGGGTGGGCGGTGCCCGCTTCGGCGAGTTGGTGCACGCCGTGCTGGCGTCCGCTCCGCTCGGCGGAACCCGCGCCGATGTCGAGTCGGCGGCCGAGGTGCACGCGCGCATCCTCGGGGCGCCAGACGAGGAGCGTGACGCGGCGGTGACGTCCGCCCTGCGTGTGGCGGCGCACGACCTGCTGCAGCGTGCCGCGGCCGCGGCGGCGCGCGGCGAGGC
>JBKJMH010000339.1:0-11041 GCA_046596625.1 Vicinamibacterales bacterium | reverse complement strand
GCCTGCCTACCGCTCGAAGCGGATCTGGATTCTCGCCTGGCGATATTCGGAGTTGTAGAAGGTGCCGAACGCGGGCGAGGCGAGGTTCGCCTGAACGTCGGACGGCAGGTATGAGCTGAGCGCGTTGTCGACGCGCACGCCAATCCACGGCCGATACTTCCCGAATGTGAACCGGTGCTCCAGCCCCGCGTCGACGCGGACGTAGGTGGGAAACCGCCGCGCGTTGCGTGCCCCCACGAAGTCGAGGGTGTCGTTCACCACGGAGTACGGCATGCCGGTGCGCCAGTCGAGCGTGCCGATGACCAGCCAGTTCTGGAGCGGCCGCGACCGCCCACGTACGAGCAGCCGGTGCGGGATATCGGTTCTCGCCGGTCCATAGCCGTTCTCGCCCACCACCGGCCAGAGCACCGCGTCGTAGAAGCTCGTGAAGGCGTTGAGGTCGGACCGCGCGACGGAGCGGACGTACGAGAGGTTGATGTCGGTGCTGCGCCACCCGGTGTAGTGCGCGCTCAGTTCCACTTCGCGGTAATGCGAGCGCCCCCCACTCTCGAGTTGCAGCGCTGCGCCGGCAGCATCCGGCATCGCCTTCAGGAGCAGTTCACGCCGGCCGCGTCGATCGACGACCGAGACATGTGCGGCCCACCGCGGATTGAACCGATGGTCGAACGCCGCATCCCAGGTGAGACTGCGCGATGTGCGCATCTCGGCGGCCGTGACGTGCTGCCACACCACCGGCGCGCCCAGTCGGGCGACGCCGTCCGCCGCGTATCGCGTGTCGGTTGCGGCCTCGTAGTCGTCGAACACGCCGGCCACCGACGGCGTGCGCTCGAAGAACAGCCCGTAGCCACTGCGCAGCACCGAACTGCCGTCCTTCTTCAGCAGGAACGCACCGCCGACCCGCGGCGTCAGGTTGAACCGGCCGAGCACACCATCGCGGTCGAGCCGCGCGCCGATTTCGCCATACCAGCGGTCGCCCGGCTGCACACGGTCCTGCGCATACAGGGCGAGGTCGGTGCTGTTCTCCGCTTGGCGCGTCTGTGCCGGCGAGAAGTCCAAACGTCGTGCCAGCGTGCCGTCCGAGCGGCGGATCAGCACCGGACGGCTCGCACTGGTGCTGGAATAGCGGCTGTGCAACAGGTCGACGCCGGCTTTGTAGAGATGCAGCCCGCCGTGCCCTTGCGATGTGCCGGCCAGCGTTTCGATGAACTGGAAGGTGGTGGCTTCGCGGTGCTGCCGGTTGTAGAAGTTGCCGAGCGTGGTTTCGGGCAGCAGTTCCATCGGCGACGAACCGCGCGGCATCACGTCGGTGCTGTAGCTGTGCGCCTCCACCGTCGTCTCGGTGAAAATGCGTTCGCTCCACAGCGCCCGTTCGGTCAGCCCCACCGTGTTCACGCCCGCCTTCATGTTCACCGACGCCTGTGGCGGGGTGAAGGTGCCGAGCGTGGTCTGCGTGGCTTTCGACGGGAAGAAGCCGGCCACGCCGACGAGGCTGTGGCGGCTCGAGAGGTTGGCGTCGAGGCGAGTGAACGAACTGAAGCGATGCGAGCGCTTCAATTCATCCTGGGGACGGCTCGGCACGTCGTTGGTGCGGTAGCGGTACTGCACGGCCTGCTGCAGGAACAGCTTGTCCGCGATCAGCGGTCCACCGGTTTCCGCGCGCGGCGAGAACGCCGAGATGCCCGTGATGTTGATGGGCGACCCACGCTTCGTCCGGAACGACGGGTCGAGGTTGTTGAGCCGTGTCCGCCACCGGTCGCCGGCGCGGCGGGTGCGAATGAGCACCAGCCCCGACGAGAAGCGGCCGTACTCGACGGCGTACGGGTTCGGCAGCACTGTCACCGAATCGATCGCATCATCAGGGAGTGACACCTGCGACAGGCCCGTGGCCGGATCGACGAACGTCCCCGGCCCGAGTTGCACGGAGGCCTGCGACGGCCGTCCGCCCTTGATGCTGACGCCGCCCGGCACCTCGATGACGCTCGCGAGCAGCCGCAGCGCCGACTGCAAGCCGCCGCCGCCGCTGATTTCGTCCAGCTCTTTCGCGCTGAGGGCCTCGCTGGCGGCCAGCGTGCCGGCGGACGGCACCAGCGCCGTCGTCGTCGCCACCACGTCCACCCGCTCTGACACCGCGGCAATCCGCAGGTCGGCCTTCACCGCCACGGCCTGCCCACTCGCTACCGTCACCGGCAGCGTGAGCGTGTCGAAGCCGTCGAGCGCCACGACGATCGTGTAGGCGCCAGGGGCGACCGCGTCGAAACGGAACGCCCCCTCCCCGTCGGACACGTAACTCGCCACTTCGCCGGCGCGGGTCAGCAACGACACCAGCGCGCCGCCGAGGACGATATCGCCCTGAGTCGACACGACGCCGGCAACAGACGGCGCAGACGGGACGGCGGCGCTGTTGGTGAGCGGCGCGGGCTGCTGCGCGTGGAGGGGCGCGAGCAGGAAGCCCAGCAAACACACGAGAGGCAGCAGGCGGAAGGGACCGCGGAAGGGCACGTGCATGGAACGCCTCATTGTATGACGCCGGACAGCGCCCCTCGGTCACGCCCGAGCGGCACGCCGGTGAATGAGCC
Source organism: Vicinamibacterales bacterium (assembly GCA_046596625.1). Classification (GTDB taxonomy): domain Bacteria; phylum Acidobacteriota; class Vicinamibacteria; order Vicinamibacterales; family CAVVIG01; genus CAVVIG01. The sequence goes on along the minus strand of JBKJMH010000339.1, from coordinate 8,465 downwards.
GACGCCATACCTCGCGGTCCTCCGGATCCGGGCCGAGCCACAACCAGGCGAGCGCGTAGAGCCCGAGGAACAACAGCGCCGAGGCGAACTCCCACCACCCACCGCCGAGCAGGCGCAGAGCCGCCGCCGGTACGAAGGCCATGAGCCCGGCGGCAAGCGGACGCCCGAGCGCTCCCCATGGCCAGGTCCAGCCAAAGACGTGCTTCACTTCGATGAAGCGCAGCACACCTTGCGTCGCGAAGCCCAGGCACATGGCGAGCGCCGCCCCGGTGACGCCGAACCTCGGGATGAGCAGGACACCGGCTACCACCTGGACCAGCACGGTCACCACCGCATTCGCCAGGTTCAGCCCTGGCCGCTCCACCATGAACAGGGTCTCGACCAGCCCGGCGAAGGCGTTCGTGCCGTGCGCAATCGCCAGGAGCGCCAGCCAGAGCGCCCCGCTCCTGAAGCCCGGACCGTACACGGACATGATGAGGCCGGCCGCGAGCACCATTGCGCCAACCACGGGCAACTGCGCGGCAAGCACCCAACGCCCCGGCCCCGCCACCGTGGCGCGCAGGGCGGCGCGATCGTCCGACACGCGGCGTGACGCGACGATGGGCGCGAAGATCGGGTCGAAGACCTGGCGCACCTTGCGCAGGCCACCCGCAATCTGTGCCGCGGCGCAGAACACGCCGAAGCTCTCGACCGTGACCCCGGGCGCGCGGTTGACGTAGGTGCCGAGCAGCAGCACGTCGGCCTGCATCACCAGCACCGTGAGCAGGCTGGAGGCGGCGATCGGCACCGAGAAGTGCAGCAACTCGCCCGACGTTGGGAGAGGAGCGCCATCCGCCGGCACAGACGGCTCGTGCCCAGGGCGCGTCGCGCCGACGCGGTTGCGCAGCGCCCGCGATGCCAGCGCATACGCCACGACCGCCGCCGCCGTGGTACCGAGTGCCACGGCAAGCGCCGGCGCCTCGTCGCGCAGGCCGAGCGCGACGGCTGCAACGAACACCGCGGTGGTGACCCACGTTTCGGTGAGGCCGCGCGAGTAGAACTCGTTCGACATCGCCAGCACGCTGCGCGAGGCACCGGTGGCGATGCGCGCGATCGCGATGCCCGGGAGCGCCAGCAGCATGATGGTGCCGCCGTGCGTGAACGCGTCGAGGCCGCGCGTCGCAGCCAGCCAGGCGATGACCGGCACCGACACGGCCGCGAGCACCGTGGAGGCCAGGCCCGCGAGCGTCGCCATGCGGACGAACAGGCGCCGCGCGCCGGGGAGGTCGCCCGCCTTCACGCGGGGCGCCAGGAACCGGATGATGCTGTTGTCGAAGCCGAGCATGCCCGCCTTGCTGAGCAGCTCCATCGTGGCGAACGCCAGGCCGAAGCGGCCGAGCGCCGCCTCGCCGAGCAGGCGGGCGATGAGCAGGATGAAGACGCTACGGAAGTTGGCGGCGAGCAGGACCAGCGCGTTGGCGGCTGCGCCGCGCGCCATATGATGCCCATCGTCGACCGCGGCCGTGCGTACCGGCGGCAGCGGTGCCGGCACCGTGCCGAGCGCCTCAGGCACCAGCCTGCGCCCGCCACCCATCGAAGGCCGACGCACGACGCACACAGCCGATCGTGCACTGCGCTTCGCATCCCTTCGGCGTGTAGAACTCGCGCTCGACGTCGTCCGAGGTGTAGGCCAGCAAGTCGGTGCCAGGCTCGCCGCGACGCTGGCTGCAGTAGTTCACCGTGCCGAACTCGTCGACGTAGAGGTAGCGTCCGCCGGCGCGGCACTTGAACGGCGACGAGCCGTCCTTCAGCATGTCCCACTCCCAGCCTTCGCCGGTCTTGTGGAACAGCGACTTGTTGCTCGCGCTCTGCATCTCCGCGTAGGTGGCCGCCAGTTGCTCGCGGAGCAGTCCAGGTTCGATCTGCCCCTTGTCGTCGTGCATCAGTCCGACGGTCATGAAGAAACCCAGTTCCTTCACCCCCGCCACTACCTGCCGCGTCTGCTCGAGGTTCGACGACCCGAGGACGGCGTTGATGTTCACGGCAAACGTCGCGTGTTCCTTCAACAGCTCGAGCTTCTTGCGGATCTGCGACCACGACTTCTGCGAGAACTCGTTCGGTTCCATGTTGTCCACCGACATCTGGATGAGCGAGAGCTTCGACGTATTGAGCCGGCGAATCCACTCTTTGGTGAGCGGATAGCCGTTCGAGATCGTGGTCACCACCATGCCGTGCGACACGGCGTGGGCGATGAGATGGTCGAGCCTTGGGTGCAGCAACGGCTCGCCGCCGGTGAGCGTGAGCACGAGGGTGCCGAGCTTCGCGATGTGGTCGATGCGCTGTTCGAGCACCTCCACCGGCACCGGCGCCGACACGTCGTCGTACTCCGAGCAGTAGCCGCACGACAGGTTGCACCGGCGTGTGACCACCAACTGGACGAGCAGCGGACGACGGGGAGAGGCGAGCATCAGCGCGCCGCGAGAGGCGCTGCGCAGCAGGTTCGGGGGAAGTAACACCAGGCGACCGATTGCTATGATACCGCACAGCGCATGCACATCGTCCCGATGGACGGAGCCGACACGCGGTTCCTCGGAGGCTCCGCACGGGCCCGTCACGCGCGCCTCGCCGCACGCGTCGGGGCGTCGTTTACCACGCTCGACAGGCTCTCCGCCGATCATGCCGGGACGGTCGTGCTGGTGCCCGCGCAGGCGGCCCTGATGCTCCCCTTCTTCCGCGATCCCGCCTTTCTGGACGCAGCTCGGCACGATGGGCTTACCAGGCTCGAGGCAGCCACGGGGGCGTTCGCGGTCGTTGGCCCCGCACGGCTGGTGGCACCACTCGCAACCGGCTTCGACGCGCTGCAGACGCTTCCGCGTCGTGCGCTCGGGCCTGGCACCGTGCTGAACATCGGCACCGTCTCGGACCGCAGGCGGGCGACTCGCGACGCGCTTCTCGCTACACAGAAGGCGACCGACGGCTGGGTCTCGCGCCACTGCAATCGACCGATCAGTCGCGCCTGCAGCCGCGTGGCGCTTGCGGTGGGACTTGGCGCCACGGGCGCGTCGCTCGGCACGCTGCTGCTCGGGCTGCTCTGCGCGTGGGTGGCGGCGCAGCCTGGCTATCTGGCGTTCGTCGGCACGGGCGTGCTGTTCCAGTTGACGTCAGTGCTCGACGGCGTCGACGGCGAGATCGCACGCGCCACCCTCACCGAGTCAGAGCGCGGCGCGCGCGTCGACACAATCGTCGATCAGCTCACCTACCTCACCAGCTTTGCCGGCCTGGCAATTGGCTGGGTGCGCGAAGGGAGCGGCCCGACCGCGCTCTGGCTGACCGTCGCGATCGGCGCCACGCTGGTGCTGACGCTGCTGCGGGCAGGACGTTTCGTCGCCGCGCATGCCAGCAACGCCTCGTTCGTGGTCATCGATCGTTCCGTCCGACGCGCCGCCCGCGACACCGGCCTGGTGACGCTTCGCGCCGCCGCGCTGCTGTTCACGCTGCTGCGGCGCGACGTGTTCGCCGTGTTGTTCCTGGCGGTGTCGTTCACCGGTCAGCGCGCCGCCGTACCGGTGCTGATTCTCGCGGGCATCCTGGTGGCGAACCTGACGTTCAGCCTGCACGGCCGGGCGCTCGCCGACGCAGCACGGGCCGAAGCGGGCCCGCACACGTAGCCGCGCACCTTCCGCCTTCGCGATGCCTCGGCGGACCGCCGTAGCCTTGGCGGAGGTGGTCAGGTGCGCAACACCAGCGCGTTACGCAATCCACGCGGCAATGGCGCGCGTGATCAGTTCCGCCCTGGCGCTCCACGTGAACCCGCGCGACGACTCGATCGCCGACGCGGACAGCCGCGCGGCGCGCGTCGGGTCAGCCAGCAGGGCCCGCAGTGCGGCGGCCTGCGCCGCAACGCTACCCGGCGGCACCAGCACCGCGTTCACGTCGTCGGTGAGCACCTCCTCGATGTCCGGCAGCCGCGGCGCCAGAATCGGGCGCCCGGCCGCGAGGTAGGAGAAGACCTTCATCGGCAGCACGGTGCGCCGATAGCGTGTCAGCGGCGCGTCGCTCGGCGGAATGATCAGGCAGTCGGCCGCATAGAGATAGCGAGCCACGTCGCGCAGGCCGACGCGCGGCACGAGGATCAGGTTGCTGACTCCGGCGCTCGCGGCACACTGCTCCACCCAACGCCGCTCCTGCGAGTCGTCGTCGACGCCGACAATGACAAGGCGCACCTCGGGGACCGCGGCGGCCAGCGCCATCAGTGCGTCGGTTCCCTTCTGCGGTCCAACGTGGCCGGTGTACATCACCATCGGCGCGTTGTCGGGCAGGCCGGTGCCCGCGCGGGCCTCGGCCCGTGTCAGCACAGGCTCCATCAGCGTGGGTGCATAGCCGTTGTGCGCCACCAGCACCCGCTCGGGCGGTACCCCGGCCGCGATGAAGGCGCTGGCCGCGAGCGTCGAGTGCGCAATGACCCCCGCCATCCGCCGCTCGCCGATCACGCGCATGCGCCGCGAGTGCCCGATCGTCGATGCCCGCCACGGCGCGAACGAGGGCGACGATGCGAAGTCGGGGCGATAGGTTTCGAAGACAACTGGTACGCGCCACTGGAGCGCCGCCGCGAACGCCAGCGGATCGCGCGTCCACACCACGTCGTGCGTGCGGCGGTTGAAGCGCCACGCGGCGCGCAGATCGAACCACGCTTTCGCGGCGCTGGTTGTTGTGTCGGACTGTCCCGACGGCACGAAGCGCAAGCCGTCTGGCACGATGCCCTCCGGCGCGCCGTAGTGCGCGCCGATCAGTGCGCGCGCATCAGCACCGCCCGCCACCGCCGGCACGCACAGGTCGACATGATGGCCAAGGCGAGCCACCTCGGACAACGTCCAGAAGATTTGCTGCGTGTTGGTCTGGGTCGAGGGAAAGGCGTCGTGGCAGGTGTAGCCGATGCGCAGCGGCGTCACGGACGTACTGACGCGAGCTGATGACGACCGAGCAGACGCTCGGCAATCTCGCGATCGGCCGGTGTGTCCACATCGATCCAGTCGGCACCGCGCAGGTCGACCGCGCCCAGCGCACGAGCGGCGACCAGGCGACGCATGCCAGACGACACCGTCAGACCGTCGTCGGCCGGTACCGCGCGCAGCGCGTCGAACACGCCGTGGGTCAGCACGAAGCAGCCCGCATCGATCGCGTCCCACGTGTCGAGTCCCTTGCCGATGGCCGACACCCGCGCACGGGCGAGTTGCACCTTCGTCGCATCATCCAGGTCGATGTCGGCCGAGGGCTGCGAGTCGACGAGCACACGGCCCATTTCGTCAGCGGCGAGCGGGGTCGCGGCGAGCAGCGACAGCGTCGGTTCGGGAAAGAGGTGATCGACCATCTGCAGGAAGAACGCAGACGCCGCAACCGGCTCGGCTGCAAGCAGGGAGACGCCGTTCGGCGCCGCATAGTCGATGTTCTCGACAAAGATGAGCCGGATCGGTGTGCGCAGACGTTCGATGGCCGCACGCACGCGTTCACCCTCGTAGCCGATTACGATCACCGCTTCGTCGCAACCGCTGCGGCGTGCATGTTCGAGCGCGTGGGCAACGAGCGGGACGCCGGCTACGGTCATCAGCGGCTTGGGCACATCGCCTCGTGCCGGCACCAGACGCGAGCCGCTGCCGGCCGCCAGAATCACCGTCTGCGTCACGGGCAACGCCTGCTGCATCGGGCCATCTTAATACGTGCGCCTGCTCTCTGGTTCGTGTTACATTCGCGGTGCCCTGGAGTATCCGATCGAACCGGCGCCTCCCGTGGCCGGGCCGACCTCTGACATGGCGAATTCAACCGCCGACCGATTCGAACGCGACACCATCGACATCCTCAAGCGCCTCAGTCGGCGTCCCATCGAGCCCACGCCCGACAAGGAGTTGATGGCCGATCTCGGCTTCGACTCGCTCCAGATCCTGGAGTTTGTCGGCGAACTCGAGGATCACTTCAACATCGCGGTACCGCTCAACTCGCTCACGCACATCCGGACCGTCGGCCAGATCGTGGCCGAGGTGCGCGGCCTTGCCACCACCGACCCCGGAGCTCCCGCGTGAGCAGTCGCAAGACGATCGGCGACGCACTGGTCGCCGCCGCAGACACGCACTTCGGACTCCGCTTCATCGAACACGACGCCACCGGCCAGGTCACCTCCTACCGCGACCTGCTCGCGGATGCGTTGGCGATTGGTGGTGCACTGCGCGCCCATGGCTACGTCCAGGGCGACCACGTCGCGCTGGTCATTCCTGAAGTCAGCGGCTTCGTCCACGCCTTCTTCGGCATTGTCGCTGCGGGTCTGGTGCCGGTGCCGCTCTGTCCGCCGGCGCAGGCGGGCGACGTGGCCACCTTCGCGAAGCAGTCGCTGCACATCATCCGCGCGTCACGCGCCGTGGCGGTGGTCACCACCGACGACGTCGCGCCATTGCTGCACGCCAGCGCCGGCCATCCGGACGCCGGCGGCGCGCTGTCACAAACGTTTCACACGCTCGAAGGGCTGCGTATCGGCACGCCACTCGGCACGCCACTCGCCGCGCCCGTGGCACTGACGCTTGACGATGTTGCGCTGCTGCAGTTCACGTCGGGGTCGACGGCGCTGCCCAAGGGCGTGATTCTCTCGCACGGCAACATCGCTGCGAACGTCGAGGCGATCCTCGGACCGTCCGGGCTGGATGCTCGCCCTGGCGACGTCGCCGTCAGCTGGCTGCCGCTTTATCACGACATGGGTCTCATCGGCATGCTGCTGTCGTCGCTCTACGCGCCGGCCGACGCCGTGCTGATGTCGCAGGTGCTGTTCCTCAAGCGCCCAAGCGCCTGGCTCGATGCCATCTCCACCTACGGTGGCAGCGTGTCGTACGCGCCGAACTTCGCCTATGAGTTGTGCCGCCGCCGCGTGAAGAGTTCGCAACTCGCCGCGCTCGACTTGTCTCGTTGGCGCGTCGCCGGATGCGGCGCCGAACCGATTCGGCCCGACACGCTCATGCAGTTTGCCGACTACTTCGCACCGGCGGGGTTCGCGGCCACGAGCTTCTTGCCGAGTTACGGACTCGCCGAGCATTCGCTTGCCGTGTCGTTCGCGCACGGTGGCCTTGATGTCGATGTAGTGGACGCCGAGTTGCTCGTCCAGGAATCGCGAGCGGTGCCGGTTATCAACGGGTCCGCATCGCTTCGGGTCGTCCGCTGCGGCTCGGCGTTCCCCGGCCATACCATCCGGATCGTGGACGAGTCGTTCAACGAACTGCCGGAGCGGCATGTCGGATCGATCGTGGTATCGGGCCCGTCGGTAATGCAGGGCTACTTCGAGCAGTCCGACGCCACCGCCGCTGCCCTGCGCGACGGCTGGCTGCTGACCGGCGATCTTGGCTACATGGCTGGCGGCTCGCTCTACGTCTGCGGCCGCACCAAGGACCTCATCATCCGGCAGGGACGCAAGTACCACCCGCCCGACATCGAGTCGTCGCTGGCCGACCTGCAGGGTGTGACGCTCTCCGGTGTGGTGGTGTTCGCCATCACCACCATCGGCGACACCGACGAGGTCGTGGCCGTCATCGAGACGCGCGCCGGCGGTCGCGGACCCGAAATCGAGGACGCGGTTCGTCGCCGCGTGCGCGAAACCGCGGGGCTCGATATCGACCGTGTGGTCCTGACGCCGCCCGGCACGATCCCGCGCACCACCAGCGGCAAGGTCCGGCGCTCGGAGACACGGGAGCGGCTCGAAGCGGGTACACTGGTGCGGTGAGCCTGTTCGACAAACTGCAGCCGATCGCCGAGCGGCTGGAGCACCTTTCCGGCGGTCCCGTCCCCTTCAACACCATCATCGACTCGATCCTCAGCCCGACCGACGTGCTGATTGGCGGACGCCGCACGCTCATGTGCGGTTCGAACAACTATTTCGGCCTCTCGTTCCATCCCGACGTGCTGGCAGCCGCGCAGGACGCGCTGGTTCGCGAAGGCACCGGCACGACCGGGTCGCGCGCCGCCAACGGCAGCTACGCGGCGCATCGCCGGCTCGAAGAGGCGTTTGCCCGGGCGTACGGCAAGGCGCACGCGATGGTGTTCACCACCGGCTACCAGGCCAACCTCGGGATCATCTACGGCCTCTGCACCACAGGCGACACGATTGTGCTCGACCTCGAGAGCCACGCCAGCATCTACGACGGCGCCCGTCTCAGTGGCGCGCAGACCTTCGCCTTCCGCCACAACTCGCCGTCCGACTTGGCGCGCAAGCTCGCGCGTCTCGAGCATCCGTCGAACTGCCTGGTGATTGCCGAAGGGCTCTATTCGATCAGCGGCGACGTCGGCCCGATCCGCGAACTGTCCGCCGCCTGCCGCGAAGCGGGCGCGTACTTCATGGTGGACGAAGCGCATTCGTTCGGTATCTACGGTGAGACCGGGCTGGGCTACGCCGAGGAGCAGGGCGTGCTTGGCGACGTCGACTTCATCGTCGGCACCTTCTCGAAGGCGCTGGCGGG
>JBKJMH010000016.1:0-3747 GCA_046596625.1 Vicinamibacterales bacterium | reverse complement strand
ATCATGCATCCGACGGCGGTGGTGAGGCCTGCGCCGATGATCGAGACGACGGCGATGAGGGTGGTGCTGTCCATGGAGAATCCTCTGGTGATGTCAGTCGGTTGGCGCCGGTTCGGGCTCGCCGGTGCGGCGCGTGGCTGCGGCGATGTAGACCGCGGCCAGGATGCTGAAGATGTATGCCTGAACCATGCCCGTCAGCAGGCCGAGCGCCGTCATGATGATGGGAAAGATGAAGGGCGTGATGGTGAGGAGAATCCCGATGATCATCGCGCCGCTCATCATGTTGCCGAACAGGCGGACGGCCAGCGCCAGCGTCCGCGACACTTCGCTGATGATGTTGAAGGGCAGCATGATGAACGTCGGCTTCACGTACGACGCCAGGTAGCCGCCCACGCCCTGGTCGGCAATGCCGAACAGCGGCACGGCCACGAACACGCAGAGCGCGAGTGCGAACGTGGTCGAGAGCGAGCCGGTTGGCGGTTCATAGCCGGGAATCACGGTGCACAGGCTGGCGGTGGCGACAAACAGAAAGAGCGTGCCCAGGAAGCCGAGGTAGCGCTCGGGATGCTCGAGTCCCACCTCTCGGATCTGCTGCTCGATGGCGACCACCACAATCTCGAGCAGGTTCTGCCAACGCGAACGGGTCAGCTCCGTGGACAGCCTGCGCGTCACGAGCCACGACCCGGTCGCAAGCCCGAGCATCAGCCCCCAGGTATACACGATGGTGGCGTTGAGCGTGATGAACCCGTAGTGCCAGACGATCACCTGGTCCGGGCTAAGGTGCATGACTCGCCTCCCGCAGCGGACCTGGCTGGGCCGGAACTGGCCGCGTGAGCCACGTCACAACTGGGCGCGCGACGATGAAGCCGAGCAGGCTGGCGAGCAACCGCTGCCACTGACCGCCCGCGATGAGGTAGACGCCCGCGAGCATCATGCTGGTCCGCACCAGGACGCTGACGATGAACCAGAGCGCTGGCCGCGGCGACGACATACCCCGCAGGATGGTCCACCACAGCCCGCCGAAAAAGATCGCTCCGAGGATGGCGCCGCCCGCCACGGCCGCGCCGAGTGCCAGCACGTTATGCATGGTCGTCACCCTGGTCCTCCCGGATGGCACGGTCTTCCTTCGCCACCCATTGCCACGCGTTCCAGCAGCCGAGCGTGAGCCCCGCCACCAGCAGCGCCAGCGTCCAGGCGTGCGCCCCCGGATGGCGGCTGTCCAGCCACAGGCCGAGTGCCGCGCCGAGCAGCGTCGGCGCGACCACCGACCATCCGATGAGACCCATCATGCCGACGCCGAACCAGACGCCAGGCGTGCCACGCTGCCGCGCCCTCAGCTTGCGCGCCGCCTTGGCGCCGATTTGCCCGGCCAGCGTCGGTCCGGCAGGCGGCTGCTTCCGCTGGGCGTCACTCATGCTGGAACGCCGCCAGGCGTCGCAGCAGTCCGGTCTCCAGTTTCGTCATGACCGAGCGCACGTTCCGCTCGTGGTCGTCCAGCGCCAGGAATTCCTGCTCCACCAGTGCACGCAAGTGGGCCAGGTCCGTCCCGGCCAGTGCGCGCCGCACGGACACGAGCACGTCGGAACCGGTCTTGACCAGCACACCTTCATCGACCGCGACGTAGACCTCGCCCTCGTCGCCCGTCTCGTAGACCAGGATGCCGGGCGTCAGCGCGGCGACGCAGTCGAGCCGGTGCGGCAGAATCCCGCACGAGCCGAGACTCGTCTCGGCAACGATTCGCAACACCTCGGATCGCTCGGCGAAGACCGCGAACGGCACAAGCACTTTCAGGGTCATGTCGCCGACCTCTTCGCATCGGCGATCTTCCCAATCATGTAGAGCGCGCGCTCCGGGTAATCCTTGAATTCATCATGCAGGATGCGTTCGCACCCATCGAGCGCATCATCGCGGCTGACGAGCTGCCCCTTGAGGCCGGTGAACTGCTCGGTCGTGAAGAAGGGCTGTGTGAGGAACCGCTCCAGCCGGCGCGCCCGGGCCACCACCTTGCGGTCGTCGGTCGACAACTGCTCGAGACCGAGCATGGCCACAATGTCCTTGAGCTCCGCGTATTGAGCGAGGGTCCGCCGGATCTCCTGCGCCAGGCGGTAGTGCCGTTCTCCGGCGATACCCGGCGTGGCCATCTTCGAACTGGACTGCAGCGGGTCGATCGCCGGGAACAGACCTTCGCTCGCGCGCTTGCGCGAGAGCACGATGGACGCCGACAGATGCGAGAACGTATGCACGGCGGCGGGGTCGGTGAAGTCGTCGGCCGGCACGTAGACCGCCTGGATTGAGGTGATAGCACCGGTGTCGGTGTTGGCAATGCGCTCTTCCAGGCGCGACAACTCGGTGCCCATCGTCGGCTGGTAGCCCAGGCGCGACGGCATCTGTCCCATCAGCCCCGACACCTCCATGCCGGCCTGGATGAACCGGAAGATGTTGTCGACCAGCAGCAGGACATCGCGATGCTGATCGTCGCGGAAGTACTCGGCCATGGTGAGCGCGGCGTGGCCGACGCGGAACCGGCTGCCAGGCGGCTCGTTCATCTGGCCGAAGACCATCACCATGTTGGGAAGCACGCCGGCGGCCTTCATCTCGCGATAGAGCTCTTCACCCTCACGGCAACGTTCGCCGATGCCTCAGAAGATGCTGACGCCAGCCTGGTTCCCGATCATGTTGTGGATCATCTCGGTGAGCAGCACCGTCTTGCCCACGCCGGCGCCGCCGAACAGACCGGCTTTGCCACCGCGTTCGAGCGGCACGAGCACGTCGATGGCCTTGAGGCCGGTCTCGAAGATCTCCGACGTTGTCGACCGCCTCGCCAGCGGTGGCGGATCGTGATGCACGGAGCGCCACTCGACGTCGGTCGGCGGCGCTTCACGATCAATGGCGTCACCGAAGACGTCGAACATGCGCGACAGGATGCCCTTACCCACTGGCGCCTTCAGGGGGCCGCCCGTATCCTCCACGGCCATGCCGCGGGCGAGCCCCTGCGTCGGTGTCAACGCAATCCCTCGCACGTGATAGGCGTCACGCTGGGCCAGCACTTCGATCACGATCTGCCGGTCGGCGCCCGTCCGCAGCAGCGAATGGATCGGCGGCACGCGCCGCTCGAACCGGACGTCCACGACGCTGCCGCGCACCGAAACGACCGAACCAGGGTTCGCCGGCCCACCGGCGCGGTGTTGCGGCGCCTGTCGGTGACCCTCACCGAGTGTGATCATGTCGAGTCGATCCGATCGACGCTTCTCGGGGACGGCAGTATCGCCACCTTCGTTGTCCCATCGCTCGATCGCGCGGGTGTCGGCAAGGTTCATATCGGCCACACCCAGTCCCGAACCTGCGGCATGTCCTCGCCGTAGGTCTCGATGTAGCGCCGGTGCTCGATGAGCCTGTCCTCGAGCTGACGCTTCAGGCTCACCCCCGAGTCACCCGTCTGCGGCAGGCGGTCGACGGTGTCCATGACCAGATGAAAGCGGTCGAGGTCGTTCAGCACCGTCATGTCGAACGGCGTCGTAATCGTGCCCTCTTCCTTGTAGCCGCGGACGTGAATGTTGTCGTGATTGGTACGACGGTAGGTCAGACGATGAATCAGCCACGGGTAGGCGTGGAAGGCAAAGATCACCGGCTTGTCGGTGGTGAATAGCGCGTCGAACTCCGCGTCGCTCAGACCATGCGGGTGCTCGCTCTGCGGCTGGAGCTTCATCAGGTCCACCACATTGACGACCCGGATCTTCAGGCCAGGCA
>JBKJMH010000327.1:0-3897 GCA_046596625.1 Vicinamibacterales bacterium | reverse complement strand
CGTCATCCGCTACGAAGGGCCGAAGGGCGGACCGGGCATGCCGGAAATGCTGACGCCGACCTCCGCCATCATGGGCGCCGGACTGGGCAAGGACGTGGCGCTGCTCACCGACGGCCGCTTTTCCGGCGGCTCGCACGGCTTCATCGTCGGCCATGTGACGCCGGAAGCGCAGGACGGCGGACCGATTGCCCTGGTGAAGAATGGCGACCGCATCGTGATCGACGCCGAGAAGAACATCATCGACGTCGAGATCAGCGAGGCCGAGATGCAGTCGCGCCGCGCCGCCTGGGTGCGGCCGCCGTTCAAGGCCGAACGCGGCACGCTGGCGAAGTACATCCGCCTCGTGAAGAGCGCCAGCGAAGGCTGCGTCACCGACGAACCGTAAACACGTCAGCAACACGAAGGGCAGCATGTCCATTCCCGCCTCCGAGGCGCTTGAGATCGCTTCGCTGATTGTTCCGACACCGGGCGGCATTGCGAGTCGCATTCTCGCCAGGGCCACGGGAGGCAACATCACGCTGTTCGCATTCGACGCAGGGCAGGGACTCACCGAGCATTCGTCGCCGTACGACGCGCTGGTGCTGGTGATGGAGGGGCGGTTCGTGCTGACGATTGGCGGGACGCCGGTCACGGCGTCGACCGGCGAGGTGGTGAACATGCCCGCGAACGTGCCGCACGCCGTCGATGCGGTGGAGCCGTCGCGACTGCTGCTGATGATGCTGAAGTAGCTGCCGAGCCGACCTGAAGGTCGGCAGCTACTTCACATGCTGACCGTGCGCGTTAGGTCTTCGGTTTGCCGCCGCGCTTCTCGACGTCCTTCGCGACGATCGACCCGTCCGTCTGTCGCACCCCTTCCACCTTCACCTGGTCGCCGGCCAGCAGCGTGGCGCACGTGACATCGTCGTACGACGTGCCCGCCGTGGTGGTCACCCTGGTCGTGCCGACGTAGAACGTGATGGTCGGGCAACCGGTGGTCGGACTGCCGGTGACCGTGCCGGTGATGTCCGCCTCGTTCGCGTCGTCATCGTCATCATCGCCTGAGCCCGACCCGCCCTTGCCGTTCCCACTGCCGGAGTTGGTGTTCTGCACGATGACCACCGTGGCCGTCAGCGCCGCGCCGGCCTTCGTGGCGCGCACGTGCACGCGCAGGCCAACGGTGAGGTCGTTCGGCTTCAGCGTGATCGACCCCTTCGTGATGCTGGCTGCGGCCGGCACGAGCACCGACGTGTTGTCGCGGCCGACCACGATCGTGCCGCCGCTGGACGTCATGCCAATCGCCGCGGTGATGATCCCTTCAATCTCGACCTTGTCGAGGGACTCCTGCCGCTTGTCTTCGACCTGCGCGCTTCTGCCGTCGAGACGAACGGTGATGCGCAGTTGGTCGTTGAGGCCGACGCCGGGCAGCGGCACCAGCGCGTTGACGCCGGCGCCGGTAATGGACAGCGTGAGGTCGCCCGCCGGCACGTTCTGCAGGGTGAAGGTGCCGTCGTCGCTGACGACGCTGATGGCGGTGCCGGTGATCGACACCGTGATTCGCCCGACGCTGCCCAGCGTCGCGAAGCCAAACGGCGCCACCAGGGCCGAGGCAGCGCCTGTCACCACCGTGCCACTGATGCTGGCCCCGCCGTACACTGGCGCCGGCGTGTTCACGGCCTGGGGTGTCGAGGTGGACGGGCCGACGGGGGAGCCGCTGTTCGCCTTCGAACACGCTGCCGTCGACAGTGCGATAGCCACCGCCACGGCAACCGTTGGGAATCCAGGCATCCTGCAAATCATCGAGTGTCTCCTCACAGCATTGGTCGCGCGATCACGAAATTCGGGTGCGAATCCGGCCGCTGTTGCCGGTTCGATGAGGACTCAGCAATAGGAATGCCCGACCGCAGGCCCGGGCGGGCACTGGCCGGCGTTCTCATTCCACACAGGTCGGTGTGGCCGTTACACGGCTGTCTGGCGATAGCGAAAGGCGGCTTCGTAGATGACCGGTCCCCCGCCCGACCGGAGCATCTCTGCGGTGGGGCGGTTGTACTCGGTCAACGGCACGGCCGGATCGGGAACGAAGCCGGCAGCGGCCATCTCGGACAGCAGTTCGCCCTCGGTCAGAAAGCACTGCGGACGTCCGGAGAACTGGGTGAAGACCATGCGCTCGCCCTGGACCGGCTCGGCTTCGTCGGCCAGGGTGTGGCGAGAGAACGTGAACACGAACAGCGCCGCGCCGGGACGGGCGACGCGCGCAGCTTCGCGCACACCCGCCCGGAACTGCGCACCAGACGTGGCGAGGTTCCAGATGCCGTGCGCAATCACCAGATCCATGCTGCCGGAACGCACAGGCAGCATCTGCATTGGTGCGAGGGCAAGGTCGAGGCGACCAGGCGCGAGTCCCTGCCCAGCACGGGCGTGCGCGGCCTCGAGCATCGCCACCGAGAGGTCCGTCCCCAGTACGCGCCAGCCCTGACGGGCGAGGGGCACCGCATTGCGCCCAGCGCCGCACCCGATATCCAGCACGCGCCCGCCCGGATGACTGGCCGAGAGCTGGCCGGCGTACTCCATCAGCACCGCATTGGGCTCACTCTGAGCAAATCCTTGCACGGTCGAGGGCGAACTCCACGGTGTGCCCGCAAGAGGGTCCATGCGATTCAAACTAGCACTACCGGAAGCTCGTGCATCATTTGTCGCGTGAATACGTGGATCTTCGGTGAATCTTCGTACGGCTGGCCTGGGCGACCGCACAGTTTCGGGGGCAAGCACCCGATATGCATACCGAAGGGGTGTTAGATTGACCGTGGATTCGCTGCGGGAGCCCCCCAGCCCGGCGGAAGCCGGTAGTCCCGTCGCTTGATGGCGACGTTCGATAGCCCCCGGTAAGGGGCGCTTACGCATGGCCCGTACGGCCATGGAGGTTGTCATGTCTGCTGCACCCAAGGACGACGGCGCGTTTTCCGAGCGCGTCTCCTCGTCGTATCGCCAGCTGTCGCTGGCAGCATCCCACCTGAACATCGTCTCCGACGACCTCGGCAAGTCGATCGGTGTCCTCGATGCGGCACTCAAGAAGCTGAACCTCGGCATCTCCTCGTGGTCCCGGCTGGACCGCTGGGAAGACGCTTTCGGTAACTACTCGAGTCGCTATCTCGGCTACGCCAAGGTGAACAACCGCTGGGGGATTGCGCTCCGCACCGTGGCCGGCAACAACAACCAGCCTGAAGACGCGACAGTGGAGGAGTGGCTGTTCAACGACGCCCCTCGCGCGCTGCGGATCGAGGCGGTGGAAAAGTTGCCCGACCTCTTCGACAATCTGATCAAGGAAGCTGACGTCGCCATCCGGAAGGTGAAAGCGCAGACCCTGAGCGCCCGGCAGCTGGCTGCCGCACTCGGGGACGCGACCGGCGGCGATACCCGCAAATAGTCCTCCTTCGCCCTCCTTCGCCAAGGGCTACGGAGGGCCAGCCGGTCCGTCAAGGCTTACGGAGGGCAAGCCGGTCCGCCAAGGCGTAGGAGGGAATCTCCACCTCATTCCTCCCGTACCGGTGTATCTTTGCGCCGGGTTCCGGGAGGATGTGATGAACGTATCGGCACGCCGTCTGTTGTTCGCGCCGCTCGCGCTGGCCCTCTCGTGGCTCGCCGTGTCCGCGCCCGCCGTCTTCGCGCAGGCGCCGGCCGCGCCGACGTTCACGCACGATGTCGCCCCCATCCTTCAGCGCGCCTGCCAGAACTGCCACAGGCCAGGCTCCATCGCGCCGATGTCTCTGCTCACCTACGAAGACGCGCGTCCCTGGGCACGCTCCATCAAGTCGAGGGTGTCGCAGCGCCAGATGCCGCCGTGGCACGTCGACAAGACGATCGGCATCCGCAAGTTCAAGGACGATCCATCGCTCAGCGACGCCGAGGTGTCGACCATCGTGA
>JBKJMH010000059.1:0-26723 GCA_046596625.1 Vicinamibacterales bacterium | reverse complement strand
GCGCGTGCGCGACATCGCACCGAGCCGAGTGCTCGGCGCGCTGCTTGGATGCGCCGTCGGCCTGACGATCGCTCGCGCGATCGAGGCCGGTCTATTCTTTGCCGACAGCTCCGACCGCAAGGTCGAGTTCCTGCACTCGTTCCTGATGATCGTCCTCCCCTACCTCGGCCTGATGCTGGGCGCCAAGAACGGTGAATGGCTAGAGCCGGCGCGGTTGCTGGGGCTGTTTCGGGCGACCGGCGCCACCCGGCGCTACAAGATCCTGGATACGAGCGTCATCATCGACGGCCGCATCGCCGATGTCTGCGACACCGGCTTCATCGACGGTACGCTGGTGATTCCGCAGTTCGTGCTGAAGGAACTGCAACTGGTGGCCGACTCGGGCGACTCGCTCAAGCGGAATCGCGGCCGTCGCGGTCTCGACATCCTCCAGAAGATCCAGAAGATGTCGGGTGTCGAGGTGATCATCTCCGACGTCGACTTTCCTGAAGTGAAGGAAGTCGACCTGAAACTCATCGAGCTGGCGAGGACCCTCGGTGGGAAGATCGTCACCAACGACTTCAACCTGAACAAGGTGGCGCAACTGCGCGGCGTCGAGGTGCTGAACGTCAACGAGTTGGCAAACTCACTGAAGCCGGTGGTGCTGCCCGGCGAGATCATGAAGGTCTTCATCCTGAAGGAAGGCAAGGAATACAACCAGGGTGTGGCTTATCTCGACGACGGCACGATGGTGGTGGTGGACAACGCACGCAAGATGATCAGCAAGACGATCGATATCGTCGTCACCAGCGTGCTGCAGACCACGGCGGGCAAGATGATCTTCGGCCGTTACATCGAATCCGGCATGGCCACCCTGGCCCAGTCCTCGTCGCACGTCACCGACCGTCCCCGCTCGGCGACGGCGCCAGCGCCCAGTATTCCGGCAACGGCCGCTGCGCAGCAGACCTGAGACCTGCGATTCCGTTGCGGCGCATTCCCCCGTTTCACTGGTGGCGGACGGTCTTCTACCTGATCCCCGCAATCAGCGTCTACACCGTTGTGCTCGGCATGGCGTCGATTGTGTCGAGTGTCTTCGACCGCAGCGGACACTTCGCCCATCGCTGTGCGCGCGCCTGGTCGTGGCTCATCCTGAAGACTACCGGCGTTCGCGTGCGTGTCGAGGGACTCGAGCGCATCGCCCCTGGCACGACGTACGTGTTCGTGTCGAATCACCAGAGCATCTACGACATCCCGGTGATCTTCGCGTCGCTGCCGTTCCAGCTGCGCATCATCGCCAAGGAGTCGCTGGCGACGTTTCCGATGCTCGGGTGGCACCTTCGGCGGGGCGGCCATCTCTTCGTCGACCGGCGCAACCCCGACCCGTCCTACATCCTGAACCGCTGGCGCTCGCTGGTGAAGGACGGCTTGTCGCTCATCATCTTCGCCGAGGGGACGAGGAGCGTGGGCGGCGCCGTGGGGCGCTTCAAGGCGGGCAGCTTCCTGCTCGCCCTGCAGTCGGGCCTGCCCATCGTGCCGGTGGCGGTGGTCGGCACCCGGCACGTCATGCAGAAGGGGCGACTGCGGACGGAACCCGGCGACGTCGAGTTCATCGTCCACGACCCCATCGTGCCACCCACCATCGTGGCGCCGAGCGTCCGCGATGCGAAGCGGCTGGCTGACCGGGTGCACGCGGTCGTGGCGGCCACCGTCCACAGCCGCAGCGGTTTCGACCAGTCGCGCTGACGCCGCGGCCTGTTCAGCCGCTATACTCGATAGTTCCCTATGTTCGTTTCAGCCATCATTGCGGCGGGCGGTCGCGGACAGCGCTTCGGCGGTGCCGTGCCGAAGCAGATGCTCAGTGTGGGCGGGCAGGCGGTGCTCGAACGCAGTGTCGCGCTGTTTCTGGCCCACCCCCAGATCGACGAGCTGGTCATTGCCCTGCCGGCAGAATTCGTTGCCGAACCGCCGCCCTATCTGCGCGCCACATCGAAGCCGCTCCGCATCGTGCCCGGCGGCGACCGGCGGCAAGACTCTGTGCTGAAGGCGTTCCAGGCGGTGTCGGCCGAGGCGGAGCTGATTGTCATTCACGATGCGGCCAGGCCGTTTGCGTCACCCGGGCTGATCTCGCGAACGATCGCCGCTGCGGCCGAGTCCGGCGCGGCACTCGCCGCGATGCCGGCGCGCGACACGGTGAAGATCGGGAACGGTGCGCTCGTGCCGTTCGTGCGCGAAACGATTCCACGCGACGCGGTCTACCTGGCGCAGACGCCGCAGGCCTTCACCCGGCGCGTCCTGCGCGACGCGCTGGCTCTCGGCGAAAGCAGCGCCGACGCCACCGATGAAGCCGCGCTTGCCGAGCGCGCCGGGCACGCGGTGCGGCTCGTTGACGGCGAGCAGACGAACATCAAAATCACGACGCCTGAGGACCTGCCGGTGGTGGATGCGATTCTGAAGCGGCGGCACCATGACGGTGCCGAGGTGCGGGTCGGCACGGGATACGATCTGCACCGGCTGGTAGAGGGGAGACCGCTGATCCTCGGCGGCGTCACGGTGCCGTTCGAGCGCGGAGCGCTGGGTCATTCCGATGCCGACGTTGTGTGTCACGCGGTGACCGACGCCATCCTCGGCGGTGCGGCGCTCGGAGATATCGGCCGCCACTTTCCTGATACCGACCCGCAGTGGAAGGACGCCAATTCCGTCGACCTGCTTCGACGCGCCGTCAGCATCGTGGCCGAGGCCGGATTCGTTGTTGGCAACGTCGATGTCACCGTGGTACTCGAGCGGCCGAAGATCAAGTCCCACGTCGAGTCGATGCGGCAGGTGATTGCTGACGCCGTGGGTGTGCCGGTCGAGTGCGTGGGCATCAAGGGGAAGACGAACGAGGGTGTGGACGCCGTGGGACGCGGCGAGGCCGTCGCCGCTCACGCCGCCGCATTGCTGCGCTGTGTCTGAACCCGCAATCGGCAATCTGAAATCGGCAATCTGCAATTCCCCGGTCCTATGAGAGTGCGCTTCGCTCCAAGTCCTACCGGCAGGCTGCACGTCGGCAATGCCCGCACGGCCCTGTTCAACTGGCTGCTGGCGCGTGGGAACGGCGGCACGTTCGTGCTGCGCATCGAAGACACTGACGTCGAGCGATCGACGCCTGAGTCCGAAGCCACCATCATGTCGGACATTCGCTGGCTGGGGCTCGACTGGGACGAAGGGCCGGACATCGACGGACCGCACGGCCCGTATCGGCAGTCGGAGCGCGGCGAGTTGTATGCCCGTTATGCCCAGCAACTCCTCGACAACGGCCACGCTTACTACTGCTTCTGCTCGCGCGAGGTGCTCGACGCCGATCGGGCAGAGGCGCTCGCATCCGGGCGGCCGGCGCGATATGCCGGCACATGCCGACGGTTGTCGAAGGAGCAGGCCGAGGCGCGGCGCGCCGCTGGCGACAAGCCGGCCATCCGCTTCCGTGTCCGCGACAATCACGAGGTGTGCTTCGACGACGCGGTGCGCGGCGAGGTGCGGTTCCACACCGATGTGATCGGCGACCCGATCATTGTGCGTGGCGAGGGCACACCCGCCTACAACTTCGCCGTCGTCATCGACGATGCGCTGATGGGGATTACGCAGGTCATTCGCGGCGAGGATCACATCTCGAACACGCCGCGGCAAATCCTGCTGTACGAGGCGATGGGGTTCACGCCGCCGGACTTCGCGCATCTCGCCTTGGTGATGGGTCCTGACCATACGCCGCTGTCGAAGCGGCACGGCGCCACGTCGGTCGGTGAGTTCCGCACCAAGGGCTATCTGCCCGAGGCGCTCGTGAACTACCTGGCCTTGATCGGCTGGTCGCCTGGCAACGACGAAGAGCTGTTGCCGATTGCGGAGATGGCGCGGCGCTTCTCGCTGGCCAGGGTTGGCCTCAGTGCCGGGGTGTTCGACGAAGAGAAGCTCGCGTGGGTGAACCGTCACTACCTGAAGGCTGCGGAGCCCGCGCGCCTGGTGGACCTGGCCTTGTCGTACTTCGCCGATGCCGGACTGCCGATGACGCCCGATGACGATGGCCGGTCGTACCTGGCGTCGGTGATGCCGATCGCCAGCGGTTCGGTGGATCGGCTCAACCAGGTGCCAGGCCGTCTGGCGGTGCTGTTCGGCTTCTCTGTCGACGTTGCACTCGGCGACGAGGCCGTGCGTGCCGAGATGGGGACGGCCGAGGCGCGGGCCGTCGTGCGCGCCCTGGCGGACGAACTGGCGTCAGCGCCGCGCCTCGACCGCGAGCGCTTCCGGGCTGTGGCGAACGCTGTGAAGGCGAAGACCGGGCAGAAGGGGAAGGGGCTCTTCCATCCCATCCGCATCGCCCTGACAGGACGTGCGGAAGGGCCGGAGCTCGACCTCGTCGTGCCGGCGATCGACCGCGGCGCGGAACTGCCCGCGTCGTGTGGAATTCCAGCCATCGTGGGCTGCCGCGAGCGAGCAGCGGCGTTTGCGCTGGCGCTGGGCGCGTGAGACGGTGATGTTGATTTACGGCATCAATGCGGTGATCGAGGCGATTCGCGCCGGGCGCGTCCGGGAAGTGCGGGTCGCTGAGCGCGCCGGCGGGCGGGCGGCAGACGTGGTCGTGGCGGCCCAGCGAGCGGAGGTGGCCGTTCGTCGCGTGCCGGCCGCCGAACTTGATCGTGCCGCGCGGGGCGGCGTCCATCAGGGAGTGATCGCCGACGCGGAAGACGCGCGGGACTATTCGGTCGGCGACCTGGTGACCGGTGCTGCCGCTGCGCCGCTGATCGTGGTGCTCGACGGCATCGAGGACCCGCACAATGTCGGCGCGATCCTGCGCACCGTGGACGCGGCCGGTGGCGACGGGGTGATCCGGCAGTCGCGTCATGCGGCTCCGCTCGGTGGTGCCGCGGCGAAGGCGGCGGCCGGCGCAGTGTCGCACGTGAAGATCGCCGAGGTGGTGAACATCGCGCGGGCGATCGAGGAATTGAAGGAGGCCGGTGTCTGGACGGTCGGGCTTGCGGGGGATGGCTCCAAGCGCTACGATCAAATAGACCTAACAGTACCGTCCGCAATTGTGCTCGGCGCAGAGGGAACCGGCCTGCGTCGGCTGGTGCGGGAACGGTGCGACTGGCTCGTCTCGATCCCCATGCACGGTCACGTGCAGAGCCTGAACGTCTCGGTTGCCGCTGGGATCGCCTTGTTCGAGGCGGTTCGGCAGCGCGGCGGCACCGGTCGGTAGCCCACACGGCGCAAGCGGAGTACGTATTTATGCGGTTGCGCCCGTGGCACAGGAAGTGCTAAAGTCCAACTTTTGTCTGGCTGGCGTAGCTCAGTCCGGTAGAGCAGCTGATTTGTAATCAGCTGGTCGGGGGTTCAAATCCCTCCGCCAGCTCCAATGATGTGGGTGTTCCGGTCCGCAAGGTACGCGTCGACATACACGGTTTCCACGCATACAGAACTACTGGCGAGGTAGCGAAGCGGTCAAACGCAACAGACTGTAAATCTGTCGCCCCTGCGGCTTCGAAGGTTCGAATCCTTCCCTCGCCACCAACTCGCCCCGGCAGCGGGGGCGGATCCCGGCGGCAAGCCAGCACGAGTTCGGCAGCCCGTATTCGAGAATGGCACCGGCCGGAAGTAGCGCAGTAAGGTCCCCGGGCGCTCCCGGTGGATGTCAGCACGTAGAGGGGAAGTGCGGGAGTAACTCAGTGGTAGAGTCACAGCCTTCCAAGCTGTTGGTCGCGGGTTCGATCCCCGTCTCCCGCTCCAGCCTTCGTTCGGGATTTCAGTGAAGGCGACCGCTGGCTGACCACGATGTTAAGGCCGATGTAGCTCAGTTGGCAGAGCACGTCCTTGGTAAGGACGAGGTCACCAGTTCGATCCTGGTCATCGGCTCCAGAGTACGGCGAAGGGCATAACGAGAGCGCGAGGTTCGCAGAGACATGGCAAAAGAGAAATTCGATCGTTCCAAGCCCCACGTGAACGTGGGCACCATCGGCCACATCGACCACGGCAAGACCACCCTGACTGCGGCGCTCACCAAGGTGGCCGCTGACAAGGGTTGGGCGAAGTACATCCCCTATGACGAGGTCGCGAAGGCGTCCGAGTCGCAGGGCCGCCGCGACGACACCAAGATCCTGACGATCGCGACGAGCCATGTCGAGTACTCCACGGCGAACCGGCACTATGCCCACGTGGACTGCCCGGGCCACGCCGACTACGTCAAGAACATGATCACCGGCGCCGCACAGATGGACGGCGGCATTCTCGTGGTCTCCGCCGTCGACGGCCCGATGCCGCAGACGCGCGAGCACGTGCTGCTTGCCCGCCAGGTGAACGTTCCGTGCCTCGTCGTGGCGCTCAACAAGGTTGACGCGATTGACGATGCGGAATTGCTGGACCTCGTCGAGCTCGAAGTGCGTGAGCTCCTCAAGAGCTACGGCTTCCCCGGTGACGATGTGCCGGTGGTTCGCGTGTCGGCGCTCAAGGCGCTGCAGGGCGATCCTGAAGGCGTCGCCAGCATCCTCAAGCTGATGGAAGCGCTGGACACCTACGTTCCGCTGCCGCCGCGCGATGTCGACAAGCCGTTCATGATGCCGATCGAAGACGTGTTCTCGATCTCGGGTCGCGGCACGGTCGTCACCGGTCGCGTCGAGCGCGGCCGCGTCAAGGTAGGCGAGGAAGTCGAAATCGTCGGCTTCAAGCCGACCATCAAGAAAATCGTCACGGGCGTCGAAATGTTCCGCAAGCTGCTCGACTCGGGCGAGGCTGGCGACAACATCGGCGTGCTGCTGCGCGGCGTGGAAAAGACCGACGTCGAACGCGGCCAGGTGCTGTGCAAGCCCGGCACGATGCTGCCGCACACCAAGTTCAAGGGCGAGGTCTACGTCCTCTCGAAGGAGGAGGGCGGCCGTCACACGCCGTTCTTCAACGGCTACCGTCCGCAGTTCTACATCCGCACCACTGACGTCACCGGCACGCTGAAGCTGCCGGAAGGTGTGGAGATGGTGATGCCGGGCGACAACACCTCGATTACTGGCGAACTGCTCACCCCGGTCGCGCTCGAGAGGGGCGCCCGCTTCGCCATCCGCGAAGGTGGCCGCACGGTCGGCTCCGGCACGATTACCGAGATTCTCGAATAGGCTTCGGGCTTCTGGCTTTCGGCTCCGGGCGTGGTCCGGGGCCGAAGGTCGCTTTATCAGCCTCGAGCCTAGAGCCTGCAGGGTTAGATCATGAGAGACATCATTGCGCTCGCGTGCCAGGACTGCAAACGGCGCAACTACAGCACGACGAAGAACAAGAAGAAGACGACAGAGCGGCTGGAATTCAGCAAGTACTGCCGTTTCTGCCGCAAGCACACGGCGCACAAGGAAACGAAGTAACTGCTGATTGCCACGCGCTGACCGCGGCGTGGCGCATCGCCCGTGGCGATGCGACAGCAGCAGTTGGCTCTCGCAAAGGCAGTGAGTTAGGACAGTAGCTCAATTGGCAGAGCACCGGTCTCCAAAACCGGGGGTTGGGGGTTCGATTCCCTCCTGTCCTGCCAGCTCTCCCACGTGCCCGTGAACGCGACGGTTGGTTCTGAAAGTAACGGTATGGCGGCAAACACACAGACGACGACGCTGGACAACGCAAAGGAAGCGGCAGGCGGACAGTTCGAGCGGTTTCGGACGTTCCTGTCCGAGGTGCGCAACGAGCTCAAGCGTGTCACCTGGCCGTCGCAGAAGGAAGTCTACGCCACGACAGTGGTGGTCATCCTGACGTCGGCGTTCTTCGGCATCTACCTGTTTGCGCTCGATTACGGCATCAACAGCCTGGTGCAGTGGATCTTCCGCCGGTTTGGTGTGGCATGAGCGATATCCCCGAGGTCGTACCCGAATCGACTCCGCCGCCGGGCGACGACAAGAAGTGGTACATCGTCCACACCTATTCGGGATTCGAGAAGAAGGTCTCCGAATCGCTCCAGCAGCGCGTGCAGGCGTATGGGCTCCAGGGCGAGATCGGCGAAGTGCTCATCCCGACTGAGGATGTGGTCGAAATGCGCGGCGGCCGCAAGGTTGTCACGTCGAAGCGGTTCTTTCCCGGCTACATCCTGGTCGAGATGAACATGTCCGACCACGCCTGGCACGTCGTGAAGAACACACCGAAGGTGACGGGCTTCGTCGGTGCCGGCGCCAAGCCAACACCGCTGAGCAAGGACGAGGTCGATCAGATCCTGACACAGGTGAAGACGGCCGCCGAGAAGCCGAAGCCGAAGTACATGTTCGAGAAGGGCGAGCAGGTCCGCATCAACGAAGGACCGTTCACCAGCTTCAACGGCGTGGTCGACGAGGTGAACCTCGACAAGAACACGCTGAAGGTGATGGTCACGATCTTCGGGCGGTCCACTCCAGTCGAACTCGACTTCCTTCAGGTCGAAAAGATTTAGCCGGCTTCAGGCTTCGGACTCCCGGCTTCTGGAACCGCCCAGAGCCTGGACCCTGGAGCCCGGAGCCACTGAGCGACAAGCACTATGGCAAAAAAAATCCAGGCACTCGTGAAGCTCCAGATCGCCGCCGGCAAGGCGACGCCGGCGCCGCCCGTCGGGACCGCGCTCGGTCCGCAGGGCGTGAACATCATGGACTTCTGCAAGAACTTCAACTCGAGAACGGCGAAGGACGAGGGGCTGATCATTCCCGTCGTCGTCACCGTGTATGCGGATCGTTCCTACACCTTCATCACGAAGACGCCACCGGCGCCAATCCTGCTGAAGCGTGCGGCGAACATCGCGAAGGGATCGGCCGAACCGAACAAGAACAAGGTTGGTACGGTCACCGCGAAGCAGGTCGAGGACATCGCCAAGCTCAAGATGCCCGACCTCAACTGCGATTCACTCGACTCAGCGATTCGGACCGTCGCGGGCACCGCGCGGTCAATGGGACTCGACGTCGTCGGTTAACAGACAGACGAATTGCAGAGTTCAGACTTCAGAATGCAGATTGGCCCGTACGATCTGAGGTCTGCAGTCTGAATTCTGAATTTCGCCCTGTCATTGCGGTGGGAGAGCCCTTGCGGGCTCGCTAGCACCACGGAGGTTAGTACATGCGCAGACGCGGCAAGCAGTACAACGCCGCACGGGCGCAGGTCAATCTCGATCGGCTCTATACGATCGAAGATGCGATCCCGCTCGTCCAGAAAGTGAAGTTCGCCAAGTTCGACGAAACCGTCGAACTGACCCTCAGGCTCGGCGTCGACCCGAAGCACGCCGATCAGATGGTGCGCGGCACCGTCGTCCTTCCGCACGGCCTCGGCAAGACCAAGCGCGTGTTGGCCATTGCGAACGGCGACAAGCAGAAGGAAGCGACGGAAGCTGGCGCAGACTTCGTCGGCGGCGAAGAAATGGTCGACAAGATCATGGGCGGCTGGACCGATTTCGATGCGGTCGTGGCCACACCCGACATGATGCGTTCGGTCGGTCGTCTCGGCAAGGTGCTCGGCCCCCGCGGCCTGATGCCGAATCCGAAGACCGGCACCGTGTCGACGGACATCCGCAAGGCTGTCCTCGAAATCAAGGCCGGCAAGGTGGAGTTCCGCGTCGACAAGACCGGCATCATCCACGCACCGGTCGGGAAGGTCTCGTTCGCGAGCGAATCGCTCGTGGCCAACACGCAAGCGCTGCTCGACAGCGTCGTGAAGGCAAAGCCGGCCGCCGCGAAGGGCAAGTATCTGAAGAGCATCACGCTGTCATCGACGATGGGCCCAGGCGTGGCCATCGACACGGTGGCCGTTGACGCGGCGGTGAAACACTAATGGCTGTCACGAGAGCAGACAAAGTCGCCGAGCTCCAACTGCTGGAGGCGGCGTTCCAGGGATCGGACACCGCGATCCTCGTCGACTACAAGGGGCTCAACGTTCCGCAGGTCACCGAACTGCGCCGGCAGCTCCGTTCCGCCAAGGCCTCCTACAAGGTGGTCAAGAACACGCTCGCGAAGCGCGCGCTGAAGGGCACCTCGTTCGAGGTGCTCGACAAGCACTTCGAGGGCACCACGGCGGTCGCCTACACCGCGACCGACCCGGTGGCGCTGGCCAAGACGCTCATCGCGTTCGTCAAGGTCACGCCGGCGCTCACGATCAAGGCGGCCATCGTCCAGGGCCGCGCCGTCCAGCCCGCCGAAGTGACGGAGCTCGCGAACCTGCCCGGCAAGCCGGAGCTGTACGCGAAGTTGCTCTACGTGCTGCAGGCGCCGATGGTGCAGATCGTCAGCGTGCTCAATGCTGCGCCGCGCGATCTCATGAGCGTGCTGGTGCAGGCGGAAAAGAAGCGGCAGGAAGCGTAACCGATTCAAGTTGGCTTTGGACTTCGGGCTCTCGGCACCGGCCGGGGCGACGACCCAAAGAGAAGAGAAACCGAGTAGGGCCTATAGCCCAGCGCCTAAAGCCTAGAGCCGGTGGCGAACAGCGAAGCAGGAGATAGAAATGGCCGAAGTGAACCAGCAGCAGGTGGTCGATTACATCAAGGGAATCAGCGTGCTCGAGCTCTCGCAGCTCGTGAAGACGCTCGAAGCTGAGCTCGGTGTCTCGGCTGCGGCTGCCGTGGCAGTGGCGGCGCCGGCCGGCGGCGGTGCCGCAGCGGCAGCGGTGGAAGAGAAGACCGAATTCACCGTGACCTTGACCGAAATCGGCACCGCGAAGATCAACGTGATCAAGGTGGTCCGCGAGATTACGGCGCTCGGTCTGAAGGAAGCCAAGGACTTGGTCGAAGCGGCCCCGAAGGCGATCAAGGAAGGCATCCCGAAGGACGAAGCCGAAGCGATTAAGAAGAAGTTCGAAGAAGTCGGCGCCAAAGTCGAAATCAAGTAGCCAGAGCGCCGCGCGCGCTCGCTGCTTGATCCGCGTTCCGCTCCGGCAGGACGCTCGGATTGGGGAACTAGAGGTTGGAAGCTCCGGAGTTGGGGAAATCCCCGCTCAGGAGCCGCCAGCCTCTAACCCATTTTTGGCGCTTCGCACTTTTCTCGAGGTTTTCAAAGCATGTACAGCCTTCCCAAGAACGTCTACCGCGAGCGCATCGACTTCTCGAAGATCAAGACCACGGTTCCGATTCCGAACCTGATCGAGATCCAGAAGAAGTCCTACGAGCGCTTCCTGCAGATGAATCGTCTGCCGAGCGAGCGCGAGGACGCAGGACTCCAGTCGGTGTTCAAGTCGGTCTTTCCGATCAGCGACTTCCGCGAGAACTCCTCCCTCGAGTTCATCGAGTATTCGATCGGGAACTGGGAGTGCAAGTGCGGCAAGCTGTCGGGCCTCCACCACCTGCGCAAGCCCTGCAAGAACTGCGGCGCCACGCTGGTTGCCGAGCCCTTCGGCGACCGCGAAGTCCTCTGCCCCCGCTGCGGCGAAGGGAACCACGCCCGCGGTGACATGTGTGACATCTGCGGCAACACGGTTGGGCTGAAGCTCAAGTACGACGTCGACGAGTGCCAGGAACGCGGCATGACCTACGCGGTCCCGCTGAAGGTCACCATCCGCCTCGTCGTCTGGAACAAGGACCCTGAAACCGGCGTCAAGACCATCCGCGACATCAAAGAGCAGGAGGTCTACTTCGGTGATATCCCGCTGATGACGGAGAACGGCACCTTCATCATCAATGGCACCGAACGCGTCATCGTCTCGCAGCTGCACCGGTCGCCGGGCGCTTTCTTCCACTCGGAAGACAAGACGCTCTACATCGCGCAGATCATCCCGTACCGCGGATCGTGGGTGGAGTTCGAGTACGACTCGAAGAACCTCCTCTACGTCCGCATCGACCGCAAGCGGAAGTTCCTCGCCTCGGTGTTCCTGCGCGCCCTCGGGCTGCGCGGCGCCGACGAGATCATCCGTGCGTTCCACACCGTCGACCGCCTGCACGTGAAGGACGGGTCGCTCTACTGGGGCGTTGCCGATAGTCTCGTCGGCCTCCGCGCCGCAAAGGACATCGTCGTTCCGGGCGAGAACGTCACCATCGCCGCCGGCAAGAAGATCACCCGCAGTGCGATCGAGGCACTGAAGCGCGCCAACGTCGAAGCGGTCGAGATCGCCGACGCCGAACTGGAAGGCGCCTTCGCTGCTGCCGACATCGTCGACCCGGCCACCGGCGAGGTCATCCTCGAAGCGAACGAGCTGCTCGAACCGCGTGTCATCGCGATGGCGCAGGAGAAGGCGATCGACCGCATCGAGATCTTCTTCCCCGAAAAGGACGAAGTCGGGTCGATCATCAGCCAGACGCTGAAGAAGGATCCGATCCACACCCACGAAGAAGCGCTCATCGAGATCTACCGCCGTCTCCGGCCGGGCGACCCGCCCACCCTGGACAGTTCGCGGTCGCTCTTCGAGAACATGTTCTTCAACCCGCAGAAGTACGACTTCTCGCGCGTCGGCCGCCTCAAGCTCAACACCAAGCTCGGGCTGAACACGCCGCTCGACGAGAAGATCCTGCACCCGCAGGACTTCTACGAGGTCATCAAGTACCTGCTCAAGCTGCGCAAGAACGCCCAGAACGTCGACGACATCGACCACCTCGGCAACCGTCGCGTCCGCTCGGTTGGCGAACTCCTCGAGAACCAGTTCCGTATCGGCCTGGTTCGTATGGAGCGCGCCATCAAGGAGAAGATGTCGGTCTACCAGGAAATGGCCACGGCCATGCCCCACGACCTGATCAACGCGAAGCCCGTCATGGCGGCGATTCGCGAGTTCTTCGGGTCGTCGCAGCTGTCGCAGTTCATGGACCAGACCAACCCGCTGTCGGAGATCACGCACAAGCGGCGTCTCTCCGCCCTCGGGCCAGGCGGTCTGTCGCGCGAGCGCGCCGGCTTCGAGGTGCGCGACGTGCACCCGACGCACTACGGCCGCATCTGCCCGATTGAGACGCCTGAAGGCCCGAACATCGGCCTGATCTCGTCGCTGTCGTGCTACGCACGGATCAACGAATTCGGCTTCATCGAGTCGCCCTACCGCAAGGTGAAGGACGGCCGGGTGACCGACTACGTCGTCATCATCAACGCTGGTGGCAACCCGAAGTTCAAGGCCGGCGACATCGTCGAAGCCGACCTGATGATCAACGAGGATGGTCGCTCGAAGAAGCGGGGCATCGAGTTCGAGCCCTACTCCTTCTACCTGTCCGCGTGGGAAGAAGACCAGTACGTCATCGCCCAGGCCAACGCCAAGGTGGACGACAACCTGAACCTCATGGAAGAGCGCGTCAGCGCTCGCCGTGCCGGTGAGTTCCTGCTCGCTCCGCGCGACACCATCCAGTTCATCGACGTCTCGCCGAAGCAGCTCGTCTCGGTCGCGGCCTCGCTCATCCCGTTCCTCGAGAACGACGATGCGAACCGCGCCCTGATGGGGTCGAACATGCAGCGCCAGGCGGTGCCGCTGCTCCGCGCCCGCTCGCCCTTCGTCGGCACCGGCATGGAGTACATCACCGCTCGCGACTCGGGTGCCGTCATCGTGGCGCGTCGCTCGGGTGTCATCGACTACGTCGACTCGCAGCGCATCGTCGTCCGTGTCGAGAGCGAAACGGAAGACGGCAAGGAGATGGGCGCGGACATCTACCCGATGACCAAGTTCAAGCGCTCCAACCAGAACACCTGTATCACCCAGAAGCCGATCATCCGGGTCGGCCAGAAGGTGCACAAGGGGCAGGTGATGGCGGACGGTCCGTGCACGGAACTGGGCGAGCTCGCGCTCGGCCGGAACGTGCTGGTGGCCTTCATGCCGTGGCGCGGCTACAACTTCGAAGACGCGATCCTCGTGTCCGAACGCATGGTGAAGGACGACTACTACACCTCCATCCACATCGAGGAGTTCGAGATCGAGTCGCGCGACACCAAGCTCGGCCCGGAAGAAATCACCCGGGATATCCCGAACGTGTCGGAAACGTTCCTGCGCGATCTCGACGAGAGCGGCATCATCCGCATCGGCGCGAACGTGAAGCCGGGCGACATCCTGGTGGGTAAGGTCACCCCGAAGGGCGAGACCCAGCTCACGCCGGAAGAAAAGCTGCTCCGCGCCATCTTCGGCGAAAAGGCCGGCGACGTGCGCGACGCCAGCCTCATCTGCCCGCCCGGCATCGAAGGCATCATCGTCGGCGTCAAGATCTTCTCCCGCAAGGGCATCGAGAAGGACGACCGCGCGAAGGCCATCGAGCAGGACGAGCTCGACATGATGGAGAAGAACCTTCAGGACGAGATTCGCATCCTTCACGACGAAGTGAAGAAGCGCGTGATCCTGATGCTGAAGGGCAACGCGCTGCGGTCGGATGTGTTCGACGAGTACGGCCGCGAGCGCCTGCTGAAGAAGGGCACCGAGCTCACCGAGGACGTGCTCCTCGCTCTTCCGTACGACACGATGGTCCGCCTCAAGATCGCGACCGACGATTCGCGGCTCGAGGACGACTTGCGCGACCTCGAGGAGCGTACCGAGCGCCAGGTCGAAGTGACCAAGAACCTCTTCGAAGAGAAGAAGGAAAAGATCCGCCGCGGCGACGAACTGCCCCCGGGCGTCATCAAGCTCGTGAAGGTGTACGTCGCGATGAAGCGCAAGCTGTCGGTCGGCGACAAGATGGCCGGTCGCCACGGTAACAAGGGCGTCATCGCGCGCATCCTTCCCGAAGAGGACATGCCCTACCTGCCGGACGGCACCCCGGTGGAAATCGTGCTCAATCCGCTCGGCGTTCCGTCGCGTATGAACGTTGGTCAGATTCTCGAAACCCACCTCGGGTGGGCGGCTCACGCCCTCGGTCTGTGGTTTGCCACGCCCGTCTTCGACGGCGCGCGGGAGAACGAGATCAAGGAGTGGCTCGACCGCGCCGGCCTGCCGCAGAGCGGCAAGGTCAACCTGTATGACGGCATGACGGGCGAGGCATTCGAACAGAAGACCACCGTCGGCTACATCTACATGTTGAAGCTCTCGCACCTGGTCGACGACAAGATCCACGCGCGCTCGATCGGACCGTACTCGCTCATCACCCAGCAGCCGCTCGGCGGCAAGGCACAGTTCGGCGGACAGCGATTCGGAGAAATGGAAGTCTGGGCGCTCGAGGCCTACGGGTCAGCGCACATCCTTCAGGAACTCCTGACCGCCAAGTCCGACGACGTGATCGGCCGCGCCAAGATTTACGAAGCGATCGTCAAGGGCGACGCCTCGTTCACCGCCGGCCTGCCGGAATCGTTCAACGTGTTGATTCGCGAACTCCAGTCGTTGTGTCTGGACGTTGAACTGATGAAGACCAAGAAGAAACCTGACGTGACTCCTCAACCCGTCCTGGAGGAGGTGTAACTAGATGCGACCCTCATTTCACGATCGTTCGGCTCTGACGAGCGACTTCGACGCGATCCGGATCAGCCTCGCGTCCCCGGAAAAGATCCTGTCGTGGTCACACGGCGAGGTCACCAAGCCGGAGACGATTAACTACCGGACGTTCAAGCCCGAGCGGGACGGCCTGTTCTGCGCCAAGATCTTCGGGCCGATCACCGACTGGGAATGCCTGTGCGGCAAGTACAAGCGCATGAAGCACCGTGGGGTGATCTGCGACAAGTGCGGCGTCGAAGTCACGCAGGCCAAGGTCCGCCGTGAGCGCCTCGGACACATCACGCTGGCGACGCCGGTCAGCCACGTGTGGTTCTTCAAGGGATTGCCGAGCCGCATCGGCCACCTCCTCGACATCTCGCTCCGCGACCTCGAGCGCGTCCTCTACTTCGAGGCCTACGTCGTGGTCGACCCGGGCGACACCGACCTCAAGCAGAACCAACTGCTCAACGAGGAGCAGTTCCGCAAGGCGCGTGAGGAGCACTCCGATCCGCGCTCGGGCATGCCGCGCTTCAAGGCGCAGATGGGTGCCGAAGCGATCAAGGAACTGCTGAAGCGCGTCAACGTCGATCGCCTGTCGATCGAGCTCCGCGAGAAGATGAAGACGGAGCTGTCGGCGCAGAAGAAGCTGAAGTACGCCAAGCGCCTCAAGGTGGCCGACTCGTTCCGTAAGTCGAGCAACCGTCCCGAGTGGATGATTCTCGACGTGGTTCCGGTCATTCCGCCGGAACTGCGTCCGCTGGTGCCACTCGACGGCGGCCGCTTCGCGACCTCGGATCTCAACGACCTCTATCGTCGGGTCATCAACCGCAACAACCGGTTGAAGAAGCTGATGGAGCTGAAGGCGCCGGACGTCATCATCCGCAACGAAAAGCGCATGCTCCAGGAAGCCGTGGATGCGCTGTTCGACAACGGCCGCCGCGGCCGTGTGCTGCGTGGTGCCAACAACCGTCCGCTGAAGTCGCTGTCCGACACGCTGAAGGGCAAGCAGGGACGCTTCCGCCAGAACCTGCTCGGCAAGCGCGTCGACTACTCCGGCCGTTCGGTCATCGTCGTCGGCCCCGAGCTGAAGCTGCACCAGTGCGGTCTTCCCAAGAAGATGGCGCTCGAGCTCTTCAAGCCGTTCATCTACAACAAGCTCGAGGAGCGCGGTCTCGTCGCCACGATCAAGCAGGCGAAGGAGATGGTCGAGTTGCAGCGTCCCGAAGTGTGGGACGTGCTCGAAGAAGTCATCCGCGAGCATCCGGTCATGCTGAACCGCGCGCCGACGCTGCATCGCCTGGGTATCCAGGCGTTCGAGCCGGTGCTGGTCGAAGGCAAGGCCATCCGCATCCATCCGCTCGTCTGCACGGCGTTCAACGCCGACTTCGACGGCGACCAGATGGCCGTCCACATCCCGCTGTCGCCTGAAGCGCAGATCGAAGCGTCGGTGTTGATGCTGTCGAGCAACAACATCCTGTCGCCGGCGCACGGGTCGCCGATCGCGATTCCGTCGCAGGACATCGTCCTGGGCTGCTACTACCTGACCAAGGCCAAGAGCGGCGCGAAGGGCGAGGGGCGTGCGTTCGGCAACGCCGAAGACGTGATGCTGGCGCTCGAAGCGGGCGAGCTCGAAACGCTCTCGCCGATCCGGCTCCGCTTCACGGGTGAACTGCAGGACCTGACGGCGGCCCGCGACGACCAGGACGTCATCCACACCGAGGTGATCCCGGTCACGAACAAGATCATCAACACCACGGTCGGCCGCGTCATCCTCAACCAGGCGGTTCCGTCGGGCATGCCGTTCGTCAACGGCCTGCTCAAGAAGAAGGGCCTGCAGCAGCTGGTGCAAAGCTGCTACCTGAAGTTCGGCCTCGAGAAGACCGTCGAAATGCTCGACGCCCTCAAGAACGTCGGCTTCACCTACGCCACGCGGTCGGGCCTGTCGATTGGCATCGACGACCTGGTCATCCCCGAGAAGAAGGGGCAACTGGTGGCGGAGGCGCGCGACGAGGTCATTCGCGTCGAATCGCAGTACCTCGAAGGCGCGATCACCAACGGCGAGCGCTACAACAAGGTCATCGCCATCTGGTCGGAAGCGACCGAACAGATTGCGAACGCGATGTTCAACCAGATGGAGGCCCTCGACAAGGAGGGAAAGACCTTCAACCCGGTCTACATCATGGCCGACTCGGGCGCCCGCGGTTCGAAGCAGCAGATTCGTCAGCTCGCCGGCATGCGTGGCCTGATGGCCAAGCCGTCGGGTGAAATCATCGAGACGCCGATCACGGCGAACTTCCGTGAAGGCCTCGAGGTGCAGCACTACTTCATCTCGACGCACGGCGCGCGCAAGGGTCTGGCCGACACCGCACTGAAGACGGCCGACTCGGGCTACCTGACGCGTCGTCTCGTCGACGTGGCGCAGGACGTGATCATTCACGAAATCGACTGCAACACGGTGGACGGCATCGAGGCCCGCGCCATCGTCGAGTCGGGCGAGATCATCGAGCCGCTGCGCGAGCGCATCATGGGCCGCGTCACGCTCGAGCGCATCACCGACCCGTTCACGGGCGAAGTCATCATCGACGTCAGCGAGGAGATCACCGAAGACAAGGCGGCCACCATCCAGGACGCCGGCATCGAGAAGGTGAAGATTCGTTCGGTGTTGACCTGTACCTCACGGCGTGGCGTGTGCGCCAAGTGCTACGGTCGCGACCTTGCCACCGGCAAGATGGTGGAACTCGGCCAGGCGGTCGGCGTCATCGCGGCGCAGTCGATCGGTGAACCGGGCACCCAGCTCACCATGCGTACGTTCCACATCGGCGGCACGGCGTCGCGCGTCTCGGAGCAGAGCACGCTCGAAGCGCGTCACGCCGGCTCGGTGCGGTTCGAAGCCATGCAGGTGGTGCAGGCCAAGGACGGCAACCTGGTGGTGATGAACCGCAACGGTTCGTTGATCGTGTCGGACAACAAGGGGCGCGATCGCGAGCGCTACCCGATTGTCTACGGTGCCCGCCTCAAGGTGAAGGAAGGCCAGGCTGTCGAGCAGGGCCAGACCCTCGTCGAGTGGGACCCGTACACGTTCTCGATCCTCACCGAGGAACCGGGCCAGATCAAGTTCAAGGACATCCTCGAAGGCATCACGGTGCATGAGGAAGTGGACGAGGTCACCGGTCTGTCGCGATACATCATCGTCGACTCGCCGGACGAGAAGAAGCAGCCGACGATCGAAATCAAGACGGCGAGCGGCAAGTCGGGACGCAAGTACCACATGCCGGTGCACGCGCACCTCATGGTGCAGGATGGCGAAACGGTCTCGGCCGGCGACATCCTGGCGAAGATCCCGCGCGAAACCACGAAGACGAAGGACATCACGGGCGGCCTGCCGCGCGTCGTCGAACTCTTCGAGGCCCGCAAGCCGCGCGAGACGGCGGTCATCTCGGAAATCGACGGTATCGTCAAGCACGGCGGCATCGTCAAGGGCCAGCGCAAGATCATCATCGTTCCGGACGAGCCCGGCGCAGAGCCGCGTGAATACGCGTTGCCGCGCGGCGTGCACGTCAACGTGCAGGAAGGCGAACGGGTCCGGGCGGGCGAACCGCTGATGGACGGTCCGTCGAACCCGCACGACATCCTGAACGTCCTC
This sequence comes from Vicinamibacterales bacterium, assembly GCA_046596625.1. Taxonomy (GTDB): domain Bacteria; phylum Acidobacteriota; class Vicinamibacteria; order Vicinamibacterales; family CAVVIG01; genus CAVVIG01. The sequence goes on along the minus strand of JBKJMH010000059.1, from coordinate 7,813 downwards.
GGTGAGAAGGCGTTGCAGGCCTACCTGGTCAACGAAATCCAGGAGGTCTACCGACTGCAGGGCGTCAACATCAACGACAAGCACATCGAGACCATCGCGCGCCAGATGATGCGGTGGGTCAAGATCGAGGATGTTGGCGACACCGAATTCCTGGTCGACGAGCAGACGGACAAGTTCCGTTTCCTCGAAGAGAACGAACGGGTCCTCAGGCTCGGCCTGCGTCCGGCGCAGGGGCGTCCACTCCTGCTCGGGATCACGAAGGCGTCGCTGTCGACCGACTCGTTCATCTCGGCGGCGTCGTTCCAGGAAACCACGCGCGTCCTCACCGAGGCGTCCATCTCCGGCAAGATCGACCATCTGCGCGGTCTGAAGGAGAACGTCACGATGGGTCGCCTCATCCCGGCGGGCACGGGCTTCGAGTACTACCGCCACGTGCACATCCCGGCGGACGAACCGCCGCCGCCGCCGGCACCGCCGCAGCCGAGCGACGACGAACTCGAGCTCGAACGCGACATGGAGTACTTCGTCGAACCCGAGGAAGCGCTCGGTCCGCGCAGCGGCGACCTCGAGTAGGACTTCTTAGTCGCAAGTCGCACGTCGTGTCCGGCCCTCAGCCGGACCATTCACATCGGTAAGTCAGGGCGGTGGTTGGAAACAACCACCGCCCTTTGTTTGTCTGCCGCCGCTGCTGTGACGAGTTCAGAGCGGTGCAGGGCGGCCGGTCGCATGTGTTGAGCCGCGAAAAGCGGAGACAAACTCGCAGGCTAACGCGGTGTCTGGCCACAGACGGTCCACGACAACTGGTTGAATCGTCAGCACCTGGGACGCTGGTCGTGCATCGCGACCGCGTCTTATGCAGCAGGCCCGACGCGGCCTAACGTGTCCGCGCCGATGTATCGCTCGGCCTCCGCAGGGAAACAGACGCCAAGCGCGTGCCGCTCCGCGTGAACAAGCAAGCCCTCTGGTCTGTGTGGCTTTGGGCTCTGGCTCCGGGCCGGTCGTACCTTCGCGTTGCTCGGCCTGGTCGTGGTCGTCAGAGCGACCTCCGCCGGAGCGCAGGACGCCCCCTTCCCGCCAAGGCGCGATGGTCGCGATGGCGCTCTTCCGCCTGCGTCCGCTCCGCGCGTCAGGCTCGGGTGTTCAATTGCGGCCTGTATATGCGAGGCGTATACTTGGCGGGTGGGGTCGCTTTCGGAGTTCTGGCCGGACCTTGAAGGATTCCAGTGGGACGACGGCAATGCGTCCAAGAATTGGACCCGGCACCAGGTCAGCCAGACGGAGGCGGAGCAGGTCTTTCTGAATCGCCCCCTCGTCGTCGTTGGGGCGCCATTCAGGAAAGAGCCTCGTTACTTTGCGTTCGGGCAGACCGACGCAGGTCGACTGCTCACGGTCGTCTACACGGTTCGGAGCTCGCTTCTGCGGGTCATCTCGGTGAGGCCGATGAGCCGGCGAGAGCGGAGGGGATATGGCCAAGCGAGTGACAGCTAAAGCGCTGCCGACGTTAGCCTCGGAGCGAGCCGAGCGGGAGTACTGGGAGACCCACGATGCGAGTGACGTGGTGGACTGGGCCAGCGCTCGCCGAGTCGTATTCCCCAATCTCAAGGCATCGACCGAAACTATTTCTCTTCGCTTGCCAACGGCGCTGCTGGCCGATCTCAAGGTACTAGCCAACAAACGCGACGTCCCGTACCAGTCCCTGCTCAAGGTCTATCTGGCAGAACGCGTTACCAGCGAGACCACTGGGAACACGCGGTCTAACAAGCCGCTGCAGCCGACGAGCCGAACTCGACGACGGACGGCCCGCGGCTGATTCGGCAACGTTAGACGCTCTGGGGGAGAGCTAGATGCACTTGCTCGCGCTGATCATGTTAATGATTGGGCTTTCGTCTGCCGGGCAGAAGCCTGACGAGTTGGCGCGTCTGGGCGCACTTCATGAACAAGCGTCAGCGGCTCAGAACGCCGGTCAGTATCGCGAGGCTGAGCGCCTGCACCGCGCTGTCCTCGAGGGAATCAAACAGCTACCGGCATTTCCGCCATCTGAACTTGCGCGTCAACTGGCCAACCTAGCATCTGTTCTAACCCTTCAGGATCGACCCGACGAGGCTCTCCCGCTGCTTCAGCGCGCTCAGAGCCTGCTGGCGCAGCAACCTAGCAGCGATCCGGCGCAGTACGCCACCTTGCACGGCAACTTCGGGGAAGCCTATGCGAGTCGCAAGGAATGGACACAGGCGGAGCGAGAGTTCAACGAAAGCATCAATGGCCTCACGCAAGCAGGCGTCACCGATCGACTTTATCTCTTCGAATACGATCACGGGCTCGGGTACGTGTACTGGAAAACAGGCCGGCTCGCCGAGGCTCGGAAGCGCTACGAAGCGGCCCTTCGGGTCGTCCGCGACATTTCACCGCCATCGCATCCTGTGCGGCAGCGTTGGGAGCGTGAGTACCAAACGATCGTCTCGGACCTCGGAAAGTAGCCGGCTGTCTAGCACGCCGCTGCAGCCGGCGAGCGTCCGGCGTGCTTCACAACGACACTCGCGGCTGAGCGGCTGCGTTAGGTGGACATGAGAGTCTGCATAGTTGGCGCCTCTGGAAAACTTGGCAGGTACATGGTGCAGCACGCGCTGGGCCGTGGATACGAGGTTATCGGCGTGTGCCGAGCTGAGAGCGTCGGTAAGCTCGACGGATACAAGGACCGCATCAACGTCGTTCCCGGGGCCACTAACGACCGCGATGTTATCAAGCGTGCGGTCGCAGGCTGTGACGGCGTGTTGACGGTCCTGGCTCCTTGGGGCGTCCAGCAATACTCGTCTGGGACGGCGCAGGCGGTACTGGATTTCGCGCGGCCGGACGCACGTCTGATCTTCTCGTGCGGGTGGCATATCACCCGGGACGGCAAAGACGTGTACTCGCGGAAGCTGAAAGTCATCGTCAAAGTCTTTGGCGGGCTGGCGCGGCTGTTGCGCTTCGCGGAGCTCGACGACCAGGTCGAGGCTTGTCGCCGAATCTTCGCCAGCAACACACGTTGGACGGTCGTACGCGGCAGCGATCTCGAGGAGGGGGAGAGCGAAGGGCTTCCGGTGTGGAGCCAACACGTCGGCGATCCCATCCTAAAAAGCAACCGGACACGCCGTATTGATTTCGCGCTCTTCATGGTGGCTGCGCTCGAGAATGATGCTCTTGTTCAGGAGGCTCCGGCAATCGTTGGGTGTCGAACGGCGTCGGCGGTTGCGCATCGTGCAGACCGACAAGCTGAGCAACCGGAAAGATAGGTAACAGAGTTAACCGGGAACATGGGTAACACCCAGTTGCCCGTTGGCGAGTGCCGTGCGTTCGTGGATGCGTCCGAGCAAGACGTCGCAGAAGTAGAGCGACCAGATGCCGTCCTCGAGTTCTTCCAGGCCGCCGCGATGCGCTTTGAGTGCTGTGGACAAGTACAGCAAGCGCGTCTTGAAGCGAATCGTGCCGACGTTGGTGACGCGTTTCACGAGGTAGTGTCCGGGATACTCGAGCGCAGGGCCGCTGTACGCGCGTGGCGACGGCCGATAGAGCGCGCGTGGCGTGCGCCCGTGCAGGAATTAGTGCGGCCGCTCCTCGTTGTACTCCTGCCGGAAACGGTTGAAGGCGTGTTGCTGGAGCGCCAGCGCCGCTCGTGGGGGGCGGATAGCGCCTTGCTTGACGCCGGGCGCCATCGCGAGCGACGCCGGTGACTGCTGACGTTGGCCGGCGGAACGGACGGACCCCGGAACGAACACTGTGGTCAAGCGATTCACGAAGCGTCGGGCCAGTTGCCGCAGCTGGACTGAGGGCATCGTGATAACTGACCGGCGCGACAATCATCGTCAACACTTGCTGGAGGGCCTGCGGCGGTTCATCGTCGCAGTTCAACACATCACTGGCCTGCGGTCGATCGCCCTGCTCGGATCGCTCACGACCGCGAAACCGGATCCCAGGGACATCGACGTGCTCATCGTGGTCGATGATGATGCTGACCTCGCCGCACTCGCCTCGGCTTCCCGCCGCCTGCAGGGCCACACCCAGAGTCGTAACCGCGGTGCCGACGTCTTCCTCGCCGACCCGCGTGGCGCCTACATCGGTCGGACGTGCCACTGGCGAGACTGTCGCCCAGGGGTCCGCCTGGCCTGCGATGCGCGGAATTGCGGCCAACGGCCGTACCTACACGACGACCTCGACTCGGTTCATCTCGCCGAATACTTGATAAGGTCACCACCGCTCACGCTGTGGCCGGTCATCGAGCGTCTCGGCCCACTGCCGTCAGACGTCGAAGAATTCATTGCGACACTGCAACGTGCCGTCTAACATGCCTGGCAATCCAACCGCCACTCGGCCGACGAGCCCTGGAAGGGACGCGCACGGCTCACTCTGCCCAGGCGGCATCGCACCATGAGGCATGAGGCTATGAAGGTCCTGGTGCTCGGCGCGTCGGGCGGCGTCGGAACGCACCTGGTGCGCCTCGCCTGCGATCAAGGCCACAGCGTCACGGCGCTCGCCCGGCGTGCTGATCGCATCGATTCGCGGGCGCGCATCCTGATCGAGGATGTGCTGCGGCCGGGCTGTTTCGACGAGCATGTGCGCGGTCACGACGTCGTGCTGTCGGCGCTCGGCATCAAGCGAACCAATCCGGCGAATCCATGGAGCGCACTCGCCTCGCCGCCTGACTTTTCATAGCGCACGGCGGCGACGCTCGTGAACGCCATGCGGCAGGAAGGCGTCGCACGCGTCATCGCCGTGAGCGCGGCGGGTGTCGCAGACAGCGCCGCACGCATGAATCTCCTGATGAAATGCTTCGTCGCGAAATCGAACGTCGGCATCAGCTATCGCGATCTCGCTGCGATGGAGAGCGTGTTTGCGGACTCTGGACTTGATTGGTGCTGCGCGCGCCCGACGCGACTCACCAGTGGCCCGCTCACTCGACGTGTGAAGCTCGTGGAAAGTTTCCCGATGTCCGCCGCGATTTCTCGCGCCGATGTCGCATGGTGGATGCTGGAGCACGCAAGGCAGCCGGTTCGTGAGCGCACTCCTATGATTACTGGCGGATGACCGCGTCTCTTGTCATTTGAGTGTGCCAGATGAGCACAAACAGAGAATGGCCGCCGAACCAGGCAGCGCATCAAGCCCTCGCGTCGCCGTCATCTATGGTAGAAAGGGCACCATTCATTCAGGGCAGTGCCAGAGCGATCGGTCTGATTCGTCGTCGGTGGCCGACACTGCCAGGGAGGATTCATGAACCCAGGAACTGAGCCAGAACGCGAGTTTCTTCGCCACACTATCGCGACGCTGGCCTACCGCGGCGGCAAGATCCTTCGCGACGTACCGATCAACTTTTCGTCATTTCGGGCGGGCGAGGCGACGCGCACGCCTGCCCAAATCCTGGCTCATGTCGGCGACCTGCTCGATTGGGCTCTTTCACAGGCGACTGGCAACGAGCGATGGGACGACGCGACGCCGTTGCCGTGGGAGCAGGAAGTCGCGCGATTCTATGCCGCATTGAACGCGCTCGACCGCTACCTGGCTTCCGATGCGGCGCTGGGTCGCTCCTGCGAACAGATGTTCCAGGGGGCGGTCGCTGACGCGCTGGCGCATGTCGGCCAACTGGCGATGCTGCGACGCCTGGCTGGTCAGCCCGTCCGCGGCGAGAACTATGCGGTCGCCGAGATCGAATGCGGCCGTGTCGGCCCGCAGCAATCAGCCAAGCGCATGGAGTTCGATCGCGAGGGTGGGACCGGTCGCATCCTCCTTAGGGGCTGAGGCTTGGCGTCCAGCCTGCGCGGCCCTGACACGGGAATGCATGCTGCAACGTTGCTGGCCTGGTTGCCTCATCTCGGCAGTCCCTGCTCCTCTCGGCTCACTTGGTGCCACCAGACCGACGAATGAAGACCATTGTTGTCATTGACCACGATCCGGCCTGGGCGGCAGTCTTCGAGCAACTGCGCTCGCGGATCTGGCCCGTGGTCCGGGACGTGGCCATAGCGATTGAACACGTGGGCAGCACAGCAGTGCCTGGTTTGGCGGCAAAGCCGGTCATCGACATCAGCGTCGTGGTTCCCACGGCGGCGCATGTTCCTGCCGGAATCGCACGTCTCGCAAGCATCGGCTACGTACATCGTGGCAATCTCGGCGTGGCAGATCGCGACGCCTTCCGCGCCCCAGGGGCCCTGCCGTCCCACCACTTGTACCTTTGCCCAGCCGATAGCCTCGCGCTCCGCAATCATCTCGCCGTTCGCGACTACCTGCGCACGCACCCCGAGGCCGCACGCGAGTACGGCGCGCTCAAGGAGCAACTCGCCGGGCGGTTCGCTCACGACGTCGAGGGGTATGTCGACGGGAAGACGGCCATGATCCTCGGGATGCTCGGACTGACGGGCTTCAATGCAGACGAACTCGATAAAATCGAAGGCATCAATCGAGTCTGAGCGGTCGGAGAGATAGGCAAGAGATCAGACCAAGGACATGGGTAGCACTTCGGCTTCCCAGCTCGACTCGATCCGTTGCGCTGCGCAATCCAAGGGCCGCCCAGAACATCGCAGCGACGTACGCCGCGCTGCCGGCGCGGACCGGGCCCGGTCCGCGGACGCCTATGCGCTCTACAGAAGCTGCGGATTCGTCGACATCGAACCATACGCCGGGAGCGAGATCCCTGTGGCATTCAAGCCCTACCTGGTCTTCATGGAGGAGGTGTGGTGACAAGCGTGCTCGCAGCGTCAGGAATCGCACTCCTCGTGCTGCTCACCGGCAGCGTGCCCTGGGCGTTCCTCGGCGCGTGGAATCAACGCGTCGGCATTGCCGTGCCGTGGGCCATCGTTCCGATGACCATCTACCTCTGGGTTTACTTCGGGTGCATCGGCGGACGATGGATGGCCGCTGGCTCGGAGGGTCGTCGCGCCAACCTCCGCGCACATCACCTGCCGGGCCGCGTGTGGCGTGCCGCACTGCCAGCTGGGTTGCTGGGGATTGCTGCGATCCTGGCGCTGCTTGTCGCCATCTCGCGACTCGTCCACCTTCCTGCAGGAGCACCCATCACGAGCCCAGCGGGCATGCCCGCGCCGACGATGATCGCGCTGCTGGTGATGCAGTCGGTGGTGGCGGGCGTCACCGAGGAATCCGCTTTTCGCGGCTACATGCAGAGCATCATCGGCCGCCGCTTCGGTGTGGTAGTGGCGATCATTGCCAGCGGCATCCTGTTTGGTCTCCTGCACTTCCCCAATCATCCCGGCGACGTCGTCGTGATGCTTCCGTACTACGTGGCGGTATCGGCGATGTACGGCGGGCTCACCTGGGCCGCGGGTTCCATCCTGCCGGCGCTGGTGCTGCATGCGATTGGCGACACCGTGGTGCTGACGCGATGGTGGCTCACTGGCCTGGCCGAGTGGCAACTGAGCGCTGCAACGCCGCCCCTCGTATGGAACGGTGGCGTCGACGTCTCGTTTGCCGCAGCCGTGGCGGTGGCGGCCCTGCTGTGCCTGGCCACGGCGTGGTCGTATAGGGTCGTGCACAAGTTGACGCTTTGCGCCGCTGCCGCGGGCCGCCGCCGCGAGCCACACTGGGTCGTCAACGCCACCGGCGGCCGGTGATGAGGTGCAGCGCCGCGACGAACAGCGCGGCGCCGACGATCGACAGAATCGGAAACGATCGACCGCCAACCTCGATCATGAACGGTTCTGACAGTCCGAGCGACCGTGCGATCCACGGACCGAAGAGCGCACCGATGAACCCAAGGGCGGTGGACACGAGCAAACCTCCCCGTGCTCCGCCGCCAAGCGCCTTGCCGATCGCCCCGCAGATGGCGGCGATGACG
>JBKJMH010000430.1:0-11674 GCA_046596625.1 Vicinamibacterales bacterium | reverse complement strand
GGACATCCGGTGCTGCCGTTCCACTGCGAGGCCGATCGGGCCTGGACACTTCGCAGCTGGGACCGGACGCAGGTGCCGAAGCCGTTCGCGACCGTGGCGATCAGCGTCGGCGAACCGATCTACGTACCACGCCGGGCGAACGAGCAGGAGGTGGAGCAGTATCGCCAGCGCCTGGATGCCGCGCTGTTCGCGGCCGAAGCCCGTACGACACTCATGCTGGCGGAGCGGTCGTCGTAGCCGCGCACCTTCAGGTGCGCAATCTGGCCGACCTGAAGGTCGGCAGCTACGATGAATTAGCTAGACTGACATCATGAGCCTGATCGTCATCGCTTCCGAGCGGTTTGCCGAGCACATGACCCCGCCCGGGCATCCGGAAGCGTCCGAGCGCGCGGACGTGATGGACGTGGTGGCTGCCGAGTGGCGTGCGCGCGGCGGCCAAGTGGTGGCGCCACGGGAGGCGTCGCGTGAGCAGCTGGCGCGCGTGCACAGCTCCGACCACCTGCAGCGCATGGCGGAAACCGCGGGCATCTCGGTGGCGCTCGATCCGGATACGTATACCTCGCCCGACACTTACGAAGTGGCGCTGCTGTCGGCTGGCGCGGCTGTCGACGCGGTGGAACGGGTGATGGGCGGCGCGCACAAGCGGGCGTTCGTCCTGTCTCGGCCTCCAGGGCACCATGCCGAACACGACCGCGCCATGGGCTTCTGCCTGTACAACAACGTGGCGGTGGCGGCGGCGCATGCCCGCAGCCTGGGCGCACGGCGCGTCGCCATCGTCGACTACGACGTCCATCACGGCAACGGCACCCAGCACATCTTCGAGAACGCGCCCGACGTTCTCTACATCTCGGTGCACCAGTACCCGTACTACCCGGGCACCGGCGCCGCTGGCGAGATTGGCTACGGCGCAGGCGCGGGACGCACCGTGAACCTCCCGCTCGAGGTCGGCGCCACCGACGATGACTACCGGCTGGTGTTCGAGCAGGTGGTGCTGCCGGTGCTGACCCAGTTCGAACCCGACATCGTGCTGGTGTCGGCTGGCTTCGATGCGCACGAGCGCGATCCGCTCGGGGGTGGACGCCTCACCACCCCGGCGTTCGCGGCCATGACGGCGGCGCTTCGCGCCGTTGCCGAACGCTGGTGCGGTGGGCGACTCGTGGCGGTTACCGAGGGCGGCTACGACCTGCGAGCCCTGGGCGACTGCCTGCGCGCGGTGATCGACGTGCTGGCCGGAGAAGCGACCCCTGCGGTCGACTGGCCGCCGGCGCCCGTGGCCTCGTCACGCGGCCGCGCCGCGGTGACGCAGACGACAGCGGCGCTGACGCAGTACTGGAAGTTCTGAGCCCCCGACCCTATTCGGTACAATGGCGCTCGCCCCTATGACTGAGTACAAGCCGCAACAGCTCGACAAGAAATGGCAGCAGAAGTGGACCTCCAGCCGGGCCTTCGAGGTCGAGGCCGACGAGTCGAAGCCGAAGTTCTACTGCCTGGAGATGTTCGCGTACCCGTCGGGGCACGCCCACGTGGGACACGTCCGCAACTACATCATTGGCGACATCGCCGCCAGGATGAAGCGGATGCGCGGGTTCAATGTGTTGCATCCGTTCGGATGGGACGCTTTCGGCCTGCCGGCCGAGAATGCAGCCATCAAGACCGGCACGCATCCCGAGACGTCGACCTTCGGCAACATCACCCACATGAAGGGCCAGCTCCAGCGCCTGGGCATCAGCTACGCCTGGGAGCGCGAGTTCGCCACCTGCACGCCCGACTACTACAAGTTCAACCAGTGGATCTTCCTGAAGATGTTCGAGCGCGGGCTGGCTTACCGCAAGCGCTCGACGATCAACTGGTGTCCGGTGGACAACACCGTGCTCGCGAACGAACAGGTCGTGGACGGCGCCTGCTGGCGCTGCGGCACGACGGTCGTGCACCGCGACCTCGAGCAGTGGTTCTTCAAGATCACGGCGTATGCCGACGAATTGCTGGCCGGCCTCGACACGCTGGCCGAATGGCCCGAGAAGGTCGTCGTGATGCAGCGGAACTGGATTGGCCGCTCGGAAGGCGCCCGTCTCACGTTCCCTGTGTCGAAGGCCGACATCGGCATCGAGATCTTCACCACGCGCATCGACACCATCTACGGCGCGACGTTCGTGCTGCTGGCGCCCGAGCATCCACTCGTGGACCGCTTTGCGGCTGAGAGCGTTGATCCGGCGTCGTTCAACGAGAAGGTCCGCCAGTTCCGCACGCTCGACCGCGAGGCGCGCTTGACCGGCGCGATCGAGAAGGAGGGCTTCGACACCGGCCGCACCGCCGTGAACCCGTTCACGGGGCAGGAGGTGCCGGTCTGGGTGGCGAACTTCGTCCTGGCCGACTACGGCACCGGCGCCATCATGGCCGTGCCAGCGCACGACCAGCGCGACTTCGAGTTCGCGCGCAAGTACGCCCTGCCGGTGCGCATCGTCGTCCGGGCCGAGGGCGACACCCGCACGGCCGACGAGCTGTCCGAGTCCGCACCAGGCGCGGGCCGTCTGGTCGACTCGGGCGAGTACACAGCCGCCGATACGCCAGCCGTCATCGCGCGGATGATCGCCGACGCGCAGTCGCGCGGGGTCGGTAGCGGGGAAGTGCAGTACCGGCTGAAGGACTGGGGCATCTCGCGCCAGCGCTACTGGGGCACTCCGATCCCGATGCTCTACTGCGAAAAGGACGGCGTCGTTCCTGTGCCGTACGAGCAGCTGCCGGTGGAACTGCCGCGCATGACGCAGTTCACCGGACGTGGCGACTCGCCGCTGGCGCAGGTGCCGGAGTTCGTGAACAGCACCTGCCCGACGTGCGGCGGGTCGGCACGCCGCGAAACCGACACGATGGACACGTTCGTCGATTCATCGTGGTACTTCCTGCGGTTCACCGATCCGAAGAACACCGAGCTCCCGTTCGACCCGGCGGCCGCGAAGTACTGGATGCCGGTCGACTTCTACAGCGGCGGCGTCGAGCACGCGATTCTCCACCTGCTGTACTCGCGCTTCTTCACGCGTGTCCTCAGGGACGTCGGCCTGCTCACCTTCGACGAGCCGTTCAAGCGCCTGCTCACCCAGGGGATGGTGCTGAAGGACGGCGCGGTCATGTCGAAGTCGAAGGGCAACGTCGTCGACCCCGACACGATGCTCGAGAAGTACGGCGCCGACGCGCTGCGCCTCTACGTCATGTTCGTGGCGCCGCCCGAGAAAGAAGTGGAGTGGAGCGATGCCGGGCTCGAGGGGAGCTTCAGGTTCCTGCTCCGTGTCTGGCGTCTCGTCGACCACTGGGCCGAGACGGTGGCGGGCGAGGGCATCCCGGCGTGCGGCACCGACTGCAACGAGGCCGAGCGGGCCGTGCGCCGCAAGACGCACGACACCATCCGTCGCGCCACGGTCGACATCGAAGAGCGCATGAACCTGAACACCGCCATCTCCTCGATGATGGAGCTGGTGAACGAGCTGTATACATTCAGCGCTTCGACCCAGCACGGCGCGCCGTCACGCGACGGCGGCGTCGGTCGTATCGAGCGCGTGCAGACGGTTGCGGCGTTGCGCGAAGCGCTCGACGCCCTCGTCGTGATGCTGTCGCCCTTCGCTCCGCACACGGCCGAGGAACTCTGGTTGATGCTCGGACACACCGGCGGACTCACGCGTGCGCCCTGGCCAACCTTCGACGCCGACGTCGCGAAGGCGGACGAGGTGGTGGTGCCTGTCCAGGTGAACGGCAAGGTGCGGGCGCGCCTGACGGTGCCGGCAGACCTGCCCGAGGACGAACTGCGCGAACGCGTGCTTGCCGACCCCACCGTGAAGGCCCACACCGACGGCAAGACCATCCGCAAGGTGGTCATTGCCAAAGGACCGCTCGTCAGCGTGGTGGTCTCGTGATCGCGCACGCGGGGCGGCGGCAGTTCCTGCGCGCCGCTGGCGCCACGGCTATGGGCCTGTGCGCCGGCGTCCTCTCCGGATGCGGATATTCGCTGGCCGGACGCGGTTCGTTCCTGCCCGACTACATCAAGGTCATCGGCATCCCGACGTTCGTGAACCGGACGACGCTCTTCAACATCGAGACGCAGATGACGGAGAAAGTTCGAGCGGAGTTCATCGGTCGCGGCAAGTACCGGATCGTGCCGGACACGCAGAACGTCGACGCCGTCCTCACGGGTGAAGTGACCGGCGTGAACATCGCGCCTCTCAGCTTCACGGACCAGCAACTCGCGTCGCGCTACACCATCACCGTGTCGGCGCGCGTCGAGCTGCGTGACCAGAGGGAGAACAAGGTGCTCTGGGAGAATCCGAGCCTGGTCTTCCGCCAGGAATACGAAGCCACGGGTGGCCAGACGGCCACCGACCCCACCGCGTTCTTCGGCCAGGACCAGAACGCGCTCGAACGTATGACGACCGAGTTCTCGCGCTCCATCGTCAGCGCCATTCTCGAGGCCTTCTGACAATGCCTGTCGCTACTCCCGCGGCGGTGCGCAAGCAGATTCAGTCCGGCAATGCCGACGCCGTCTATCTTCTACAGGGAGAGGACGAGGTCGAGAAGTCCGGGCTCGCGCACGAGTTCGAGGAACTGGTCGAGGAAGGGCTGCGCGCGTTCAACGTCGAGCGCATCCACACCGGCGACATCACGAACGGCGACAAGCTCGTCGCCGCGGTCTCGTCACTCGTCGCCGCCGTGCGCACGCTGCCGATGATGGCGCCGCGCCGCGTCGTCATCGTGCTGCAGGCGCAGTCGATGCTGGTGCCGAAGCGCGAGAGCGATGCGGCCACGCGAGCCCTCGAAGACCTCGAGGCACTGCTCAAGAATCCCGACCCGCAGACGACGCTGGTGCTGGTGGCCGGCACGCTCGACAAACGCAGCCGCATCTACAAGCTGCTCGCGAAGCAGGCGACGCTGGTCGAGTGCGGCGTCCTCGAGGGCGTCGACGATGCGGCACGGTGGGTGGCGAACCGCGTGACCGGTGCAGCCATGAAGATCGATCCGGCGGGCGCACGGCTGATGGCCGAACGCTGCGGCACGGACGTGAAACGGCTCAGGAACGATGTCGACCGGTTGCTGCTCTACACCCTGGGGCAGACGTCGATCACCATCGATGACGTGCGCGAGATTGTGGGGCCGGCCTCACTCCAGGACGACTGGGCGATGGCGAACGCCATCGAGGCGGGGGACGGGAAGACGGCGTTGCGTCAGCTGGCGCTGATGCTCGATGCCGGGGCTGCGCCGGAGCAGGTGCTCGGGCAGCTGGGATGGCTCGTACGTACGAAATTTCCGCTCCAGGTGCCAGCGATGGTCAGGCCTGCGGTGCAGGCACTGTTCCGCACCGATCTCGACCTGAAACGGTCGGCCGGTGAGCCGCGGGTGTTGCTGGAGCGGTTGGTGGTGGAGTTGTGTGCGCGAGGCGCCGGCCGATCCGTAGGGACCGGCGGCGCCAGGCGCTACTGAACGCGAGGTCAGGCGCGGGCGGCCGCGATGCGCGTCGTGAGCCGCGACTTGTAACGGCCCGCTGCGTTGCGGTGGATAACGCCCTTGGTCGCCATCTTGTCGATCAGCGAAATGGTCTGCTTCAGCGCGCCTTCGGCGGCCGTTACATCCTTGCCGTCGATCGCGACGCGAATGCTCTTGAGCGCGCCACGCAGGCGTGAGCGGAACTGACGGTTGCGCTCGCGGTTGGCGAGACTCTGCCGATGCGCTTTCAGCGCGGATTCATGCGATGCCACGTAATTCGGTCCTCCGGAACCCCTAATCGTAGCACAGCACATGGGAATTACAGTCGAGGGGTTAGGACGAACCTACGGGTCCGTCACCGCCGTGTCCGACCTGTCCTTCGCGGTCGCCCCGGGAGAAATCGTCGGGCTGATCGGGCCGAACGGCGCGGGCAAGACCACCACCTTGCGGTGCCTGGCCGGCATCCTCCGGCCCTCGTCGGGGCGGGTCGTGCTCGCGGGAATCGATACGGCGCTGGCGCCGCTCGACGCGCGACGGCAGTTGGCTTTCATGCCGGACGAGCCGCACCTGTTCGAGTACCTGACCGTCGAGGAGCACCTGCGGCTTGTGGCCAGGATCTACGGCGTGACCGACATCGACGCCCGGAGCGCAGCGCTCCTGGACGAGCTGGAACTGGTCGGGCGTGAGCGCCGCCTGCCGGCCGAATTGTCGCGAGGCATGCGCCAGAAAGTGGTGATTGCCTGCGGTCTGGTGCGGACGCCGCCGGTGTTGCTGTTCGATGAGCCGCTGACCGGACTCGACCCGATCGGCATCAGGCGCATGCGCGACACCATCGTCCGGCGAGCCCGTGAAGGGGCGGCAGTGCTGCTGTCGTCGCACATGCTGCCGCTGGTGCAGGAGGTGTGCACCCGGGTCGTCATCATGCATCAGGGTCGGAAGATCGCCGACGGCACCGTCGAGGAACTGGCGGCCAGGGCCGACCTTGCCAAAGCCGGATCGAGCCTCGAGCAGATCTTCCTGCGCGCGACCGGGCACGACCCGGCGCCGGGCGAGCCGTCCTAGGGCCGCATGCTCAACGCCACGCTCTACGTCATCGTCTGCTCGGCGCGGAACCGCGCCCGGATGCGCCTGCGCCGCATGCGCGAGCCGCGCTATCTCCTCGGGGCCATTGCCGGCGTGGCCTACCTGGTGTTCGCCCTGCTCCTGCGCGAGCGCGCCTATGTTGCGCGTGGTGGAGGCCCATCGGTCGGGCCGGTCGCTGCCACGGCGGCGGGCTTCGTCGGTCCGTACCTGGGAGGGGCGCTGCTGGCGCTGCTGTCGCTGGCCTCGTGGGCGCTGCCGTTCGGCAGCGGCTTGCTCGACTTCTCGAAAGCCGAAGCGTCGTTTCTCTATCCCGCGCCGGTCACCCGGCGTCAACTGGTGTTCTACCGGTTGATGCGGTCGCAGTATGCCGTCTTCATCGGCGCCCTGATCATGGCGCTGGCTTATCCGAGCGCGTCGCTGCCGGCGCGGCTGCGTGGCCTGCTCGGTGTGTGGGTGCTGCTGATGACGAGCCACGTGTTCTTCACGGCCGTCACGCTGGCGCGCTCGCGTCTCCGTCAACCCCGCGGGTGGGTGGTGGCCCTGCCGGTCCTGGCGCTGTCGGCCGGTGCGGTCCTCAGCGTGATCGTGCCGCTGTGGCGTGGTGCCTCGACAACCCCACTGCAGACCATTCCAGCCGTACTCGACGCCGTCGTCGACCTTACACGCGAGGGGACCGCCTTCTGGTTGCTGTGGCCTTTCATGCTGTTGATCAGGCCGATCTACGCCCAGAGTGCCGGCGAGTTCGTGCCGGCGATCGCGGCGGCGATCGGCATCTACGCGCTCACCGTGGGCTGGTTGGTGTGGGCCGACGCGAGTGCCCCCGATGCGGCCGACGCGACCGCCGAGCGCCAGGTGAACGAACCCTCGGTGTCGAAGCGACGCTACGTCGCGAGGGCGGTGGGTTGGCGGCTCGACCCCGCCGGGCGTGCCGAAACTGCGTTTCTGTGGAAGGCGGTGATGCAGATGACGCGCACGGTCGATCGCCGGGTGCTGCTGCGGGGGTTGCTCATCCTTGTCTGGATGGTCGGTGCGTCGATGTTCGTCACGCGGGCAAGGGGACTGGTGCTGCTCATGGGCGTCTTCGCCACATGGGGCGCGTTGTTCTCGCTGTTCATGGCGCCGCAGGTGATGCGCATGGACCTCAGGCAGGACCTCGCCTATCTGGAACTGCTCAAGTCGTGGCCGGTGCGCGGCGCCGCGGTCATTCGCGGCGAGATCGCGTGGCCGACGATCGTGGTCACCGCTATCACCTGGCTGTTCGGGGCGCTGGCCATGGTGCTGTCGCTGATCTCGACGTCACGGATCCCCACGCCCAACCGGATCGCCGTCTGGCTGTCGTTCCTGATTCTGATTCCGGCGATCGTGCTCGCCCAGTACCTGATGCACAACGCCGTGGCGGTGGTGTTTCCGGGCTGGGTGCCGATTGGCGCATCGCGGCCGCGCGGAGTGGACGCCGTGGGCCAGCGGCTCATCCTGCTCGCTGCGAACTGGATCGGGTTGCTGCTGGCGCTGACACCGGGGCTGCTCCTCACTGCCGGCCTGTCCTCGTTGCTGCGCCCCATCGTCGGCCCGGCAATCCTGCCGGTCGGCGCGCTGCTGACCTCGGTGATCGTGGCCGCGGAAGTGTGGCTGGCGACGGAACTGCTCGGACCGATCTACGAGCGGATGGACATCACGGCCACGGAGCGGCCGGACTGACGAGTGGATTGGGCGAGGACCTGGCGCGCGGGTCAGCGCGAGGATGGTGCGCGGTCGGTATAGGTGACCACGTCCTCACCATCCACAACCTGCACGACCCGGTAGATCCTGGTGCGCGCTGAGGACGAGGCGTTGACGGCGCTGGCGGTGCCGGCAATCCCCTTCACCTTCGACACATAGTCGCGGGTTTCGCGATAGGGCGGCACGGTCTGGCCATGGCTGTCGACCGCACCGGGGCCGGCGTTGTAGGCGGCCAGCGCCAGGCGTTCGTCGCCGTTATAGCGATCGAGCAGCTGCCGCAGGTAGGCCACGCCGCCACGCACGTTCTCGGACGGGTCGAAGGGGTTCGCCACGCCGAGTTGGCGCGCGGTTCCCGGCATCAACTGCATCAGGCCGACGGCGCCCTTGTTCGACACCGCCCGCGGATTGAATCCCGACTCCACCTGGATGACCGCCTTCACCAGGTCCTTGCGAACGCCCTGACGCGAGGCGTGCTCGTCGATCAGCTCGTCGAACGACCGCGAACGTACGGGGCCGGCGACACGAGCCGTTCGAGGAGCCGCGGTCTCCGGCGGTGCCTCGCCCGAGGCGATACCCAGGTTCGCACCCTGGGGCACATTGGAGATGATCAGGCTGCCGGAACCATCCATCCAGCTGAAAATCTGCGCGTCAGCGGGACGCGAGACAGCAGCCAGCAGGAAGAACAGCGCGCAGATGCGCACCAGCGCACGCCACGATGTCAGGACAGGTATCACCACTCTGTGCGTGATATCGGCGACTCACCCGCGGTAGAGCAGTGGGCAGTGAGGGATATCGCACGGTTTGGTGCACTGCCGTGCAAGCGTGCGGAATCTGCGAACGTTCGGGTCGTGGCCGCGCACCTTCCGCCTTCGCGGTACGTCGGCGGACCGCCGTAGCCTTGGCGGAGGCCGGTCAGGTGCGCCCCTCCCGCCGACCTGAAGGTCGGCAGCTACACACATCCTTACCCGAGGAGCGTCTGGAGCGCCGCCGGCGCGGCCGCCAGCATCTCGTCGATCTTCTCGGGGTGCTTGCCGCCGGCTTCGGCGAAGTCCGGCCGTCCGCCGCCGCCGCCGCCAACGATCGGCGCCAGCGCCTTCACCATCGCGCCGGCCTTCACCCTGGACGTCAGGTCTGGCGTCACGGCCACCACTACCTGCACCTTGCCGTCCTGTTCCGAGGCGATGACGACGACGCCGCTGCCGATGCTTGCCTTGAGCGAGTCGGCCAGGCCGCGCAGCGCATCCTTGTCGAGGTCGGCCACCTTCCGCCTGGCGAGCTTCACGCCGCCGACGTCCAGGCTCTCGTCGGCCTGGCCAGGCGCGCCGCCGCCGATCGCCAGCTTCGTCTTCAACTGCGACACTTCGCGTGCGAGCCGCTTCGCCTCTGACTGCAGCTTCTCGATGGTCTCGACGGCCAGGTCTGGGCTCGCATGCAGGGCGTCGATGACGTGCTGCAGCGATGCGCGCTGTGCCTGCACATGCGCGACGGCGTTCAGGCCGGTGATGCCTTCGATGCGGCGCACGCCTGCGGCGACGCCGCTCTCGCCGACAATCTGGAACGAGCCGATGTCGCCTGTGGCCGACACATGCGTGCCGCCGCAGAGTTCGACGCTGAAGCCGGGCACGTTGACGACGCGCACCTTGTCGCCGTATTTCTCGCCGAACAGCGCCATCGCGCCAGACGCGATCGCCTCCTCCGTCGAACGCACGTCGGTGGTGACCGGCGTGTTCTTCACGACCTGCTCGTTGACGATCCGCTCGATGCGGAGGACCTCGTCAGCGGTGATCGGCTGGAAGTGCTGGAAGTCGAAGCGCAGGCGGTCGGGGGCCACGAGCGACCCGGCCTGCTTCACGTGCGTGCCCAGTACCTGGCGCAGCGCCGCATGGAGCAGGTGAGTGGCGGTGTGATTGCGGCGTGTGGCGTCGCGGACGTCGGCGTCGACCTGCGCCGTGACGAGATCGCGGACGCGAAGGGCGCCCTGTTCCACACGCACCCGGTGCGCACGCGGCAGCCCGGGCTTGATGCGGACCAGTCCCTCGACTGATGCCGATGCTCCGGTCGCGTCGTTCGCGATCCGGCCGGAGTCGGACACCTGACCGCCAGCCTCGAGGTAGAACGGCGTCCGCGCGAGTGCCACGAACCCGGTTGCGCCGTCCCCCAGCGCCTCGACCGGCTGACGCGACTCGTCGAACAGCGCGAGTACCCCCACGCCGGTGATCGTGGTGTTCGCGTAGCCCTCGAACTGATCGCCGGTGGCCGCCAGCGTCGCCTCGTCGGTCAGGCTGAACTCGATTCCCTTCTTGCTGCTGCCGAAGGTGCTGCCGGCCCGCGCCTTGTCGCGCTGGCCCTCCATCGCGCGGTCGAACGATGCCTTGTCCACCGAGGCGCCGCGGGTGGCGGCGGTGTCCTCGATGAAGTCGTAGGGCACGCCGAAGGTGTCGTACAGCTTGAAGGCCGCGTCACCGCCAAGCACTTTCGACGAGGTCTCGAGCGCCTTGGTGATCTCGGCCTCGAGGCGCGGCAAGCCGTCCTTCAGCACGGCATCGAAGCGGTTCTCTTCCGCCGTGATTGTGCGCGCGATGGTTTCCTGGTTGGTGCGCAGGTCGGGGTAGGCGTCGCCCATTTCGCGCGCCAAAACCGTCACCATCTCGTGCAGGAACGGCTCGGTGAGCCCGAGGTGCTTCCCGTGGCGCATCGCGCGGCGCATGATCTTGCGCAGGACGTAGCCGCGCCACTCGTTCGACGGGATGACGCCGTCGCCAATGAGGAAGGTCATGGCGCGCGCGTGGTCGGCGACCACCCGCATCGACACGTCGGCCTGCTCGTGCTCGCCGTAGGTCTTGCCCGTCAGCTCGCCGACGCGCGTCAGCAGCGGCATGAACAGGTCGGTGTCGTAGTTCGACTGCTTGCCCTGCAGCACGGCGGTGATGCGCTCCAGCCCCATGCCCGTATCGATGGAGGGGGCCGGCAGCGGCGTCAGCGTGCCGTCGGCGCTGCGCTCGAACTCCATGAACACGTTGTTCCAGATTTCGATTTCAGGGTCGGCGCCGGTGCCGCCACGCACGAAGTAGATCTCGGAGCAGCGGCCGCAGGGGCCGGTGTCGCCCATCTGCCAGAAATTATCGTCGGCGCCAAGCTCCATGATCCGATCAGCGGGCACGAACGTCCGCCAGAGGTCGTAGGCTTCGGCGTCGCGCGGAATGCCGTTCTCACCCTTGAAGATGGAGACCACCAGCCGGTCGGCCGGCATCTTCCAGACCTCGGTGAGCATCGTCCAGGCGAACTCGATCGCGTCGGCCTTGAAGTAGTCGCCGAACGAGAAGTTGCCGAGCATCTCGAAGAAGGTGTGATGACGGTGCGACGGCCCGACGTTGTCGAGGTCGTTGTGCTTGCCGCTGACGCGCATCAC
>JBKJMH010000279.1:0-8575 GCA_046596625.1 Vicinamibacterales bacterium | reverse complement strand
TGTTCGGCGAAGTGACACGCACTCCAGTGCCCGGGCGCGATCTGGCGCAGCAGCGGCACGTCGTGCGCGCAGACCGGCTGCGCCATGTAGCAGCGCGTGTGGAACCGGCAGCCAGACGGCGGATTGGCCGGGCTCGGCACGTCGCCGGTCAGCACGATGCGCTTGCGGCGCCGATCGGGATCGGGAATCGGGATCGCCGACAGCAGCGACACTGTGTAGGGGTGCCGTGGATTGGCGTAGAGCTCGGCGCTGCCGGCCAATTCCGCGATCGCGCCGAGGTACATGACCGCGACGCGGTCGCTGATGTGCTTCACCACCGACAGGTCGTGCGCCACGAAGATGTAGGTGAGGTGCATCTGCCGCTGCAGGTCGCGCAGCAGGTTCACCACCTGGGCCTGGATCGACACGTCGAGCGCCGACACCGGCTCGTCGGCGACGATCAGGCGAGGGTCGACCGCGAGCGCGCGAGCGATGCCGATACGCTGGCGCTGGCCACCGGAGAACTCGTGCGGATAGCGCGCGGCGTGCGTCGGCGACAGCCCGACGAGCGTCAGCAGCTCCGCCACGCGGTCGTTCACGGCGGCGCCGCGCGCCAGCTTGTGGGTGGTGATCGCTTCGCGCAGGATGCTGCCGATCGTGAGCCTCGGGTTGAGGCTCGAATAGGGATCCTGAAACACGATCTGCATGCGGCGGCGCAGCGGGCGCAGTTCCCGGCGCGGCAACCCGACGATCTCCTGCCCTTCGAACTTCACGCTGCCGCTGGTCGGCTGAAGCAGTTGCAGGATGCAACGTCCGGCGGTGGTCTTGCCGCAGCCGCTCTCGCCGACCAGTCCCAGCACTTCCCCGGCCTGCACATCGAACGAGATGCCGTCGAGCGCCTTGACCTGGCCGACGGTGCGCGAGAAGAGTCCCTTCTTGATTGGAAAGTACTTCTTCAGCTCGCGCACTTCCAGAATGGGGGACTCCGGCCGGAGGTTGGAGGGTGGGGACGACATTAGCGATTGGCGATGTCCGGTGGCACCGGGTTCAGCGTGCCTGCGGCGATCTCGGTGGCGCGCAGGCAGCGGGAGAGGTGACCGGGCTCGACGGCAACGAGATCCGGTTCGGTCAGGCAGCGGTTCTGGGCCACGGGGCAGCGCGGGTGAAAGCGGCAGCCCACCGGGAAGTGCGCCGGGTTGGGCACCGTGCCTGGAATGACGCGCAGCCGATCCTGGGTGGCGTCGAGCGTCGGGAGCGATGCCTGAAGTCCGGCCGTATACGGGTGCAGCGGTTTCCGGAATGTCGCACGGACATCGCAGTACTCCACGACGCGTCCGGCGTACATCACCGCCACGTGATCGGCTGTTTCGGCGACCACGCCGAGGTCGTGCGTGATGAGGATGACCGCCATCCCCAGCTCCTTCTGCAGGCGCCGCAGCAGTTCGAGGATCTGCGCCTGGATGGTGACGTCGAGCGCGGTCGTCGGCTCGTCGGCGATGAGCACCGCGGGCCGGCAGGCGAGTGCGATGGCGATCATCACGCGCTGCCGCATGCCGCCCGACATCTGGTGCGGGT
The DNA here is from genome assembly GCA_046596625.1 of Vicinamibacterales bacterium. Lineage (GTDB taxonomy): Bacteria > Acidobacteriota > Vicinamibacteria > Vicinamibacterales > CAVVIG01 > CAVVIG01. The sequence continues at coordinate 7,021 of JBKJMH010000279.1, read as the reverse complement.
AGTCGTCGACGCGCTGGTCGGGCGACGGGATCCCCACGAGTTCCAGCATCTCCACGGCCCTGGTGCGCGCCGCCCGCCGGGTCATCTTCTCGTGCAGCATCACGGTCTCGATGATCTGCTCGCCGCACGTGAACACCGGGTTCAGCGACGTCATCGGTTCCTGGAAGATCATCGAGATCTCGCGGCCGCGGATGGCGCGCATCTCGCGCGGAGTGGCCTCGAGCAGGTCGCGCCCGCGGAACAGCACCCGGCCACCGATGATGCGGCCAGGCGGCTGCGCGACGAGGCGCAGGATGGAGAGCGCGGTGACGCTCTTGCCGCTGCCCGACTCGCCGACTACCGCCAGCGTCTGCCCCTCGTGTACCTCGAACGACACCCCGTCTACGGCACGGACCACGCCGGAGTCGGCAAAGAAGTGCGTCTGCAGGTTGTCGACGCGCAGGAGCGGCTCGCTCACGACTTCCCGCCCGTGACCCGGCGCGGATCAAGCGCGTCGCGCAAGCCGTCGCCGAGGAAGTTGAAGGCCATCACGGTGAGGAAGATCGCCACGCCTGGCACATAGAGCAGCCACGGGAATGAGGTCAGTGCCCGCAGGCTGCGTGCCTGGTTCAGCATGTTGCCCCATGATGACGCCGGTTCCTGCACGCCGACGCCGAGGAACGACAGCACGACCTCGCCCAGGATGTAGCCGGGCACGGAGATCGTGGCGGCGACGATGACGAAGGACCAGGTGTTCGGCAGGATGTGCCGCGTGATGATGCGGAACCGGCTTACGCCCAGCGCTTCGGCTGCCGTCACGTACTCGTTGCGGCGGATAGAGAGCACCAGGCCCCGGATGACGCGCGCCAACCCGGCCCAGCCGATGAAGGCCAGGATGGCGACGATGCCGAGATAGACCTGCTGGCTCGGGAGGTCGATCGGGAACACGGCGCGCAACGCGATGATGAGATAGAGCGAGGGAATGCTGAGGAGCAGCTCCGTGCTGCGCATGATCACCGAGTCGGTGGCACCGCCGAAGTAACCGGAGATGCCGCCGAGCAGCAGCCCGAGCGAGAACGAGATGAGGATGCCGACAAGACCGACGGTGAGCGACACCTGGCCGCCGTAGAGCAGGCGCGAGAACTCGTCGCGGCCGAATGAGTCGGTGCCAAGCAGGTTGACGCGGCTGCCGTTGTCGACGCCGAACAGGTGCAGGTTGCTCGAGAAGAGTCCGAGCAACGTATACGACGAGCCACGGACGAAGAACCGCAGTGGCCGCTCCTCGGCTTCCAGTTCCTCGTAGCGGAACTGCTGCGGGCTGGCCAGGCGTGTCTCGCGCACGAACGGGCGCAGGTGGAAGGTGCCGTGGCGATCGATCAGGTGCAGCGCGTGCGGCGGGTGGAAGTAGCGCTGCCGGTCCATCTCCTCCTCGGTGTAGGGCGCGACGAACGGCGCGACGAGCGCGAGCAGGTAGAACAGCAGCAGCACGCTGCCGCCGATGATGGCCAGCGGGCTCTTCCGCAGTTGCCGCCAGAAGATGGTGGTCGGCGACTCGGGCGGCGTGGCGCTGTCGGCGCGCGACTCGGCCGGATCGAGCACGAGCGGCGCCAGCGGATCGAGCGGCGCGCTAGTCATACGAGATCCGCGGGTCGGCAATTGCCAGCAGCAGGTCGGCGACGAGGTTGCCGAGGATGAGCACCACCGACGCCATCAGCACCGAGCCCATCACCAGGTACTGGTCCTGGGTGAGGATGGCGTCGAGGGTCAGGCGACCGAGCCCCGGCCACGAGAAGATGATCTCGGCGACGAACGAGCCCGAGACCAGCGCGCCGAGCGTGTAGCCGAAGAGCGTGATCATCGGGTTCAGGGCGTTGCGCAGCGCGTGCTTGTAGACGACCACGCGTTCGTCCAATCCCTTCGAGCGCGCCGTGGTGACGTAGTCGAGCCGGAGCACGTCGAGCAAATTGCCGCGCATCTGCCGCATGCGGCTGGCGAGCGGCACCAGCCCGACGACCAGCGCCGGCAGCGCCAGGTGCCAGGCCAGATCCCGCAGCTTGCCGAGGGCCGTGAGCTGGTCGTAGTCGATCGAACGCATGCCGCCGACCGGGAACCAGCCAGTGCGCGCGGCGAGCATCAGCAGCAGCAGGCCCGACAGGATCTCGGGAATCGAGAGCCAGACGAAAGCGATGAGCGAGAGCGTCTTGTCGATCCACGAGTACTGCCGCACCGCGGCCCAGATGCCGAGCGGGACGGCGAGGCCCCAGGTGACGATCGCCGCGGCGCCGGCGAGGATGAGGGTGTTGCCCAGGCCGTCGCGAATCACGGTGAACACCGGCTGGTGCCGCGAGAACGACTCGCCGAAATCGAAGTGCAGCAGGATGTTGCGGAGGTAGAACGCGTACTGGATGTACCACGGCCGGTCGAGGCCGAAGTTCCGACGCATCGCCTCGATCGTGGCTGGGGAGATTGCCGGGTTCTCTCCCATCTGGTTGAGGAAGTCGCCGGGGGCCAGCTGCAGCAGCATGAACGTCAGCGCCGAGATCCCGAAGAGCAACGGGATCATCTGCAGGAAGCGCCGGAGGACGTAGATCTTCATTCGCGGCCGCGTTTACTGCTTCACGAACACCGTGTCGATGTTCCAGATCAGCCGGTGCGGGATCACCGACGGCTTCGTGTTGCCGAAGCGGTTGCGCAGCGGAATCTTGGCCTTGATGGTGGGCAGCCAGATCATCCACGCCTGCTCGTTGACGATGTTCTGGACGTCGGTCCAGGCCTGCTTGCGGACGCGGTAGTCGTTGCTGGCGACGATCGTGTCCATCAGCGCGTCGATCCGCGCCTCCTGCGGTGTCTCCGGCTTCAGCTGGCTGATGTTCCAGTTGTGCGAGCGGCCGCTCGAGCGCCAGACGTTCTGTCCCATGGCCGGGTCCGGCGGCACGCCGGTCTGCAGGCCGAGCAGGATGGTGTCGTACTGGAAGTCGTCGCGCAGGTTGGTAATCAGGGTGTTGAAGTCGACCGGCACCAGGGTGACCTTGATGCCGACCTTGGCGAGGTCGTCGCGAATGAAGTTAGCCATGCCGACCCGGGTCTTGTTGTCGGAGTTGGTCTTCATCGTGAAGCTCACTGTCTGCCCGCTGGTGTCCTCGAGGACGCCGTCGCTGTTGCTGTCCTTCCAGCCCAGTCCCGCCAGCAGCCGTTTCGCTTCATCGAGGTTGAAGTCGTACTTCACGACCTCGGGCGTGTACCAGAGTTTCGAACCCGGCGAGGACGTGGACCAGTTCTTCACCGCGTCGCCGAAGAAGATGCTCGGGATCATGGCCTCGCGATCGACAGCCATCGACACCGCGCGGCGGAACGTGGCGTTGTTGAACCACCCGTACTTCACCGCGTCGACGACCGGGGCGCCGACCTTCCCCTTCTCCGCCTTCTTCACCGTGTTCAGGTTGAACCAGAAGAAGTTGCTGGCCAGCGCCGGACCGAGGTCGTACAGGGTGTAGTCGTTCTGCTGCTGGTTCTCGGCGTACCACTGGTAGTTCTCGGGTTTGACGTTATCGAGTCCGTCGATCTGGCCGGCGCGGAACTTGAGGTCGGCGGCGTCCTGGTCCGGAACCTCGAGGAACACCAGTTCATCGAGGTAGGGCAGCCGCTGCTGTTGCTGGTCGACGCCGAACCAGTACGGATTGGGCTCGAGCACCGTCTTCTCGCCAGGCAAATACTGTTTCAGGCGCCAGGCTCCGCTGGTGACGAGCTGTGCCGGCGGCGTGTTGACGCCGTAAGCGGCCGCATACTCGCCGGCGCGGAACGGCGCCTCCAGTACGTGCTTCGGCATGACCTTCACCGAGCCGGCGGTGGGCACGAGCATGGAACTCGGCGCGGGCAGCGTGATGACGAACGTGAATGCGTCCGGCGCGCTCAGCTGCCAGCGCTTGCCGTTGGTGATCAGCAGGTCCTGCACCGATGGGTGGACCTTGTCGTCATACGCCACCTCGAAGCTGAAGAGCACGTCAGCCGAGGTGATGGGATGGCCGTCCGAGAACGCCGCGCCTTTGCGCAGGTGGAACGTCCAGGTGAGGCCGTCCGGGCCGACCTCCCAGCTCCTGGCCAGCCCAGGCTTGTCGGTCTGCGTCTCGTTGTCGAAGTCGGCGAGGCCGATGAAGAGGTTGCCGGTGATGTCGGTTGACGAGGTCTCGCTCGCCATCATGGCGTTGAAGGTCTTGGGTCCGCTCGTCTGCCCGAGCACGAAGCGGCCGCCGTAGGTGCCGACCGTCGCCAGTTGTTCGACGCGCGGCTCCTCCGGTAACGGCTTCGGCTCGCGCGCCAGGGCTGCCTGCGGCTTCGTGCCACCGCCGCTGCTGCTGCCGCCGCACGCCGCGGTCATGCCGAACGCGAGCGCGCAAGCGAGCGCGGCCAGAGCGCGAATACCGACGACGCGAGCCATCCAACCTCCAGAAAACCCCGTGAAACGGCGATAAACGCGACCTCGCCGAGTATAGCGCGAGCCAACCGGGTTCCCAGCTCGCCGTGGAAGTGGCGGCGCTGCGCGCCGCGCGGTAGGATGAGGCGTTCGTCGAAGCCCGACTCACACAATCATGACTGACACGACTTCACGCCCTCTGAGCTTCTGGGCCGGCTGGATCAGCGCGGCCGTGTGTCTGGTCCTTGCGGCTCTGGCCGGCGTCTACGCGGCGACGGCGCGGAATCAGGTCGAGGATGTCACCGGCCGCCTCGTCGACGCCGTGAACAAGCTGCAGATGTCGGAGATGACTACGAAGGACGCGGTCGAGCGCGCCGACTCGATTCAGGCGAACCTGAGCCTCATCAGCCTGCCCGAGGTCGCCGAGTTCTCGCTCCGTGGCACGGCCGCCGTGCCGAACGCGCGTGGCCGGGTCTTCTCGAGCCGGGCGCGCGGCATCCTGTTCTCGGCCACCGGTCTGCCGGTGCTGCCCCCGAACCAGAGCTATCAGCTCTGGCTGAAGACGAAGGCGGCGTCCGTCACCGTAGGCGTGGTGACAGCGGGCCTCGACGGCACCGCCACCGCCGGCTTCGATCCGGTTGACGGCACGCCCGAGGCCACCGGCTTCATGCTGACGGTCGAGGGCCGCGGTGGCGCCGACGCGCCCAGCGCCATGGTCACCCTGCAGTAGCCGCGGTCGGTCGCGATCTACTGCTGCGCGGCGGGGGCCGTGACCTTCGTGATCGTGGCCCATCCCCAGAACGCCCGCGACCCGGCGCCGTAGGCGAACAGCAGCACGTCCTTCCCGTCGCGCCCACCGAGGCTGCCGTAGGCGACCTGGCCGTCGGCGGCCGGGACGGTGATGGTGAAGTCCTCCAGCGACATCTCCTGCGTGAAGGTCATCGTCCGCGTGCCCGCGTCGGTGTTGTCGCCTTCCGTGACGAGCGCCCAGCCGCGGTTCTGCTGTTCCGGGTCGGCATTGGGCGGCAGGTCGAGGGTGGCAGTGCCGACGGCGCCGTGCAGCACCAGCTTGCCGTGCTCGATCGTCATCCGCTGCACGGAGTCGATGGCCACCTTGCGGTATTCGCCGGTCACCGTGACTCTCTCACCGGTCACCGGCAGCGGACCCTGGTCGGGCAGCGGCGTGGTGCAGGCAACGGTGGCGAGCATGAGGAACACCACGCTCAGGCTGGCGAGTCGCGATAAATGCATACCTTCATGATACGAACGCCGAGGCGCTCGCGCTACACTCTGCCGGGCCGCCTGATGGCTCCGTGAAAGGACTGCACCGATGACCACGCGTTCGTCCCTGCTGACCGCCGCTGCCACCGCCGCGGTTTTCTGTATTGCCGCTGCCCGGGGTGTCAACGCCCTCGGTGAAGACAGCTCCCGGTTCCTGACCATCGACCACTACGTGCGGGTCACCTCGAAGGTGCCTGTCCTCGCCGGTCAGCAGAGCCTGATTTACGTGCGCGAGAAGGTGCGCGCCGGCAACGCACTACGCGGTGCCACGCCGCCCGACAAGGTGGCGGTCTTCATCCACGGTGCCGGGACGCCGGCGGAAGTGGCCTTCGACGTGCCGTATCAGGATTACAGCTGGATGGAGTATCTGGCGGAGGCCGGCTTCGACACCTTTGCGATGGACGTGACCGGGATCGGCCGCTCGAGCCGTCCGTGGCCGATGAACGATCCGTGCAACCTGTCGCCGCAGCAGCAGGCGGCGCTGGTACCGGCGCTGATTCCCGCCCCGTGCCCGCCGAGCTATTCGAAGATGCTCACCAGCATCGGCACTGACTGGGACGACATCGATGCGGTCGTGAACTACGTGCGGGCGTTGCGCAAGGTAGACAAGGTGAGCACCGTCGCCTGGTCGCAGGGCGGGCCGCGCTCGGGCGGATACGCGGCGCAGCACCCGGAGAAGATCAACCGGCAGGTGATGCTCGCCCCCGCCTACAACCCGCAGGGTCCGTCGACCCCGCCGGCTCCGGCCCCGAATGCCGTCCCGTACAACACGCAGTCGATCGCCGACTTCAACGCCCTCTGGGGACGCCAGACGGCCTGTGCCGATCAGTGGACCGACGAGGCGCATGACGTCGTGTGGTCGGAGATGCTCGCGTCCGACCCGGTCGGCGCCACCTGGGGCACCGGCGTCCGCCGCGCCCCGGGCACGCCGTCGTGGGGCTGGAACCAGGCGGTGGTGTCGAAGGTACAGGTGCCGTTGCTGATGGTGGCCGGCATCCACGATGGCCAGGTACCCGCCGAGCGCGTCCGGCAGCTCTACACCGACTACGGCGGCACCGAAAAGGTCTTCATCGATCTCGGCTGCTCCTCGCATAACGCGATGTGGGAGAAGAATCACCTCATCCTGTTCAAGGCAACGCTCGAGTGGCTGACGACCGGCACCGTGAACGGCCAGAAGCAGGGGATGCTGAAGCTGGGCTACTGAGGAATTGCTGATTGCTTCCAATTCGCCATTAGAGCGGTTTTCGATTCTGTGTGGCGTAGCCGCGGACCTTCAGGTCCGCAAAGGCAAGGCCGACCTGAAGGTCGGCAGCTACGCCGATGTGAAAACCGCTCTAGCGTTTCCCGATC
>JBKJMH010000276.1:0-4437 GCA_046596625.1 Vicinamibacterales bacterium | reverse complement strand
TAGGCGGCGGACACCAATGGCTGGGCGGACACGTTCATGACGCCGGATAAACCGTGGTGCACGCCGCACTTGACCCGTTCGAGCAAGACACCCAGAATGGCGCCAAGGTTTGAGGGCGCTCGGAGCTATGCCGTTCCGGTAGCGTCGGAAGCCAGCAATTGGAGTGTTCCGCTCATACAACGTTAGGCAGGGGAAGAACACCGACGCGGCGGCCGCCGCTCGGCGCCTCGCGGCCCTCGATGGCATCCCAGTGCTGCTCGTCAGCGCCGAAGCGTCAGACTTCGCTGACCGGCTGCTGATCACGACCGTTCTTCCGGCGAAGGCGACGATTGACGCACTCCACGTGGGGATCGCGGTGCTCAACGGCATGGACTATCTCCTGACCTGGAACTGTACACATATCGCCAACGCGGCCATTCGTGGCAGGATCGAGGAAGCCTGTCGAGCGGCGAACATGCGGGCGCCGATCATCTGTACACCCGAAGAACTGACGGAGGCCTGAGGTATGGATTCCGATCCAATCGTTGATGAAATCCGGGCCATTCGCGAGGCCATCGCGGAAGAGCACGGCAACGATCTCAAGACGATCGTGGCGGCATTCCAACGTCAGGATGCTGAGAGCGGCATCAAGGGTGTTTCCTTTCCGCCGAAGAACCTACCCGACCAAGAACTCGTGCGCAAAGCGGGATAGCGACAACGGCCCAACATGCGCTGCACCCGAGGCCGTCGCGTCGCTCGCGCGCCGCTTCTCCGGTGCGGGTGAGCGCAGGCGTTGGCCGGCAACTATACGCGCACGAAAGGGAGAATGCGTGTCAGACATGAACGGTCGAGTCGCACTGATTACCGGAGCGAGCAGTGGGATCGGAAGGGCAACGGCCGAAGCCTTCGCAGCGAAGGGCGCGAGCGTTGTGGTGGCCGCGCGGCGGGAAGAGGACCTCGCTGCGCTGGTGACCGAGATCGAGGCTCGCGGAGGGAAGGCGACGGCCGTCAAGACCGATGTGGCCGCGACCAGGGATGTGGAGCACATGGTCGCCCACGCGATTGAGACATTCGGCCGTCTCGACTACGCCGTCAACAACGCGGGCATCGAAGGCCGGTTCGCCGGGATTACTGACCTGGCTGAAGAAGACTGGGATCGAGTGCTCAACGTCAACCTCAGAGGCGTCTTTCTCTGCCTGAAGTATGAAGCCAGGGCCATCCTGAACGGCGGCAAGGGCGGGGCCATCGTCAACGTCGGATCCATCAACTCGTTCCTCGGCTTTGCCGCCGGCTCGGCGTACGTCGCGTCAAAGCACGGCTTGATCGGACTGACGACGAGCGTGTCCGCGGAACTGGCACCGCAGGGAATCCGCGTGAACCTCGTATGCCCAGGTTTCATTGATACGCCGATGCATCACCGCGCGCGAAAGTTGCTTGGCGACGAGGTCTACGACACAGCGGTGCTGCCGAGCGTTCACCTGAGGCGCGCGGGTCGCCCTGGGGAGATTGCTCAGTCCATTGTCTTCCTGTGCTCGGATGAAGCCAGCTACATCACTGGAACGACTCTGACTCCGGATGGCGGATTCACGCTGACCGTATGAGGTCAGCCCTTGACCGGCTCTCGCCCCGTCGACCCGCGCGGCTGATTGGGCGGTTATCCAGTCTGAAATCCTGAGGAAACGACGATGAGTGACAATCACGCCGAGGCGCCGCAGACGCTGCCGCCGCATGTCCAGCTGATACAAATGGGTGTGGCCTCGTGGGTCGCGGCGACCGTGTACGCGGCAGCCAAGCTCGGTCTCGCCGACCATCTCGCGGGCGGGCCCATGAGCGCAGTCGATCTCGCCGGCCCGACGCGGACTCACCCCCCATCACTCCATCGCCTCATGCGGACGCTGGCCGGCCTGGGCGTCCTCACTGAGCGGGACGGGGAGCGGTTCGCACTGACGTCGCTGGGCGAAGCGCTCAAGACGGGGGCGCCCGGATCGGCTCGAGCGACGCTGATGGCGTTTTGTGGCCCGGCGTTCTGGCACAGTTGGGAAGAGATGGTCTATTCGCTGGAGACGGGTAAGACCGGCTTCGAGAAGGCCAATGGGATGCCGCTGTTCGAGTATCTCGCGCACAATCCCGAGCAGGCGTCCTATTTCAGCGAGGCCATGGTCGGCTTCCACGGCGCCGAGCCACCGGCCGTCGCAGCGGCGTACGATTTCTCAGACGTCAAGACCGTAGTGGACGTCGGTGGCGCGACCGGCAACATGCTCGCCGCAATCCTGTCGCGGCACGCCGCGCCGCAGGGCGTGCTGTTCGACCGACCGCATGTGGTACACGAAGCTCCAGCACTGCTCGCGGCTCGCGGCGTGGCGGCGCGCGTCACGATCGAGCCCGGCGATTTCTTCGAGCATGTTCCCGCCGGCGGTGACGCCTACTTGCTGTCGCACATCATCCACGACTGGAACGAGGCACAGTGCCTCACGATCCTTGGCCACTGTCGTCATGTGATCAAGCCGGATGGCCGCCTCCTGATCGTCGAGACCGTCCTGCCGACGGGCGACACACCGCATCAGGGTAAGGTGCAGGACATGGTCATGCTCGTGGTCCCGGGCGGCCAGGAACGAACCGAGGCGGAATACGCCTCGCTGCTCGGGAAAGCTGGCTTCCGCCTTCGGCGCGTTGTGCCCACCGACTCGGTCGTCAGCGTCGTGGAAGCAATACCGATTTAGGAGTGGTTGAGCATGACCAGCGTGCTGCCGGCCTTCGCCGACGCCTGGAACCGTCACGATGTCGATGCGCTGATGTCGATGATGACGACCGACTGCGTCTTCCACGCCTCGGGAGGCCACGCCGTCAACGGCGAGACGCACGAGGGTCAACGGGCGGTGCGCGCTGCCTTTACCGCCGTGTTCGCGCAGTATCCGGATGCGCACTGGGGGAATGCCCGGCACTTCGTGACGGGCGACCGCGGTGTGTCGGAGTGGACGTTCACCGGCACACTCGACGATGGCACGCGAGTCGAGGTCGCCGGCTGTGATGTCTTCACGTTCCGGAACGGCAAGATTGCGATCAAGGACTCGTTCCGAAAGAATCGACTGCCGATTGGCTGACGCGAGGACCCGAAATGCGCACCTGCTGACCGAACGATGACGAAATACCTGATCTCGTTTCCCGCCCCTGCGATGGACATCCCCGACGAGGACTGGGTGGCCGTTGGCGACGCGGCGCGAGCGGTCATTCGCGAGGCCAAGGCGGCCGGCGTCTACGTGTTCGGTGGCGGGATCAACGAGGACGTCCCGCCGCTGATGGTCGCCGCTGACGGCTCCGTCACACCCGAGACCTACCCACAGACGAGGGAGTTCAATGGCGGCTTCTGTGTGCTTGACCTCCCGTCGCGCGATGCCGCCGTGGAGTGGGCCGCGAAGATCGCCACGGCGTGCCGCTGCTCGCAGGAACTCCGCGAGTTCCAGTTCGACCCCGAGAGCTGATCGCCACGCGCGCCGCCTCGGCGCAATCCACCGACACCAGCCGGCCGCGCCTACGCTCGGCGCCGCGGCTTCTTCGCCACCACGTCGAGTACGCATGGTGCGATCAGCAGCGTCGAGGGGCTCTTGCCGGCTGCGAGCCAGTCCCGTTTCAGTCCGAGGGAGGCGCGCCGGTCGAACGACGCCGACTGATCGAGCCGGTCGACAACCGACAGCATGTAGTTGGTCACCCAGTTCCAGGTGGGCGAACCGGGATGGCCCGCCTTGGTCGTCTGCTCGATGCCAGACACCAGAAGACCCGCCGCCCGCATCATGCCGGGCAGCCGCACGCCAATGCTGACGTTGCCGCCCTGCGACGCGAAGAAGGCGCGGTCAGCAGTGATGAAGTCGTCCCAGCGTTCTGGACGCGGCACGAGCATGAACGTGTCGCGGTGGTAATCCTGGATGGCGAGCACACCGCCCGGCTTGAGCGCGCGCGCCAGCTGCCTGATGTGCGCCGCCGGGTCCGGCAGGAAGAGGAACACCCACCTGGCGAAGATCAGATCGTAGGTGTTGGCCGGCAGGTCAGCATCGATCAGGTCGGAGAAGAAGATACGGCTTGGTCCGAGGCCGTCTCTCCTCACCAGCCGTTCCAGCTGTGACGCGAAGGCGGCTGACCGCTCGACGGCATCGACGGTCCCGCCCACCCGGCGCCGCAGTTCCATGTGCAGCGACCCCTGGCCCGGCCCCACCTCCAGCACCTTCCAGCCCCGCCGCACGCCGATGCGGTCGAACAGCGCGTGAGATACCGGGTCCCACAACTTTGCTTGTGCCCGCAGTCGCGCCGCTTCGCGCGCGTGATCACCGAGGACGTACTCGAAGTGCCGGCTGGTTCGCGTCGCCATCAGTCGCGGAGTACCAGCAGCAGGTCGCGGGCTTCCACGGCCGAACCGGCGTCGACGTGAATCTCGCCGACCTTCGCGTCGCGCGGACTGTAGACCGC
>JBKJMH010000271.1:0-26294 GCA_046596625.1 Vicinamibacterales bacterium | reverse complement strand
GAACGTCCTGCTGGTGCCGCACCTTGGCAGCGGCACCACTGAAACGCGCACCGCCATGGCCGATCTGGCGGCGGACAACGTGGTTGCCGTCCTTGGCGGCCGCCCGCCCGTCACGCCCATTACATAGTCGCAAGTCAGAAGTCGCAAGTCGCAAGGCTTAAGTCGCACGTGCCGAAGCGCCCCTCGACAATCCCTGTCCGCAAGCGGCCGGCCAGGCGGCCGACCAACGTCGAAGCGGTGATGCGCGAACTGTCGCGCTCCATCACCGGCCTTGAACTACCCGCCATCGAGAAGATCTCCGGGAGCCAGCAGGACGACTCGTTCCAGGTGCTCATCGCCACGCTTCTGTCCGCGCGCACGCAGGATGCAACGACGCTGGCCGCCTCCACGCGCCTGTTCACCGTCGCGCCGACGCCGCAGGCGATGGTCAAGCTGACGGTGAAGCAGATCGAAACGTTGATCAAGCCCGTGAGCTTCTTCTACACGAAGGCGAAGCACGTGAAGGCGACCTGCGAGCTCCTGCTCTTGTCCTTCGGTGGCCACGTTCCCGGGACGATGGAAGAGCTGCTGCTGTTGCCTGGGGTGGGCCGGAAGACGGCCAACCTGGTGCTGATCCTGTCGTTCCGCAGCCAGCAGAACATCTGCGTCGATACGCACGTGCACCGGATCGCAAACCGGCTCGGGTGGGTCAAGACGCGAATGCCCGAGGAGACCGAACAGGCGCTCTATGCGGCGACGGACCGTGAGTGGTGGCCGCATATCAACCTGTACCTCGTGACATGGGGCCAGAACGTGTGCCGGCCGAACTACCCGCGCTGCAACGGCTGCGTCATCCGGCCGCACTGTCCGCAACTCGGCGTCACCGCGGTCTCGAAGCAACCGGCGCAGCAGCGTCTGGCCTCATGAACGTCAACGCCTGGCGTCGCCGGACGCGCGTCGCCATCGGGGCCGTGGCGCTGGTGGCGCTGGCCTGCTACGTCGTGGTGCCGCGGCTGTTGGCGCAGCGGTCGTCCGCCCTGGTCGTCGTCGAGACCTCGAAGGGGACGTTCGCGTTCGAGACCTATCCGAAAGATGCGCCGCGGTCGGTGGCGCACATCGAGAAGCTGGCGAAGGCCGGCTTCTACGACGGGCAGCGCGTGCACCGCGCCGAGCCTGGCTTCGTGGTGCAGTTCGGCGACCCGCAGACGCGCGACCTCGAGAAGCGCGCACTCTGGGGCAAGGGGCTCGAGGCCTCGAGCGGCAGTCCGATCGGTGTTGCGGAAGTGGGGCTGAAGCGGAGGAACGTGGCGCTTGCCGTTGGTCTGGCGCACCAGGGAGAACCGGCGAAGGCGGACAGTCAGCTCTACATCCTGCTCGAGGCGCGGCCTGCGCTCGATGGGCAGTACGCGGTCATCGGTCAGGTCATCGAAGGTGAGGACGTGCCGGCACTGCTGCAGGCCGGCGACGAAATCCGCCGCGTCTACCTCCGCGAGTAGGCGGTCAGGTCCGGCGAGACGGCGTCAGCGAGAAGTCGGCGCCCGCGGCATTCACCTCGCCCGCCAGTTCCGGATACCGCTCGATGAACGCCTGCGGGTAGTCGCCGGGAATCGGCTCTTCCAGTTGCCGCTTGATCATCGCGGCGTTCGCAACCGACTTCGCCGAGAAGTGATTGTTGGTGTAGAGATACGTCTTCTTCACCAGCTGCCTGGCCGCGCCAGCGGTCTCGCTGAACTCGCGCAGTTCGTCGGTGGAATAGAGGTAGTTGTAGCGATCTTCCGACTTCGCGTGCATCCACCACTGCTGCGCGTTCCGTCCGTGCAGGCGCATGTAGTAGAAGCCCTTCACGTTTGGCAGACGGTTCTGGCGGATCGAGAACCGGAACTTCGGCTCGTCGATCTGCACCCACGCTGCATGTGCCTCGTTCAGGAGGTCGAGCGTCTCGCTGAACGCGTCGCTCCAGCTGCTGTGCCGCACTTCGACCGCCACCGTGTAGTCGCCGAGCGCGCGAAGCAGGTGCGCCAGGTATTCGCGTTCGGCCGGTCCGCTCCTGAAGCTGGCCGGGAACTGCGCCAGCACCGCACCGAGCTTGCCGGCCGAGGCGAGCGGGTCGATGCCGCGCTTGAACGCATCGAGGTCGGCGGCTGTCGGCGCGACCAGGGCGCGCACCGCGGCGTCGTGCCCCTCGGCCACCTGCATCGACGTGCGCAGCACGCGCTCGTACATCGTCGGGTGCGTGAACTTCTGGTAGAGCTTCACCGAGAACTCGAAGCCCTCAGGTGTGCGCTCGGCCCAGCGTCGCGTGACGTCGGCGCGCGGCTGGCCGTAGAACGTCGAGTTGACCTCCACAGTGTCGAAGTGACTCGCGTAGAACGCCAGTTCGTCGAAGCCCCTGGGCCGACCCTTGGCTGGCGGGTAGAAGACGCCATTCCACGTGCCCGCCCCAGTCGGGTAGTTCCAGCCGGATGTGCCGATGCGCAACTCGCCCACGGCACATACAATAGAGGAGTCACGTGCTCACTGTTAACGAGATCTTTCACTCCATCCAAGGCGAGTCGAGGCGTGCCGGCGAACCGTGTGTCTTCGTGCGCCTGACCGCGTGCGACCTTCGCTGTTCCTGGTGCGACACCCCGTATTCGTTTCACGAAGGCGGTAAGCGATCCCTCGACGATGTCATCGCCGAGGTCGAGCGCTACCAGTGCCCGCTCGTCGAGATCACCGGCGGCGAACCGCTGCTTCAGGATGAGGTCTATCCGCTGATGGAGCGGTTGCTCGAGCTCGGCCACACGGTGATGCTCGAGACCGGCGGGCATCGTTCCATCGCACGCGTGCCTGCGGCGGTGTTGAAGATCGTCGACGTGAAGTGTCCGGGCAGCGGCGAGTCGCACCGGAACCATTGGGAGAACCTGTCGCTCGTCGGGCCGAACGACGAGGTGAAGTTCGTCCTTCAGGACCGCGCCGACTACGAGTTCGCGCGCGAGGTCATCGCGCAGCATGGCCTGCACGGGAAAGCCGGCGCGCTCCTGCTGTCGCCCGTGCACGGGGTGCTCCATCCGCGGCTGCTGGCCGAGTGGGTGCTGGCCGATCGGCTGCAGGTGCGGGTGCAGTTGCAGTTGCACAAGTTCATCTGGTCGCCCGAGACGCGGGGCGTCTGATGGCGCGCGCGGTCATCCTCCTCAGTGGCGGTCTCGATTCCTATACTGCTGCGGCCATGGCGCAGTCTGAAGGATTCACGCTCGACGCCCTCTCCATCCTCTACGGACAGCGGCACTCGCAGGAACTGGCTGCAGCGCGGCGGGTGGCGAAGGCGCTCGGTGTCGAGCGGCATCTCGAACTGCCGCTCGACCTGCGGGGTATCGGCGGCTCGTCTCTCACCTCGGACCTGCCGGTGCCCGAAGACCGCGACCTGGCCGCCACCGACATCCCGTCCACCTACGTGCCGGCGCGCAACACGGTGTTCCTGTCGCTCGCGCTCGGCTGGGCTGAAGTGCTGGGAGCCACAGACCTCGTGATCGGTGTGAACGCGCTCGACTACTCGGGCTATCCGGATTGCCGCCCCGAGTTCATTGCTGCGTTCGAAACGCTCGCCAACCTGGCGACGCGGGCCGGCGTGGAAGGGGCGCGGTTCCGCATCCATACGCCGCTCATCAACCTCTCGAAAGCTGACATCATCCGCAAAGGGCTGGCGCTCGGCCTCGACTACGGCCTGACTCACAGCTGCTACAACCCCGACGGCGAAGGCCGCGCCTGCGGCCGATGCGACAGCTGCGTGCTGCGGGCACGGGGGTTCGCCGAGGTCGGAGTCCAGGACCCGGCACTGGTCAGGTAGAATCCCGCCAGCTGTTCTGATGCTGAAAGGTCTGCCCCTTCGACGCCAGGTCGTCCTCGCCTCCAGCCTGATGCTACTGGTGCTGCTGGCCGCCGTCGTCTGGGCGGCCAACCAGACGCGTCTCGAGCGACGGGCGGAACTCAGCGCGCAGTCGGCGGCGCTTGCCGCCAGCGTCTCGGCCTCTCTCGATCAATACCTCGGTGCGGCCTATGCGCTGGGCTCGACGCTCGCGCAACACGACGCCGTGCGTGCGCTCGACCCGGTCGGTGCCCAGCGCCTCTTCGCGTCGGTGCTGCGCGAGCAGCCCTCCATCGTGAACATCGTGCTTGGCGACGCCGAAGCGCACCTGCTGGCCACCGCCGATTCACCCGCCCCCCGCCAGGTGCGCGTGCTCGACTTCGTACGCGAGGCGCTGCGGGGCGATCGACCAGTGCTGAGCGATCTCTTCGTGGCGTCATCGAGCGGAGTTCCGACGGTGATGCTCGCCTATCCCGTCCACGACTCGTCAGGAACACTCGTCGGGCTCCTCGGCCTCGCCCTCGACCTGCCGCGCATACAAGGTGCCTTCAGCGCAATCCCTCTTCCCAACGGGAGCGTCGTCACGGTGATGGACCGGAGCGGTCGCATCATCGCGCGCTCACGCGACGCCGAGCGCTACGTTGGCCAGCAGGGCGTTCGCGCGAGCACGTCCGCAGACTCGCCATCCATCCGCGATCTCGACGGCGTGGAGCGGCTGGCGGCCGACGCGATCCTGCAGCGCGTGCCCTGGCGTGTCAGCGTCGGCATCCCGCTGTCCGAGGTCCGGGTGCGCGCGCTCAACTCGTGGGCCAGGAATCTCGCGCTCGTTGTGCTGATTTGTGGCGCGATCCTGCTCGCCACGATGGCCATGGTGATTTCGGGAACGCGCAGCCTCGAGGTGCTGCGCACACAGGCCAGACGCATTGCCGAGGGCGACCTCACGCCCCCGGTCCCGCTGGCGATGCCCAACCTGGAGCTCCGGCAATTGCAGGAGGCGTTCGTGACCATGGCCGCGTCGCTCCGTGAGGCGCGCGACGAGGTGCAGCGTCAGGTCGAGCAGGAACGCCTGATGAACCGGACACTGCAGTCGTTGCAGCGACACGTGGTGCGCCAGGAACGGCAGGCCGCCGTCGGACAGTTGATGCACGGTGTCGCTCACGAGATGAACAATCCGCTGCAGGCCATCCTTGGCACGGCGCAGTTGCTCGAGCGGCGCCCTGAACTGTCGGCCGATGTGCGCGAGGAGATTGGCCTGATTCAGTCACAGGCCGTGCGGGCGGGTGAAATCATCCGCAGCCTGTCGCGCTTCAGCGATCCGCAAGTCGGGCCGCCAGAGCCGGTCGACCTGCGCGAGGTCGTGGCCGAGGTCCTCCGGTTGCGGCCGCACGACGCGGCGGCCGGCGACATCCGCACCAACGCCGAGTTGCAGGCATCGGCGAACGTGCACGCCAACTTCACCGAACTCGCGCGCGTCGTGCTGAACCTGGTGACCAACGCCGAGCAGGCGCTGCTCGACGCCAGATTGCAGGACCCCGTCGTCCACGTCCGCCTGTTCGAGGTCGGCAGCCGCGTGCGCGTCGAAGTGGCCGACAACGGACCCGGCGTGCCGCGCGACCTCGAGCCGCGGTTGTTCCAGCCGTTCGTCACCACGCGCCGGGTCGGACACGGTGCCGGGCTTGGCCTGTCGCTCAGTCACGGCATCATTCACTCCTACGGTGGCACCATCGGGTACTACCGCAACGAACTCGGCGGCGCGACGTTCTACTTCGAGCTGCCTGCCATTGCGACGGCCCATCATGTCCACGACCGACCGGCTGTACTACCGTCAACCAGCCACACCGGCGTTTGACGCCATCGTCCTTCGCGCCGAGTTGCGCGGGGCGCACACGGCGGTGTGGCTCGATCGCACGGCGTTCTACCCGACGTCTGGCGGACAGCCGCACGATCTCGGCACACTTGCGGGTGCGCCTGTGGTTGACGTGCAGGACGACGACGAGGGTGACGTGCTGCACCTGGTTGGCACGGGCGCGCCGCCGGTGGGCGCTGTCGTGCACGGCGTCATCGACTGGACGCGCCGGTTCGACCACATGCAGCAGCACACCGGACAGCACCTGCTGTCCGCGGTGATCGAGCAGCTCTTCTCGACGCCTACCGTCAGCTTCCATCTCGGGTCCGAGTCGAGCACGATCGATCTCGACCGCGAACTGACGCCGGCGCAACTGGCGCGTGTCGAACGCGAGGCGAACGCCGTCATCTGGCGCGACAGCCCGGTCTCCATCAGCTTCGTGACGGAGGAGGACGCGAAGCGGTTGCCGCTCAGGAAGGAATCGGTCCGCGCCGGCACGCTGCGTCTTGTCGAGATCGAGGGAGTGGACCTGTCGGCGTGCGGCGGCACACATGTCGAGCGGACGGGCGCCATCGGCCAGCTCGTTCTCGCGGGGTGGGAGCGGTTCAAGGGCGGACAACGGCTCCAGTTCCTGTGCGGCCGCCGTGCCCTGGAGACGTTCCAGCAACTGCGCGATGTGACCGCCGCGTCGATCCGGCTGGTGTCCGTACTGCCGGCCGAACTCACCGGTGCGATCGAGCGACTGCAGCAGGAGTTGAAGGAGCAGAAGCGCGCGAGCGCGGCGCTGCAGGTGACGCTGGCCGGTTACGAGGCCGTGACCCTCGCCAACGGCGCTGAACCGTTCGACGCTGGCCATCTCGTGCTGCAGGCGGTCGACGCGGACGCGGTGAAGCTGAAGGCGCTGGCGTCTGCCATTGCGCAGCGGCCGGGTCACGTGGCCGTGCTGGTGTCACGCACGGCTCCGGTGCTGGCGGTGGCCGCACGCGCGGCCGATGCGACGACTTCCTGCCAGGCAATCATCGCGTCGCTCGCGACGCAGTTCGGCGGGCGCGGCGGCGGCAAGCCCGACTTGGCCCAGTGCGGAGGGCTCGACGCGTCACCAGACGACATCATCGCAGCCGTGCGAGTCCTCATCGGCCGGCCGGCATAGTCGGCACCGCCTGTGTCCGCCTCCATAGTCGCGGTCGTCGCCATGTATGCAGCCTTCATGCTGGTGGGCTGGCGCGCGTCGCGGCGGGCGAACGACGGGACAGCGGCCGACCTGATCCTGGCCGGGCGGTCGATGCCGTTGTGGATAGCCGCGCTCACCATGACCGCCACGTGGGTGGACGGCGGCTATCTGCTCGGCACCACCGAAGGCGCGTTCAAGTCGTCCATCCAGCTCGGCGTGCAGGGCGGACTCTGCTTCGGCATCAGCCTCATTCTCGGCGGGCTCTTCTTCGCCGGCGTCATGCGCCGCCACGGCTTCACCACCCTCATCGACCCGCTCGAGGCGCGCTTCGGCCGCTGGTGGGCGGCGGTGCTGTTCCTGCCGGCTCTCGCCGGCGAACTGTTCTGGAGCGCTGAACTGCTCGTGGCCATCGGCTCAACGCTCGGCGTCCTGCTCGGCATGCCGCTGACGACCGCCATCCTGCTGTCGGCCGCGGTGACGACCGCCTACACCGTGCTGGGCGGCATGTGGTCGGTCGCGTACACCGACATCTTCCAGATCGGCCTGGTGGCGATCGGCCTGATGGTGGCGCTGCCTTTCGTGCTCGCCGGCGCCGGCGGACTCGCGCACGCGTGGATGACGTACGTGGCGGCCAGGCCGGACGGCGCGTCAATCGTGCCGGCCATGTCGGGCACCAGCGCGCTCTGGAACCGCGCATCGCTGACCGGATGGTGGGATACGTCGGCGATGCTGGTGTTCGGCGGTATTCCGTGGAACTGCTACTTCCAGCGTGTGCTCTCGTGCCGCACGCCGCGCGCGGCGCAGGGGCAGTCGCTGCTGGCCGGGGTGCTGACGATCGCCTTCACGGTGCCGCCACTGCTGATGGGAGTGGCCGCCTTCAGCTACCCGTGGCCAGCGGCCATTGCCGCGCAGTTGCAGGCGACTCCTGCCGACACGATGCCGATGCTGTTCGCGCGGGCGGTACCGCCGCTGGTCGGCATGCTCGGATTGGCCGCCATCATCGGCGCCGTCACCTCGAGCTTCAGTTCGTCCATCCTCTCGGCCGGTTCGATGCTCAGTTGGAACTGCCTGCGGACGCTGGTGTGGCCGTCGGTGTCGGTGGTCGAGATGCGCCGGCTCATTCGCGTCTCGATTCTGCTGCTCGGCGCCGCGGCCACCGCGCTCGCATTGCAAGTGCAGAGCGTGCAGGCGCTGTGGTTCTTCACGAGCGACCTGGTGTTCGTGCTGCTGTTTCCGCAACTGGTCTCGGCGCTGTTCGACGCCCGCGCCAACCGGATTGGATCGGTCGTCGCCTTCACCGTGTCGCTGGTCCTGCGCGTCGGCGGCGGCGAACCGCTGCTCGGCATTCCCGCGCTGTTCGCCTATCCGGAGACGCTGCCATTCAGGACGGTGGCCGCCGTGGCTGGCCTGCTGCTCCTGCCGCTGGTCAGCCGTCTCACCGCTCACCTCGATGCGCCGCGGCCGTTGCGCAATCCATCGGCGCACGTCGGTGCCGACGGCTCCGTGCCCGACGCGATCGGCGCCGCGTCATGATGCGCGCGATGCTCGCCTGGCTTGTGCATCTCTATACGGCCCTTGGCCTGGTCTGTGCGGCCGGCATGGCCGTGCTGATCGTGCGCGGCGACGATCGGTCGTTCCGGTGGGCGTTCGTCCTGATGATGGTGGCCACGGCCATCGACGCGACTGACGGCTGGCTCGCGCGCATCGCGCGTGTGAAGCAGACGCTGCCAGGTTTCGACGGCAGCGCGCTCGACAACCTCATCGACTTTCACACCTACACGTCGCTGCCGTTGCTGTTGTTGTGGCGCACCGGCATCCTGCCAGGTCACCTCGCGTGGTTGCTGGTGCTGCCGCTGCTGGCCAGCGGGTACGGCTTCTCGCAGGTGAACGCCAAGACCGCGGACGGGTTCTTCATCGGCTTCCCGTCCTACTGGAACATCGTCGCGTTCTACCTGTACGTGCTGCACCCGGCCGCCTGGATCTCATCCGCGCTGCTGCTGGCGTTCTCGGTGCTCACGTTCGTACCGACGCCGTACCTCTACGCGTCGCGCGGCGGACCGTTCGCCACGGTCATCAACATCGGCGGGCTGATCTGGTTCGTGCTGCTGGCGCTGGTGTTACGAGGCGCGCCGTTCGAGCCGCGGAGCGTGGCCCTGGTGTCGATGGCCTACCCGCTGCTGTACCTGGCGCTGTCGGCCCTCGTCGCGGTGCGAACGCGCTCGAGGGTGGAGCGGACCTGAAGGTCCGCGGCTACGTCAGGCCAACGACCGACCAACGACCAACGACCAACGACCAACGACCAACGACTACCTCGTGAATTCAGCGAGTGCCACGATGACCGCATCCGTGACCCGATCGACCTCCACCGGAGCCACCCCGTAGTTGTTGGCGATGATCGAGAACACCAGCGGTTCGCCGTCGGCGGAACGAAGGAAGCCGGCCACAGACCGCGCGTTGGTGAACGAGCCGGTCTTGGCCTGCACGTTCCCTTCTGCTGCCGTGCCCTTCATTCGTGCAGCGAGTGTTCCAGCCCGTCCCGCCACCGGGAGAGACGCGATGTACGGGTCGCGCAGGCGCCTATCGGCGTAGACGTGTGCCAGCACGGTGGTCATGGCATCGGCCGTGACGAGGTCATATCGCGAGAGTCCCGAGCCATCGGCCATCACGAGCTCCGACGCCGGCACACCCCACGACTCCAGAACCCGCCGCACCACGTCGATGCCGCCCGTGGCCGTACCGCCGGCACCCTTCAGTTGACCGAGCGTCCGCAGAAACGTCTCGGCATACAGGTTCTGACTGAGTTTCATCAGCGTATCGGCGAGCACCGGCAGCGCGGCCGACCGGTGCTCGACCACAGGCGCGACGCCGTCGAGCACCGGCGGGTCCACCAGATCGTCGATATCGGCGGCACTGCCCAGCACCTCGATACCGTTGTTCTGTAGCCCCGTGCGTACCGCGT
Source organism: Vicinamibacterales bacterium (assembly GCA_046596625.1). Lineage (GTDB taxonomy): Bacteria > Acidobacteriota > Vicinamibacteria > Vicinamibacterales > CAVVIG01 > CAVVIG01. Next base: position 16,495 of record JBKJMH010000271.1, on the reverse strand, counting down.
TCACGAAGTACAGCGTCGGGTTGCCGACGGTGATCAGGCGTGTCTGCCTCGCGCTGTCCACCGCCACGCTGCCGGTGAAGCGTGCTCCGGGCGTTCGAGGCAAGGGCTCCATGCTGACGCTGTTTGCCGAGCCCACCGCGCCGGTCGTCAGGCTGTTCACGAGCGGCACGCGTGCGTGCGAAGGCGAGAGTGCCAGCACCGGCGTGTCGCCGACGCCGGCCCCGGGCGTGATGAAGACCTGGGCGGTGCCTTCGTTGAACTGCAGACCACTGGCGGCTGCCGAGTACCCGGAGGGCAGGTCGTCCCACATCCAGCCGGCACCCAGCCCATCGTCGGTGAACACGCGATCGTTACCGACGATGCGCCCGCCGATGGTGGTGATACCGCGCGCCTTCAGTTGCGCCGCCCACGCTGCGAACACGTTGCTGGCGGCGCCGTCCCAATCGTCAAAGCTCGGATCGCCCGATCCGACGATGACGAGGTCGCCGTCGAGCACGCCGTTGGCCACAGTGCCGGTGGTTGTGACGGTCGTGCCAAAGGTGAAGTCCCAGCCCAGTTGATCGGCGGTGACGGCCAGCGTCAGCGTCTTCATCGTGGACGCTGGTGTCAGCAGGCGGTGGTCGTTGGCTTCGACGAGGGTGTCCGCGGTTGCGAGCGACCGCGCCTCGACACCGACGGTGCCGGCGGCAATGGCGGGGTCGGCGAGGATGGTGGCTACCCGCGTACGGAGCGCAGCGACCGGATCGGGTTGGATGGCGGCGGCTGATGGCCGCGCGGCAAGGGCAGGTGCCGGCGTGCCACTGAGGCACGCCAGCGTCGAAGCGATGGCGAGGACGGCTGCTATGAGCCGCCCTCTCACTTGCTGAACTCGTCGATCGCGGCGATGGCGTCGTCGAACTTCGTGCTGTCGATCGTGGCCACCGATGGGTCGTCGGCGCGCGAGGCGTAGGCGATGGTGCCAGGCTTGGCGAGCTGCACGCGCTCTTCCTTCTTGCCGTCGTCGAACTTCACGACGATCGTGGCTGCCGGTGCGTCGAGGCCGGTGCGAGCCTTCGCATCGACGAAACTCATGGCGCGGATGTCGGCGAGTGCTGCGACGAACGCCGGGAACTTCTCCTTGTCCGCGTCGGCCGCAACCGGGCTGACCTTCTTCCACACATCGGCGGCGTTCTCACCGGTGGCCTTCACCTTCTCGAAGGCCGTGGTCTTCCCGTTCCGCGTGATCTCGATGCGGTTCGCCGTGAAGGCGCGCATGTCGAAGAGATCCCTGGCGCGGTAGTCTTCCACGTTCTTGCGCAGGTCCTCGGCAACCGGCAGCTGAATCGTGAAGATGTCCGGGCGCGTCACGTCCCTGGCGTAGACCGTGTCGTCTCCAGCCGGAGCACCGACCGCCACCGACGTGCGCTCGCCGCCCAGATGCAGGTTCACCACGGCGGACGGCTTGTCGAGGCCATACTTCGTGAGTTCCTCCGGCGTTGCCGACGGCGCGACGATCGACTTCATCAGCAGCGATTCCATCGCCGTGACCAGGCCGTCGGCAGCCGTGCCGTCCGCGCGTGCGGCAATCGGCCGCGCCAGCCTCCACGTGCCGTCCTTCTTCGCCAGTTCGAACGAACCCGACGGTTGCACGACGTCGATGCCGTCCACCTTCGAGCGGTCGAAGCTGACAATGGCCTTGTCGCGCAGGTCGAAGGCCGACTTGTTGAACGTGGCGCTGTTGAACTCGCCGATCAGCACCACGCGCGTCTCGCCGTCCTTGCGGGCGTAGAGGCTGCCGCCGGTCGCCGTTTTCGACCCAACAAGCAGCTTGCCCGACGGCTTGCCGGCGGTCGACGTGAAGGCGATTTCCATCGCCGGCGTGACGAGGCCGTAGTCCTTCACGTCCGCCGGCGCTTCGTCCACCACGCGGGTGATGTCCAGCCCGGCGAGTGCGTTCGCGATCCCCGACGCATCCAGGTCCGACGCGCGCGCCTGGAACGGCGCGGTCATCGCCCACTTGCCGTCCTGCTTCCTCAGGGAGGTCGTCTCGCCGGCGTCGTTCTTCACCGTCAGCGTCTCGATGTCGTCCGAGACCAGTCCGGTGAAGAGCTTCTGCGCATCGGCCGGGGTCCCGGCCTTGTCGCCGTAGAAGTAGATGTAGCCGCCGAGTCCGGCGAGCACGAGCAGCAGGGCGATGGTCGACTTCAGTCCGCGCATGGGTTATCCGCGCCTCCGCATCCAGCTGTAGATGCCGGTGGCGAACACCAGGCCGGGCACGATCAGCAGCGACAACCAGATGATGTTGCTCTGCTGTGTCGCGGTCAATGTGAGGCGGCGGTCGGAGGCTTCCTTCGTGCGGATCGAGATCAGATTCTCCTGCTGCGACAGCCAGCCGATGACGTTCATGAACATGTCCTTGTTGCCCTGGATGCCCATGACGCCGTTGGTCGCGAAGTCGGAGTCGCCGAAGATCACCACACGCGTTTCCGGCTTCGGTGCGTCTGGCGTCGGCGTCGTGGCCGGTGCGTCCGGCTTGGCGTAAGCGACCGCTGCGCCGATGGTCACCGGGCCGGGCTTGTCGCCCCTGGCCTCGTCGAGCGTCACCTCACCGGTCGCCATCAGCGCCTTCACGTCGGCCTCAGCCCAGCTCTGGGGGCTCGACTCGACGACCGCGACGGCCGAGTGCCCATTCACGCCGCCCTGCACCATGGTGAGCCCGCGCGACAGCGGATAGGCGGTCAGCACGGTGAAGCGCTCGGTGATCGGGTGTGACGGGTAGTTCGCCGCAATCGGCACCGACGCATCAGCGCCGATCAGGCGGCCCATGCCGCTGGCATCGACGACGATGGTGCTGCTGACGTCGACGCCCCACTCGTGTGCGAAGGCGAGGAGGTTCGGCACGTCGGGAGCCGCGGCATTGACCGGCGGGTCGAGCATCAGCAGGAGCTTGCCGTTCCGTTCGAGGTACGCCTTCACCGCGTCGAGTTCGGGGCCGAAGAAGTCGGTCTTCGGGCCGGCAATGATCAACGCCGACGCATCGTCCGGTACCTTGCTCGTCTGCGCCAGCACCACCTTCTCGACGCCGTAGTTCTCGTTGGTGAGCGCGGTGTTGATGGCCTGATAGCCTTCGCGCTCGCCCGAGTTCGGGTCGCGTTCGCCGTGCCCCTGGGTGAAGTAGACCTTCCGCACCTGGCCGCTCACCACCTTGATGATGGTGTTGGTGATGTCCTGCTCGGTGTTCGCCGAGGTCCGCTCCGAGCGTCCCTTGTAGTTGAAGATCAGCGTGCCGTACTGCTGCACGTTGTTCTGCTGCGCCACCGCCGGCTTCTTGTCAGGGTCGACGTACTCCGCCGTGATGTTCTTCGAGACGTACTCGTATTCCTTGAGGCGATCGCGGTAGCCCTGGAACTGCGGCTCCTGCGCGAAGACCATCACCGTGAGCGGCGCGTCGAGCTTCTGCACGACCGAGCGGCTCTGATCCGACAGGCTGAACTGCCCCGACGCCGTGAGGTCCCAGCGCTTGTTCTGCTTGCGGCCGATGTAGTTCACCGCGACGAGGATGCCGAGCACGATGAGCAGGCTCGACGCGGCGAGCGTGCCGTAGCGTCCGGAACGGGAGCCGAAGAAGCCCCCGATCTCGCGCCACTGGCTGAGGATGTAGAGCAGGATGCAGGCCAGACCCGCCCAGGCAAGGTAGGTGGCGTATTTCTCCTGCGTCGGCATGCCGAAGCGGATGCCGACCGCGCCGACGACCAGCGCGATGCCGAGCCAGCTGATGACGTTGAAGATGCGATTCATTAGCCGCGCCACCGTTCAGTGTCGACCGACTTCGCGGTCAGGAAGAGGCCGAAGGTAATCAGGCTCAGGTAGTAGATGACGTGCGTAGTGTCGATGACGCCCTTCGAGAAGTCGTCGAAGTGCTCGATGATCGACAGGTACGACGTCACGTCCGTCCAGAAGCCGGTGGAGAAGCTGCCCAGCCAGCTGATTACCCAGAGGAACAGGAAGACCGAGAACGTGGTGATGTAAGCAACGATCTGGTTCGTCGTGAGGGTCGAGATGAAGAGACCCACCGAGAGGAAACTCCCGCCGAGCAGCAGCAGGCCGAGGTACGACGCGATGATCGGCTTCCATTCCGGGCTGCCGTAGACGAACAGCACCGCGGTGTGGATGAGCGTCACCGACAGCATGACGCCGTAGAGGCCGAGCGCGCCGATGAACTTGCCGAGGATGATTTCCCAGTCGGTGATCGGCGAGGTGAGCAGCAGTTCGATCGTGCCGCTGCGGCGCTCCTCGGCGTAGGTGCGCATCGTCATCGCCGGGAGGACGAAGAGCAGCAGGATGGTGACGTTCTGCAGCACCGGCCGCAGCATGTCCTGGTTGATGTTCATCGCCTGCTGACCCTGCATTGGGTTCATGTTCATGCCGGCGCGAACGAAGTACTGCAGCATGACGGCGAAGAAGTAGCCGTAGAGCAGGGCGAAGAGACCGATCACCATGTACGCGATCGGGGAGGCGAAGTAGGACTTCAGCTCCTTGTGCGCGATGGCGAGGATGTTACGCATGGACGGGTTCCTCCGCGGCGGCCTGTGCCGGCTGTTCCTCGGTGGTGAGCGAGAGGAAGATTTCCTCGAGGCTCACGCGCATGGGCCGCAACTCGAGCAGACCCCAGCCCTGGCCAATCACCGTCTGCGCGAGCTCCCGACGGATGTCGCGCCCTGGCTCGCTGGCCACTTCGAAGCCGACCGAGTCGCCGTGCCGTTCTGATTCAGTGACGCCGGTCACGCCCGGCACCTTCGACAGCGCCGCGGCGGCGTCGCCGCCCGCAGCGTCCACCTGGACGTACATCGAAACCGAGCCGCTCAGCCTGGCCGTCAGGTTGTCCGGCGTGTCTTCCGCCACCACGCGTCCCTTGCTGATGATGACGACCCGCTGGCAGGTCTGTGACACCTCGGGAAGGATGTGCGTGCTGAGGATGATTGTGTGGTCGCCCGCGAGTTCCTTGATGAGCTGTCGGGTCTCGATGATCTGCTTCGGATCGAGGCCGGCGGTCGGTTCGTCGAGGATGAGGATCTCGGGGTTGTGAATGAGGGCCTGTGCCAGGCCGACGCGCTGCTTGTAGCCCTTCGAGAGCCGCCCACAGAGCCGCCCCGCCATGTCGGCGATGCGGGTGCGCTCCATGACGTACTTGATGCGCTGCTTGCGGTCGCCCGACGGCACGCCCTTGATCTTCGAGACGAAGGTCAGGTAGTCCTGCACGGTCATGTCGGGGTACAGCGGCGGGGTCTCCGGCAGATAGCCGGTGCGTCGCTTCGCTTCGACCGGCTGGTCGAAGACGTCGTACCCGGCGACTATGGCCTTGCCCTCGGATGCCGGCATGTAACCGGTGAGGATGCGCATCGTCGTGCTCTTGCCGGCGCCGTTCGGGCCGAGGAAGCCGAGAATCTCTCCGCGTTCGACGCGGAAACTCACGTCCTCCACCGCGGTGACGCGCCCATAGCGTTTCGTGAGGTGTTGAACCTCGATCACGACCAACTCCTAGGTATTTGAGGAAGGAAGGCGCCAGCGAGCGCCGCGCCAACAAAAAATCCTACCCGAAAGCGTGGGAAAATGGGTAGTCGGCGGCCATAAAGGATCGCGGCGAAATTCATCATGATGGCGCGCGTGCACCATGCACGCGCCCGGGAGACTGCATGTCATCTGTAGACGTTGGAACACGCGCGCCGGACTTTACCCTTGTCGATCAGGACCGGACGCCGGTCACCCTCAGCGCCCTGGCGGGACGGCCGATTGTCCTCGTGTTCTTCCCAGGCGCGTTCAGTTCCACCTGCACCGCCGAACTCTGCACGTTCAACAACAACATGGCGCGGCTGAATGCCGCCCACGCCCAGGTCTTCGGCATCAGCGTCGATACGTTCTTCGCGCTGAAGGCGTTTCGCGACAGCCAGCACCTGACGTTCCCGCTGCTCAGCGACTTCAACAAGGAGGTCATTCGCCAGTACGACGTGTTCTTCGAGGACATGATCGGACTGAAGGGGCTGGCGAAACGGGCCGTGTTCGTGATCGACAAGGACGGCATCATCCGCCACCGGCAGGTGGTAGAGGACGCGCGCAACGAACCGGACTACGACCAGGTGTTTGCGGCGCTCGCGGCGCTCTGACGGGCGAGGAGAGCTAGGGCGGGTGAGGCGGGTAGGGGGCGGAAGGAACGGTCTGGCCGGTCTGGCTTCGATTCCCGCCCGCCCCGCCCGCCCTGCCAGCTTTTGCGCTATGCTGAACATATGAGCACATGCTCAAACATTCAGAATCTCAAGTCCACCCTCTTCGAGACCGACCTCGTGGCCGAGCTCGCCGACACCTTCAAGGTGCTTGGCGACGCCACCCGCGTCCGCATTCTTGACGTCCTGTCGCGCCAGGAACTATGCGTCGGCGATATCGCCGAGGTGCTCGGGCTCAGCGAGTCGGCGGTGTCCCACCAATTGCGCCTGCTGCGCAACGCCCGGCTGGTCCGCCAGCGCCGGGCAGGGCAGCAGATGTTCTATGCCCTCGACGATCACCATGTCATCCGCCTGTTCGCGCAGGCGCACGAGCACGTGCAGGAACGGAACGCCGCCCTGCTCCCCACATCGATGCCGGTAGCCGTCGACGCGGTCATGCCGGATGCTGACGAGAGACCACGCTGACCATGGCCACCACCTGCACCGTGTGCGAACTCCACGCCGAGTCGACCTTTCGTATCGAGGGCATGGACTGCCGCGAAGAAGTCGCGCTCCTCGAACGCCGGTTCAAGAACCTGCCTGGGCTCGAAGGCTTTCACGCCGACCTGATGGGGCAGCGGCTCCACGTGAAGTACGACGCCGCGAAACTCACCGCCTCGGTCATCGCCGGGGCCGTGGCCGATGCGGGCATGCGTGCCTGGCTCGAACATGAAGAGCCCGTGGGCACCGGAGACAGCACGTCGCGCCGGCGCCAGGTGCTGCTCGCCGCGTCGGCCGCCTGGTACGCCGGTGCGGTGATCGCGACGTGGGCTGGTTCAGGGAACCTGGCCATCAACGCGTGCTTCGCCGCCTCCATCGCCTTCTCGCTGCCGCTCACCGCGCGCAAGGCGTGGCTGGCCGTGAAGCAGGCCGCCCTCGACATCCACATCCTCATGCTGCTTGCCGCCACGGGCGCCATCATCCTGGGTGAATGGGCTGAAGGGGCAGCGGTCGTCTTCCTGTTCGCTGTGGCGCAGATGCTCGAGGCCTACACGATCGAGCGCGCCCGCCGCGCCGTCGGTGCACTCATCGAGCTGGCGCCGACCGAGGTGCTGCGTCGCGAGGAGGGACACGAGCGGCGCGTGCCGGTCGACAGCGTCTCGCCCGGCGACATCGTGGTGGTGAAACCCGGCGAGAAGGTAGCACTCGACGGCGTGATCGTCGAGGGGGCCAGCGCGCTGAACCAGGCGCCGGTAACGGGAGAGTCGCTTCCGATCGATCGCGGCCCTGGCGACGAGGTCTTCGCCGGCAGCATCAACGGTTATGGCGCGATCGACATCCGCGTCACCCGCCTCCGCCGCGACACCCGGCTCGCTCGCATCATTCACCTGGTCGAGCAGGCCCTGGCGCAGCGCGCCCCCTCGCAGGCGTTCATCGAGCGCTTCTCGCGCGGCTACACGCCGCTCGTGATCGGCCTCGCGGTGTGGCTGTGCGTGATGGGGCCGGCGTTCATCGGCGGCGATCCGCAGACCTGGTTCTACCGCGCGCTGGTGCTGCTGGTGGTCTCGTGCCCCTGCGCGCTCGTCATTTCCACACCGGTGTCCATCGTTGCGGCGCTCGCCGGCGCGGCGCGCAAGGGCGTGCTGATCAAGGGCGGCGCCCACCTCGAGCGCGCTGCTGTGGTCCGCTGCGTCGCGTTCGACAAGACCGGCACGCTGACGCGAGGCCTGCCGGAAGTGATCGAGGTCCTGGCGCTCGACGACACGCCGGTGGACACGCTGCTCAGCCTCACCGCCGCCATCGAGCAGCGCTCCGAGCATCCCATCGCAGCCGCCATCGTCGCGTATGTGCGGGCGCAGGGGTTTGCCATCGGGAGCGCCACGCATGTCACGGCCTTGGCGGGGCGCGGCGCCGAAGGGCGGGTGAACGGCGACATGGTGCTGATCGGCAACCACCGCCTGTTCGAAGAACGCGAACTCTGCCACCCCACGCTGCACGCGCGCATCGAGACACTGTCGGCGCAGGGCCGCACGGCCGTGCTCGTGGCGCGCAACGGTGAGCCGATCGGCCTGATCGCCGTGGCCGACCGACCGCGCTCGACCAGTCGCGACGTGGTGGCCACCCTCAAGGCGCAGGGGATCGAGAAGGTGGTGATGCTCACCGGCGACAGCCACGGCACCGCGAAGGCGATTGCCGCCGAACTGGGCCTCGACGACTTCCGCGCCGAACTCATGCCGGAGGACAAGGTGGCCGCCATCGCCGACCTGCGCAGCCAGTACGGCGCGGTGGCGATGGTTGGTGACGGCATCAACGACGCCCCGGCGCTGGCGTCGGCTGATGTGGGCATCGTGATGGGAGCGGCCGGCAGCGACGCCGCCCTCGAGACCGCGGACGTGGCGCTGATGGCCGACGACCTGATGAAGGTGCCGTATGCCCTGCGCCTGAGCCGCACCGCGCTCACCAACATCAAGGTGAACCTGACGATTGCGCTGGCGCTGAAAGCGGCGTTCCTCGTCGCGGCGATGGCCGGCTACGCGACGCTGTGGATGGCCGTGCTGGCGGACACCGGCGCCTCCGTCATCGTGGTGGCCAACGCGCTGCGGCTGCTGCGCGCGGACTGACCGAGGTTCAGGTCTTCGTCGAGATCCACACCTTCGCCACGCGCAGGCCATCGAGCACGGTGACGCGCATGCGGCGCCCCTCCACCTCGATGGTATCGCCCACCTTGGGCCGGCGTCCGACGCGGCCCATGACGTAGCCGCCGAGCGTGGTGTAGGTGTCCTCGTCGATGCTGATGCCGAACTGCTCGTTCACGTCGGTCACGAGGGCGAGACCGTCAACGTCGGCCGTGCCGTCGGGGTGCACGGTGGTGCGCCCCGTGCCCGCCACGCCGACGATCCGCTCCATCAACCATTCGAATGTGACCAGGCCGGCCGTCCCGCCGTACTCGTCGATGACGATCGCTTCGCGCACGCTGCGCTGACGCAGCGACGCCAGCAGGTCGTCAGCGGCCATGGTTTCCGGCACGTTGAGTGTTTCGCGCGCGAGCATGGCGGCACTGACGTCGCTCCGCCCGGCAGCGATGGCTTTCACCACGTCGATGGCGTGCAGGATGCCGATGATGTTGTCGAGATCAGACCGGTAGACCGGGATGTTTGGAAAGCCGGCCTTCGAGATAGCCTGCAGCAGCGCGTCACCCGCCATCTCCGCTTCCACCGCCACCATCTCGGTGCGTGGCACCATCACCTGCCCGGCCGTGAGGTCGGCGAAGTCGAAGACGCGGTGGAGCATCTGTTCTTCCTGCTCCTCGAGGACACCGGCTTCCTGGCTTGCGGTCACCAGCATCTTCAGCTCCGCTTCCGAGTGCACCATGGCGTGGCCACCGGAGCCGCCGAGCCCCATGGCGGCCACGATCGCGCGGCCCATCCCGTTCAGCAGCCGGATGAAGGGCCAGAAAGTGCGCATGAACAACTCGGTCGGCCGCACCACGAGCAACGCGGTGGCTTCGGCGCGCTCGAGCGCGATGGTCTTCGGCGCCAGTTCCCCGAGGGTGATGTGCAGCGCGGTGACGATGGCAAAGGCGATCGCCACCGAGATGCTATGCGCCGTGGCCGTGGCAAGGCCGGTGGGCAGGAACGTCACGGCGGGCTGCACGAGCTCGGCCAGCGCCGGCTCGCCGATCCAGCCAAGTCCGAGGCTCGCCATGGTGATGCCGAGCTGCGTGGCGGCGATGTAGCTGTCCGGGTCGCTGACCGCGCGACGCACCGCGGGCGCGCGTGTGTTCCCTTCGGCAATCAACTGATCGATGCGGGTCTTGCGGACGGCGATGATCGCGAACTCGGCGGCGACAAAAAAACCATTGGCGAACACCAGCGCCATGACGGCGGCCAGCCGCCAGAAGATCTCTGTGAGCGAGTGCTCCATCTCGAGATTCTAGGCCTTGCGGTTCGAAAAGAAGTGCGCGTCGACGAAGTTGTCGATTTGTGTCTGGGCGGCGGCGTCGACCATTTCGAACTGGATGCCCATCCCGACGCGGCGATGGCTCCAGGCGATGCGCCCCTCGGCGTCGACGTCGGTGGCGGCCCCAGGCAGGCGGAACCGTACGCGCAGTCGCGTGGCCGGCTCGAGCGGGCTCGTGGTCCGAATCGCGAGACCACCATGACTGAGGTTCAGCGTGAGCGCCGCGGCGATCGTCGTGCCGACGCGGTACTGCACGGGGATGCCGATGGCGACGCGCGGGCTGCTGCGCCGGTTGAAGTTGTCGGGGAACAGATGCGGCGCGATGGCGGGAAGGATGTGCTGCACCGAGCTGTACTCGTTGATGTAGCCGGCCACACCCATGCCCGCCAGCACGCGCACTTCCTCGGCGCTGCCGATGGTGCCGCTGAACACCAGGATTGGCAGTTTGCCATCGTCGAGCTTGCGGATCGCGGCGACGAGGCCGGTGCCGTTCGAGTTCGACAACCGAATGTCGAGTACCAGCAGATCGATGGTGTCGAGGTCAGCCGTGATGCGCGCGAGCAACTCCGCGGCGCTCTTGATGGGGACGACGCGGTGCCCGGCTTGTTCGAGCGCCGCCTTGAAACGGTCGCGTACGAACGCCGTATCGTCGGCGACGAGCACGGTCTTGGTTGTGGCGGCGGGGCTGGGCATCGGAAAGTGCGTTTTCAGTTACGCTATACTTCGACTCTTATCGTGAGCGTGATCGGCGGATTCTGGCATGTCGCTCCAGGATTGCCAAGCTGATCGCCGCTCCCATCGAGGATTGTATGGCTACCTGCCCAGAGTGCGATGCGGAAGTCGAAGTTGATGAGACCGACGTGGAGCTCGGTGACGACGTGACCTGCCCCGATTGCGGACAGACACTGGTCATCAGCAACATGGATCCCGTCGAACTCGACTTCGCCCCTGAAGACGACGAGGACGAAGACGACGACGAGGAAGACGTCGACGAGGACGAAGACGACGAGGACGAAGTCGAAGAAGAGGAAGAAGACCTGGCGGGCTGGAAAGAGGAATGATCGATAAGGAACGGGCCCTGCGGGACACGCTGTCCTCGCTCGGCTCCGTTGTCGTCGCTTACAGCGGCGGCGTGGACAGCGCGTATCTCGCCTGCGTGGCGTACGACACCCTCGGCGATCGCGCAGTGGCCGTGACGGCGGACAGCCCGAGCTACCCTGAGCGCCATCGCCAGATGGCCGTCCAGATAGCGCAGCAGTTCGGCTTCCGTCACGAGATCATCCAGACCAGCGAGCTCGAGCGCCCCGAGTACCGGGCCAATCCGGCCAACCGGTGCTACTACTGCAAGCACGAGCTCTACACGCACCTTGCGCGGATCGCCGCCGAGCGTGGCGCTGTCGTGGTGGACGGCAACAACGCCGACGATCGCGGCGACTACCGACCGGGCCGTCAGGCAGCGCGTGAATTCGGCGTCCGCAGCCCGCTCGACGACGCCAACCTCGCCAAGGCGGAGATTCGCGAACTCGCGCGTCTCGCCGGGATGCCCACATGGGACGAGCCGGCATCAGCCTGCCTGTCCTCCCGCATTCCCTATCACTCTGAAGTGACGGACGAGAAGCTGCGAACCATCGAGCGGGCTGAGAACGTCCTGCGCGCGCACGGCTTCCGCGTGCTCCGTGTCCGCCATCACGACGACCTGGCACGCATCGAACTCGGGCGCACCGAACTCTCGCGAGCGCTCGAGCCCGAGATGAGTGCCATGCTTGTCCGCGAACTGAAGGCCATCGGCTACCGCTACGTCACGATCGACCTCCAGGGATACCGTACGGGCAGCCTCAACGAGGGGTTGCTGCTCCGACCGGCGTGACCCGCACCCAACGCCTGACCGGGGCGGTGCTGGGTGCGTTGTTCATCGCGCTCCACCTGCCGTTCCTGCCTCCGACGCTGGAGGATCTGGACTCCATCAACTTCGCCCTCGGTGTCCGGCACTACGACATCTCGCAGCACCAGCCGCATCCGCCGGGCTATCCGCTGTTCATCGGCGGCGCCAAGCTGCTACATGCGGCCGGTTTGTCGGAGGTGCATGCGCTGAGCCTGCTCGGTGTGCTGGCCGGCGGCTTCGCGTTGCTGGCCTGCATGCGGCTGTTTGCGGCGATGGCTGATGAACAGGGCGACTCGCCGTTCATCTGGCTGGCGGTGCTGGTGGTGGCCGCCTCGCCGGTCTTCTGGTTCACTGCCGCGCGTCCGCTGAGCGACATGACTGGCCTTGCCGCCTCGCTTGGCGTGCAGGCGATGCTCATCACGACCGGCGGCCTCGCCGGGCTGACGCTCGCGGCCTTTCTCGCGGCGTTCGCGGCCGGGATCCGTTCGCAGGTGGTCTGGCTGACGCTGCCGCTCCTCGTGCTGGCCGTGCTGCGCCTTCGTGCAGACGTGCGGCTGCAGGGGGCCGTTCGAGCCGTCGCGGCGTATGCGGCTGGCGGCGTCGCGTGGTTCGTGCCGCTGGTGTTCATCTCTGGCGGACCGGCGGCGTACCTGCAGCTGTTCTACAGCCAGGGCGCTGAGGACTTGACCGGTGTCGGCATGCTGGCCACGACACCGACCGTTCGGCAGGCGATCCTCGCGGTGCAGTACCACCTCATTGGCCCCTGGGGTGAGTGGCCGCTTGCCGCCGCGGTGCTGGTGCTGGCGGCTGGCGGCGTCATCGTGCTCGCGCTGCGCGCGCGTCGCACGCTGGTCACGCTGCTTGTGGCGTTCGGACCCTACCTGGTCTTCGACCTGCTCTTCCAGGAGACCATCACCACCCGCTACGCGCTCCCGCTTGTGGTGCCGATGGCGTTCCTGGCGGTTCGAGGCGCAGCGGCGTTGCCGCGCCCGGCGGCCATTGGCCTGGCGCTGGCCATGGTCGTGGGCGGCGCCTACATCAGCGACCGGGCAATGTACGGTTTCGCCACGGCGGACGCGCCGGCCTTTCGCATGCTCTCCGACATGCATGTGGCGGTGACCCCCGAGGGGGCGGCGCTGCCGACGACGCCGGTGCTGGCGATGCATCGCCGCAACTACTTCGACATGCGGCGGCCGTTTCAGTGGGTCGGGGATCAGCTGCCGTCGTTTGCGCAGCGCCTGGCGACGCCGCCCAAGCACGAATGGCTCGAGGTGGTGAAGTACTGGAATGCCGGCGGGCGCGAACCGGTGTGGTTCGTCGCCGATCCGCCGCGCAGCGATCTCGCGCTCTTCAAGTACGCGAAGCGCCCGGTGCTGTATCGCTGGCCGTTCCGTCCGACCATCCTGCTCAGTGGCGCGCGCCCGAACGAAATGGACTGGCATCTCATCGAGTCGCCCGACTGGTATCTCGGTGAAGGCTGGGCACTGACCCCCGAGACGGCAGGAACGGCGCGCGAGGATCGGAAGGCTCCCGGCCTCGGCGGCATTTCGGGATGGATTCGGCGCTACGCGCAACCGGTGACGCTGATGGTTGGCGGTCGCAACCTCGCGGACGGCGGGCCGAGTGCGCGGGTGCAGGTGACGGTGGACGGCGCGACGGTGCTTGATGAGGCGATGCCGCCCGGTTTCTTCCTCCGCATGATCCCGGTCGCGCCGACCGCCGCGACCGGCGACTATGCCGAGGTCCGGATCGTGTCGGACACCGCCCAGTTGGCGATCGAACAGTTCGATGCGCAGCCGGCCGGGCGCGTCATCTACGGGTTCGGCGAGGGCTGGAACGAGCAGGAATACAACCCCGCCACCGGCGTGCTGTGGCGTTGGTCGTCGGACATGGCGACGCTGCGGGTGCGCGCGGAAGGCGGCGGGCTTGCCCTCACGCTGCGCGGCGAGATCGAGGAGGCGTCGACCTCGCATGTCACGATTCGCGCCGGCGAGCGGGTCGCGGCTGAATTCGACGTCGACCGCACGTTCTCGCGCACGGTGCTCATCCCGAAGGAGCTGCTCTCGTCGCCCGACACGCAACTGACCATCGAGAGCAGCGCGTTCTATGTTCCGGCCGAGACGAAGTGGCGGTCGCAGGACCGACGCCGCCTGGGCCTCAAGCTGTTCGAGTGCTCGCTGAGCCCGGTGTCGTAGCGCCCGGCTTGCGCGCGAGGCAGAGCAGCGAACTGCCGAACGGATTGTCCACGGCGCGCAGCCACAGGCTCTCCAGCTTCAACGCGGCGGTCAGCGCCAGGTTCACGGGCGCGGCCGGGACGCGAATGTCCTGATCGGCTTCCTGTTCGGCCGAGAGGCCACGGGCACGTTGCACCGCCCGCGCGAGCGCCATCGGCGGGAAGAGCACGGCATTGGTGTAGGTGAGACGGTCGACAATGAAACCGGCGTCCGTGACGAGGCGGGCCAGGCTCTGGCGGCTGTAGCGCCGGATCTCATGGCTCAGTACCGAGTGGTCACCGCGCAGCAGCTCCATCGCGGCGACGTTGATCAGCAGCCAGGCGCCGGGGCGCGCCACCCGGTACATCTCGCGGATGGCCGCCTGCTCGATCGGATCGGGGAGGGAATACAGGACATCGAAGGACGTGACGATATCGAAGGAGTTGCCGGGAAAGGGAATGGCGCCGATCGAGGCCCGGGCCAGCCGTGTGCGGCCGGCGTCGTGACCGAACGCGAGGCCGCTGGCCGTGAGGTCGAACCCGTACGCACGTCCGTAGCGACCGAGCATGTCGAGGTTGTTGCCCGTGCCACAGCCGCAATCGAGCAACCGCAGTCCAGACCGACCAGCCACGGCGCGTTCGAGGAGCGGCGTGACGAAGAAGCGAAAGCCTCGAAACCAGAAATGCCGCTGCTCGGCAAGGGCTGTCGCACGCAGCAAGTGGTCCATTGCCGGCATTGTAGTCTTATGAACAATTGACACCTGCGCGTACGCTTTGTAAGCTGCGACTCTCCACTAGGAGTGTGAAGATGACCCGTAAGCACGTTTGGATGATTGCACTGGCGCTGACCACGGTGATGACCGTGGGTGCGTGCGCCAAGAAGGTTCCACCGCCGGCACCAGCGCCACCGCCGCCGCCACCGCCGGCTGCTCCGGCACCGCCGCCACCACCGCCACCGCCACCGCCGCCACCCCCGCCGGCCCCACCGCGGCAGCTGACCGAGGACGAGATCTTCGGCCAGAAGTCGCTGGATCAGTTGAACGCGGAGAAGCCGCTGGGCGACGTGTTCTTCGATCTGGACGAGTCGACCGTTCGTGACGACGCCAAGGCGTCGCTCTCGAGGAACGCCGACTGGATGAAGCGATGGGCGACCACGGCCATCACGGTCGAAGGTCACTGCGACTCGCGTGGCAGCTCGGAATACAACCTCGCACTCGGCACGCGCCGCGCGAACGCGGTGAAGGACTACCTGGTCAGCCTGGGTGTGTCCGCGAACCGTGTCACCGTGATCAGCAAGGGCAAGGAACAGCCCTTCTGCTCGACGGACGATGAGTCCTGCTGGTCGCAGAACCGCCGCGGGCACTTCATCATCTCGGCGAAGTAGGCCGGGTAGGGCAGGAAGGCCGGGAGGGGCTGGAGGGTCTGCGCACGCTGAAGACCGACAGTTCGTCCTGAACAACAGAAAGGGCCGGCCAGGGGGAACCCTGACCGGCCCTTCGCATTTCCTGCCATTCCCGCCCGACCTGCCCTGTCTGTGCTACTTCCCGCACTCTTCGGCGATGGTTTGCGCGGCGGCCCTCGGATCGGCAGCGGCGATGATCGGCCGGCCCACCACGAGATAGCTGGCCCCTGCCGCCAGCGCTCCTGCCGCCGTTGCGGTGCGGTTCTGATCGCCCTTCGCATCGCCGGCGCCGCGGATGCCGGGGGTGACGATCGCGAAGCGCGGGTCGCACGCCTCGCGAATGAGACCGATCTCCTGGGGTGAGGCGACGACGCCGTCGAGGCTTGCCTCCTGGGCGAGCAGCGCGAGCCGCCGGACATGGTCTGGAATCGGGCTATCGATGCCGGTGCGCGCCAGTCCGTCCTGGCTGAAGCTGGTGAGGACCGTGACCGCAATCACCAGCGGCGGGGCGGAGGACGCTTTCACCGCTTCATCGTCGGCCGCCTGCCGGGCCGCCTTCATCATGTCGAGCCCGCCGCCCGCGTGCACGTTCACCATCCACACGCCGAGTCGAGTGGCGGCGGCCACGGCGCCGGCCACGGTGTTCGGGATGTCGTGGAACTTCAGGTCGAGGAACACACGGTCGCCGCGCGCCACCAGCTCCTCGACGAACGCCGGACCGTTGGCGGTGAAGAGCCGGCTGCCGATCTTGAAGCCGCCGACCCAGCCACGCAGGGTGTCGGCCAGACGGCGAGCTTCGTCGACGGTGTCGACGTCGAGAGCGACGAGAAGTTCGTTCATGCTCAGTGCTTTCCCATGTCGAC
>JBKJMH010000228.1:0-10329 GCA_046596625.1 Vicinamibacterales bacterium | reverse complement strand
CATTTCCTGCCTTCGCGTTCCCGAATCTGCCGGCTGGTCACAGCCAGTTCCGTCACCAGCGACTCGAGCTGGGCGTCGTAGGCCGCCGGGTCCATCGCGTCCTTCTTCAGCCGGAGTTCGTTCACCTGACGCTCGAGGCCGTCGCGCCGTTCCAGCAGCGCGCGCGAGGCCGGGTCCATGTTCTGCGCTGCGGCGGTGCGCGAGCGCTCCGGAGCGAAGAACTGCGTCGAGGCCAGCTTGCCCTGGCTGCTGTCGTCGAGGGCCGCATGCTCGGTGAGGATGTGTCCGCCCTGCTCGTAGGCCGCCTTGGTCTTCGCCACGGCGAAGTCGAAAGCTTCCTGCACCGACACGCGGCCGTTCCGATCGCGGTCCGCCTCTTCGGCGTCGAGTGCCTGCACGAAGAACTCGGCAAAGCGCGTCTCGTTCCGCTCGCCGCCGGTCTTGGTTGCGGTGACGATGGTGCGGGCCGGGCCGGCCAGCGGCTGCAGGAACGCCCCACTCGAACTGCTGGTGTTCACGAACACGATCTTCTGGGAGGGGAAGCGGCCGAGCAGCGTGGCGTAATCGCCGGCTGTCAGGTCTGGCCCGGGCAGGTTGAACGCCGCGGTCTTGCCGTCGAAGCTGCCGTGGCCGATCAGCAGGACGAACACCTCATCATTCGCCTTGGCTCGGGCGGCCAGGTCGGTGAACGCTTTTGTGACGTTGTCCTTGCTCGACCGCGCCGTGATGCGCGGGGCCTTGTCCGGGGCTTCACCCAGCCATTGCACGTTCGCGTCGAGGACACCGCGCTTCTTCGCCGCATCGAGCGTGGCGCCGGCCCACTTCTGGAACTGCGTCGTGTGCTCCTCGTCGCCGCCGACGCCGGTGATGACGAGCACGTGCACATCCTGAGCGCTCGCGCGCGCGGGTGTGCTGAGCAGCGCGCAGGTCAGGAGGGTCGGGAGGGTCAGGAAGGTCAGAAGGGTTCGGCTAAAGCCGGACACCGCGCGGAGCGCCCTGACGACTTGCGACTGACGACTTGCGACTACGAAGTTCATGCGAGACCTCGCTGGCGGCGATAGCCCCACTCGGCCGCGATGAGGGCCAGCAGCGCGAGGAGGATGATCGGCATATCCCACAGGTCGCGTTCTTCGACGACGGTGACGCCGCGGCCGCTGTACTTGATCGCTTCGGGCAATGAGGCGGCGTTCGACGGGGTGAAGAACTGCCCGCCGGTGTCTTCGGCCACGCGGGTGAGGAGCGACGACCGCATCGCAGCGTCGAAGTATTCCGCGTCACCTGCCGACGCTCGCGCGTGCATGGTCGTGGCGCCCAGTTCCTTGCCGTCGCGCATGGCCGACGTGCGCACTTCGTAGGTGCCGGCTTCGTCGGGCACGAACTGACCCTTGTACTCGCCGTCTTTCGACACCGTCCACTCGAGCGGTACTTCCGACGTCTTGCCCCAGGGCGAGGTGACAGTGGCCAACACCTGCGCGTCGTTCACTTCGACGAAGGCGGGATCGACCACTTCGGCGCTCAGCTTCAACGGTTCGCCCGGCTCGACGCGGTCGATGCTGGTGGTGATGTTCACCGCGTCGGGCACGCCGTCCACCAGCCAGCGCACCAGCCGGCGCCAGAACGTGGCGTGGGTCATGTCCTCGACCGGCACGGCGGCATCCATCTTCCAGAGCCACGAGTCCTGAATGGGGAAGGCGAGCGACTTGCCGCGGCCGTAGCGCTGGTAGGCCAGCACCACCTGTTCCTGCCGCGTATCGGTGGTGCCCGTCAGCAGGACCGTCGCGCCCGGCTTCACCGAACGCACCTGGTTCACGGCGGTGACGGCCGGCATGCCCTCCCACTTCGCTGCGGAGGCCTTCTCGTTCTCGGCGAGTTGCGTCACCGGGTAGACCGCGCCGGCCCGTGTCGGTCGCACCGACAGGTGTGTGAAGTAGCGGCCGCTGTTGCTGCCGCGCGCGCCGCCGTCGAATTCCACCGGCAACACTTCGGCAACCGGTGTCCCGGCCCAGCCGCCTTCAGCGAAGGAACGCTGTCCGCCGAGCATCAGCAGGCTGCCGCCGCGCTTGCTGACGAACTCGGCCAGCATGCGCAGCTGGTCTGGCGAGAACGACGCCGCTTCGACGCTGCCGAGGATGATCGCGCGGTAGGCAAACAGCTCCTCGCGTGTCTTCGGGAAGCCGCCCACCACTTCCTCGGCGCTGCCCACGTCGAGCCGCAGGTACTTGTCTTCCGCGGTGCGCTGCAGAATGGTGACCGACAGATTCGGGTCGTCGGCGACGGCGCGGCGCACGAACTTCATCTCCGGTCGCGGTTCGCCTTCCATATAGAGCACACGTTCGCGCGCGTCGGTCACTTCCACCAGGGCATCGCGCGCGTTGTTCTGCGTCACCTGCTCACCCGGCTGCGGCGCGACGTGGAAGGTGAAGAGGCGTGCGCCGGCGTCGGTGGCGGTGAAGGTCACCCGCACCGTGGCCGACTGGCCATCGGCCGGCATCACCACGTCCTGCCGGCTGACGATGCGGCCGCCGTCCTCGACCTGCAGCGGGACGGTCGCGCCGGCGAAGCCGGTGTGCGCGATCACGACGTCCACCGCGAGGGAGGTGCCCTTCAGGGTGGTGCGCGGCGTCTCGACCCGGGTGATCTGAATATCGCGAGCGAACCGGTCCTGCCCGACTCCGACGGTGAACACCGGAATCTGACGCGCTTTCAGGCTCGCCAGCGATTCGTCGAGGGTCTCGGCCGAGGTGTCGGCGCCGTCGGTGACAAGGACCAGGCCGGCGAGCGGCAGCCCCGACAGTTCATCGCGTGCGCGCTCGAGCGCGGCGCCCAGACGTGTGGAGGTGCCGCCGTACTTCAGCTCGCTCGTATTGCCGAGGCGGTCGGCCGACGAGGAGAAGCGGAAATAGCGCAGCACGAAGCGTTGTGACAGCGCCTGGGCCAGTGCCCCACCCTCACCGAATTGCTGCTGCACGAAGTCGGTGCGCGGCTTCTCGTCGGTGTCGGCGATGGTCATGCTCTGCGAGTCGTCGATCAGCACGCCGAGAAAATTCTGCTGTGGCACGGCCGCCCGCAAGATGAGTGACGGACGGAACAGGCAGAAGAGGATGAGCAGCAGCAGGGCGAGCCGGATGCCGACCAGCACTGCGCGCTCACGCGGGTGACCCTGACTGCTGATACCACGGTACGTGATCAGGCTGGCGGCCGCCACGGCAGCCACCAGCGTCAGCACCAGCATGCTGGTGCGCGACGCCGCGAAGGTGAAGTCTCCCTGCCGGAATACGAAGGCGGGATACTTGAACAGCAGGTTAAACAGCCAACTCATCTCGGCCCGCTTGGCGGCAGTCTCTCCGGAGCTTCACGCGGGCAAGCATAGCCCGGGATGTTGCGTTTGCAACCGTTGAGACGCGCGTACGCGCCGGAAAGTCTCACGGCTCGTCGGCGAGGTCGTCAGCCCTTGACCTTCGCGAACCGCGAGCGCAGTCTGATCCAGGTCATGAGGGCCGCCTGGCCCAGCACGAGGCCGCCCAGAAGCCAGTCGCTCGAGCGGGGCGCCGTCGGCCGCGCACTCGGCGCCGGCGGCAGTTCCGCGTCGACGCCGCAGTTCAGACCGCCCCAGGCCGGACGCAGCGTGTCGGTTCGCGAACGCTCCTCCCAGTTCCGCTCGGCCAGCGGACCAATCTGCTTTCGAGCCCCGACTGTCTTCTCTCCAGGATCCTTACCGTAGGGAGACGCGTGCTCGATCTCGGCATTCAGTTCGGCGCCGACCAGCACCGCCAGCGCCGACACGTAGAGCCAGAGCAGCAACACGATGACGCCGCCGAGGGTGCCGTAGGTGGCGTTGTAGGCACCGAAATTCGTGACGTAGAACCGGAAGCCGAGCGAGACGCCCATCCACAGCAACGTTGCCAGAATCGAACCGGGCGAGATCCAGATCCAGTTCTGCTCGGCATCCGGCGCGTAGTAGTAGATCAGCGCGATGGCGCTGCCCACCAGGCAGAACACCACCGGCCATTGGACGATCGTCCACGTCGTGGTGAATGCGGCGCCCAGGTGAAACCACTGCGCCACCTGTTCCGCCAGCACCGGACCGGCAACCACGAGCACCGTGGACACGATGATGAAGAGCGCGAGCGCCATGGTGAGGCCGAGCGCCACCAGCCGCACCTTCCACCAGGGCCGCCCTTCCTGAATGTCGTACGCCTGGTTCAGTGAGTCGATGATGGCCGTGAGCCCCGCCGACGAACTCCAGATCGTGCCCAGCATGCCGAAGGTGAGCAGTCCGCCGGCCTCGTCGTGCGCGACCTTGAGGATCTGGTCCTGCACGATGCTCAGCACTTCGCCCGGCGCCACCCGGCCGAGCGTGCCGAGTATGGTGTCCATCAGGTTCTCGACCGGGAAGAAGCTGATGAGTGCCACGAGGAAGAGCAGCGCCGGAAACAACGCCAGGAAGAAGTAGTAGGACAGCTGAGCCGCCAGACCGAGGCAGTTGTCGGCGATAACCTCGGCAGCCGTCCGCCTCAGCAGGTCGGACCAGCTGATGGGAATGCGGAACGCCTTGAGCATCAGTGTCTCGAGCGTCGTCGAAGCCCGGTGCCGACGGTCGGGGTCCACGACGGTGAGTCGCTCGCCGGGAATGACTCGGCCGATTCGTCTGCGACGCGGTCACCCCGTTGCCACGGCGAACGCTCCGCGACCTCGCTGACCCACCGCCTCGCCCCTCCGAGGTCGTGTTCACCCGTCAATGCCCACCACGCCAGCGAACCGCCGAGTCCACTCAGCAGCCGTCCGCGCCACGAACCCAACCGCCAGCCCTGCACGGCAAGGGCGCCTCCGCCAACGCCAATGAGCAGGCGCATCATCGTGATTTGTTCCTTCGAGCCGTTATAGCCGCGCCGATCCCAGACGCTGGCGTCCGACCGGTGCAATCCCTGATTGAGGGGCGTAGTGTGTGGTGTGTGGTCCATGACCCCTGACCCATGCAAGTTCAGGGACAGGCGGCGGCCGCCCGTGATCGCTGCACGCTTTTCGGACAGTTGGCGTCAGCCGTGAGACGCTGCCGGTCGCTCCGAATCGACCGTTCTGTGCGCGAGGACTGCCACGATCAGCGTGATTGCTGGCGGACTGTTCGGTTCGCAACAAGCGGGCGTTCCCTCTAGCAGATGGCATGGTGGTTGCTGACTTGGCCGTCCATCCGTGCCCAGAGACTGGTTGGGGGAGTGACATGCAGACGACGTCTACAGGTCGATCCGAAGATGTGCTGCGTCGGGTCCGAGGGGAGTTCCTCGAAATGCCTGGTATGCGGCTGACGGCAGCACAGGCGCGCCGATTGTGGAACCTGGATGCCACGCAGACCGAGGCGTTACTCACGGCTCTCGTCGAGTCGCGTTTCCTATCGCGCACCAGCGACGGTGCGTTCGTGCAGGCGGGCGCCTAGCCAGCGTCGACCCCGTTTTGTCTGCGCCGTCGTCCATGTGCGCCATCGGCTGGCCCCGTTCCTTTAGTACTATCGCCACATGACCGTGCTCGTCGTGGCGACCACCAACCAGGGCAAACTCCGCGAAATCCGTGAGCTCCTTGCGGGGCTCGGGGTCGACGTGCGCACACTCTGTGACGACCCGGCGGTGGCGGCGCCCGAGGAAACCGGCGCCACGTTCGCTGAGAACGCGCGCCAGAAAGCGCTCTACTACGCGGCCGCAACCGGACAGCTCACGGTAGCGGAAGACTCGGGCCTCGAGGTCGACGCCATGGGCGGCGCTCCCGGTGTGCAGTCGGCTCGATTCGGCGGCGAGGACAGCACCTATCCCGAGAAGTTCGTGCTCATCTATCAGGCGCTGGCTCGCGCCGGCGTCACCACCAGCACGGCTCGCTTCGTCTGTGCCCTCGCGGTCGCCGATGGCAACCGGGTGCTGTTCGAGTCGCGCGGGACGGTGGAAGGGGAGATTGCGACGGCACCCCGCGGCGACGGCGGCTTCGGCTATGACCCGATCTTCTTCTACCCGCCGTTTGGCTGCACCCTGGCTGAAGTCGGGGCGCGCAAGAGCACTATCAGCCATCGCGGCGCAGCGTTCCGGCAACTGCGCGACTGGCTCACCGGTGCCAATCGCACTCCCTGAAGGCTGCCCTCCGCCTTCTGACTTCTGAATTCCCATGTTCACCCTCGATTCTGTCGTCCCCTGGGGGCGCTCGTTCGACGAATACCAGCGCATGTTCGCGCTGGACGACGCCGACCTGCAGCTGTCCATCCTCGGCTGTGGCGATGGCCCTGCCAGCTTCAATGCGGAAGCGATGTGGCGGGGGCTGCGGGTCACGTCGTGCGATCCGATCTATCAGTTCGACGCCGACCAGTTGCGCGCGCGCATCGACCAGACAGCCGAGGGCGTGCTCGAGCAGATGCGGCTGAACGCCAACGAGTTCGTGTGGACGTCCATCGCCTCGCTCGAGGCGCTGCGCGATACGCGCATGGCCGCCATGCACGCCTTCCTGGACGACTTCCCGGCCGGGGCGGCCGAGGGACGCTACCTTGATGCGGCGCTGCCGGAACTGCCGTTCGCCGACCAGGCGTTCGATCTGGCGCTCTCGTCGCACCTCCTGTTCCTCTACACCTCGCAACTGGGAGACGACTTCCATCGTCGAGCCATCCGCGAAATGTGTCGCGTCGCGCGAGAAGTTCGCATCTTTCCGTTGCTCGCCCTCGGCGGAGCACCATCGCCACTGGTCGACGCGGCCGCGCGCGAACTGGCCGCCGACGGTTTCAGCGTCTCGATCGATCCCGTTCCCTACGAGTTCCAGCGCGGCGCGAACCGGATGCTGCGCATTCGCCGCAGCCACAACCGTGAGCAGCCCCATGCGTAGCCTGACCCTCGTGCTGGCGCTCACGCTCTTCGGCGCCGGCTGCGGCCTCGGTGGACGCGGAAGCAAGGACGACCCGGCCGCGACGCTCGCCGCCGTCCAGGGCGCGCACACCACCTACGTGGCCGCGATCAACGCGAATCATCTCGACCGCTGGCTTGCCGCACTCAGCGACGACGTTGTCTACTTCGTGCCGAATCGCCCGGCCGTGGTCGGCAAGGCGGCGGTGGGTGAGTGGGTGGGACGCTACCTCCAGGAAGTGACGACGCGGTGGACAAAGCCGGTGACCGACTTCACCGTCAGCGGCGACTGGGCCTTCGGCCGTTACGCCTACACCGCGAGCGATGCCATCATCATCCGCGACCCCGAAACCGAAGGCGGCGGCACCGCAAGCGACTCGGGCTGGGGATTCGTGGTCTACCACCACGATGCGGACGGGGTGTGGCGAGTGGCGCGCGACGGCTGGGGGTCGGATCGACCAGCTCGCTAGACGCCCCGGTCAGAACTCGAAGCGCGGCTGCGTGTCGTGCCTGCTCTCGCGATGATGGCGGACGGGGACGACGCGCGAGAGACTGGAGTCGGTCGGCCAGCAGCGCTCCTCGTGGTCGAGCAGCCACCGCTTCCGTTCGAGCCCGCCGCCGTAGCCGATAAGCGAGCCGTCGGCGCCGATCACCCGGTGACACGGAACGATGATCGCGATGGGGTTGGCGCCGTTCGCCAGGCCGACGGCGCGCGACGCGTTGACGGTGGACGCTACCGTCGCCGCCACCTGGCCGTAGCTGCGCGTCTCGCCGGCCGGAATCACGCACAGCATCTTCCAGACCCGCTGCTCGAATTGCGTGCCGACCGCACCGAGCGGCAACGCATGCGGGTCGGCCGCTGTGCCGGCGAAGTAGGTGTCGAGCCAGGCTCGCGTCTGCTCGATTACGGCGTTGTTGCCGTCGTCGATCGTGTGCTCGGACACGAAGCGTGCGAGCCGGGTGTGCAGGCGCGACAGTCGCGTGTCCGACGAGAACTCGAGGGCGCAGAGCGCAGCGTCCGAGGCAAACGCCAGCATCGGTCCGACCGGTGTCGACAGCGTCGCTCGCAACAGACGCATGGTTTCTATGCGGGGAACTTCACGAGGTGACCAACGATCGCCCGCTGTTTCTCCGCCAGCAGCCGGATGCCGTCGTCGGCCAGGCCGAGCAGCGCGTCGAGCGACGAGCGATCGAACGGCTGACCCTCGGCGGTGCCTTGCACCTCGATGAAGCGGCCATCGCCGGTCTTCACGATGTTCATGTCGACGTCAGCGCGCGAGTCGTCTTCGTACGCCAGGTCGAGCAGCGCCTCGCCGTCGACGATGCCGACGCTGATCGCCGCAACCGAGTCGTTCAGCGGAATGGTGCGCAGCACGTCGCGCGAGCGCAGCGTCTCGAGCGCCAGCGCCAGCGCGACGAAGGCGCCGGTGATCGACGCCGTACGTGTGCCGCCGTCGGCCTGGATGACGTCGCAGTCGATCCAGATCGTGCGTTCGCCAAGCGCGGGCAGGTTGGTGACCGAGCGGAGCGACCGCCCGATGAGACGCTGAATCTCCTGCGTGCGTCCGCCCACTTTGCCCGACGTGGCCTCGCGCTGCATGCGCGTGTTGGTGGCACGCGGCAACATGCCGTATTCGGCCGTCACCCAGCCCTTGCCGGAATTGCGCAGGAACGGGGGCACCCGCTCCTCGACGCTGGCCGTGCAGATGACGCGGGTCCGACCGGCTTCGATGAGGACCGAACCTTCGGCGTGCGGCAGGTAGTGCGGGGTGATCGTGGTCTCGCGCAGCTGGTTCGGCGCGCGCTTGTCGGAACGCATGAAGAATCCTTCGATGTCGGGTGTGGTGACGTGCGGTGTGCGTCGGGCTGACACCCAACGCCACATCCGCGCGTCATTCTACCGCGTTGGCGTGGTGGCGTCGCTGTCGGTCACCCACGCGTCGTTGCGCGGCAACGGACGCTTGATGTCGACGTGGCCGGCCAGTGTGTCGACTTCGCGGCCGTCGACCAGCACCTGCACGGCGGTGACCGCCGGCAGGTTGGTGGTAAGCGCCTGGACGATGGTGTAGATGGTGAGCAGTTCGTTGACCGAGCCGCCCGGGTGCGCAAGAGTGACTTCGCGGCTGAGGTCGACGTAGGCCGATCCGTCCGACGCGAGATATAACGCGCGCAGCGTCGCGCCGACGGGCACGGCCGATACGAGCGGCGCCGTCACGGGTGCAAGCTGCGCGTCGATGATGCGTCGTGCCTGTGCGGCGGTCTGGTCAGCGAACGGCACATCACGCTCGACACTCGTCAGCCGCGCGCCGTCGTCGGACACGTAGAAGAGGCGGGCCTTGATGGTGCGGCCATCCTCCGGCGAGGATGCGGCCGGAGGGGCGGGCTCGGTTCCCACCGCCGGTGCAGCGTACCAGCGGGGCAGGCCGACGAAGAGCACCCAGCCGAGGCCGACAGCGACCAGCACGCTCGCGGCGACGAGCGCGGCGCGCCTGCCGCTCATCGTCCGGCCTCGGGCGCGCTCGCGAGCACTTCACGGAACCGGATGATGGCATCCAGCACTGCGAGCGCGACGCCGTTCGGCAGTTCGTTGCCGCGCAGGGCCTGTTCCTGGCCGGCATTGGTGAGGTAGCCCATCTCGATCAGCACGGCCGGCATGTTTGCCGACTCGAGCACCCGAAGCGGAGCCTGCTCCAGGGGTCGCGCCGCCATCGGTACGCGGGCGCCGAGCGACTCGGTGATGAACTGGGCGAACTGCTCGGATTGCGCGCGGTGCGGAATCTGGGCGAGGTTCCACGGCACCACCTCGATGTTGCGAAGTCCGCCGCCGAACACCGGCAGCCGTTCAGGCGCGAGCCCCTCGACGGCATAGTCGGCATTGCTGAACGACGCAATGTATGCCGTGGCGCCGATGACGTCGGCTCGGAACGACGCATTGGCATGCAGGCTGATGAACAGGTCGGCCTTGTTGTTGTTGGCGACGGCGCTGCGATTCTCCACTGGGACGGTGCGATCGTCGTCACGCGTCATGATGACGCGCAAGCCGAGACGCGCCTCGAGCGCGCCCTTCAACCGCCGCGCCGCATCGAGTGCCACGTCCTTCTCGAGCGTGCCGGCCGCCCCCTTCGCGCCCGTGTCGTCGCCGCCGTGGCCCGCATCGATCGCCACGGTGCGGATGGACGTGCCGCCCTGCGGCAGCACCGGCTGTGTGTCCGACGTGACGGCAGGAGCGGGTGCGGTCGGCACCGGCACCGGCGCGGACGGTTCCACGGCACCGACGATGTCGACGACGAGCCGGGCACCGGTGTCGGTCGGTTGCGTCGTGGCCCGGTAGCTCGTGAACCGCGGGCCGAGGTCGATGGCGATGTTGGTGGCGTCGACGAGTCGAACCGTCTGGACATCGCCCTGCGGCGGCACGACCGGCAGCGTGACGTCGAGCGCGTCGGCGTCGACCCGCACCAGCAGG
>JBKJMH010000176.1:0-21210 GCA_046596625.1 Vicinamibacterales bacterium | reverse complement strand
CCGCTCGAGACCTTCGGCTACTACATGCTCGGCGCGACTCTGGCGAACGCGCTGCTGTACACGTTCGTGAGCCCGGTGTACGCCTCAGTGTTTCCACGGTTGTCGTCGCTGGTGGCGCTCGGTGACACGGCGACACTCCAGGCGTCGTATCGAAGGGCCTGGGGGGTGATGGCCGTGCTGACGGTTCCAGCCGCGGCGGTCCTCTGCCTGTTCGCCCGCCCGCTCATCCTGGTCTGGACGCGCGATCCGGTTGCCGCCACGGCCACGGCGCCGATTGCCGCGCTGCTCGTGGCCGGCATGGCGCTGCACGGGCTGCTGTTGATTCCGTTCGGGCTGCAGCTGGCGCACGGGTGGACGCGCGTCGCACTGACCATCAACGCGTCGCTCTGCGGCGTCGCCTTGCCGCTGGTGCTGGTGCTGGCAAGCCGCTATGGCGCGGTTGGCGCCGCCGCCACCTGGCCCATCGTCAACGTGCTGTTTGCGGCGGCAACGATCACGGTCACACATCGACGACTCGGCGCTGAGACCGGCCGGCGCTGGCTCGGCGCTGATATCGCGTGGCCGGTCTGCGCCGCCGTTGCCGTCACGGCGCTCTGCCGCCTCGCGATACCCATTCCGGCGTCGTTCCTCGGCGTGGTTGCGGTCGCTGGGGTCGCGTGGGCCGGAACCACCGCGGCGCTGGTAGCGGCCAGCCCGCTGCTGCGTCGCAACGCGGTCGGCCTGCTCGCCGGCGTGCGCAGCAGGGCAAGCGCGTGATGGGCGCTCCGCATGAGGAGGTCCAGCCGGCGCTCTCGGAACTCGTCCCCGAATGGACCTTCGTCGGCTCGCGGCCGACAATGGTCGTCAGGCTCGCCCGCGTGAAATCGCTGCTCACCGGCCTGCGCCGCGCGCCGCAGGCAGCGGTTGTCCGGACTGTCACACCGCGAGAGCGATGGACGGCCTATTTCCTGTACGCCGCTGACGGCCAACTGACCCCGGCCCACCGCTACACGCTCGAGCGACTGCGCGCACTGTCGCGCGGGCTGCTGGTGGTGTGCGCGGCGCCGTCGCCGGCGATGATTCCCTCGCACGTGCTCGACCTGGCCGATGCCGTGGTGTGGAAGGGGCTCGACGGTTACGACTTCTCGGCCTACGGGCTGGCGCTTCGCGAAGTGGCGGCGCGTTCTCCAGGGTCCGACCTCTTCGTCATGAACGACTCGGTGCTCGGTCCGTTTGTCGACCTGACGCCGGTGCTCGACCGCCGGACCTGGGTGTTTACCGGCTTCACGGCGTGGTCGGCGTTCGAACCCCACGTGCAGTCGTACGCCTGGCATGTGCGCAACGTCGGGCCCCACACCGTGCGCGCGCTGCGCACGGTGCTTCCGGCACACGCGGCGTTCAATCGCTTCCAGGACGTTGTGAACTGCCAGGAAACGCGGCTGGCGCGAGTGGCCGCAGGCGCAATGAGCGTGGGGGCGCTCTGGTACGCGCCGAGGCAGGAGTCTGGCGATCCGTCGCTGCGCTACGCGCTGCCGCTGGTCCGCGCGGGGTTTCCGTTCCTGAAGCGCTCGCTGGCTGGCGGCAAGCTGGTGGAGCGGGCCGACCAGCAGGTAGTACGGCGCTTGCTCGACGAGCGCGGCCACCCGAGGCCCTGACGCTCAGCGCGCGCGGTGCCCGTGGACGTTCATCTGGGACATCGACAGGTGCGCGAAGCGTGGGCCGAGCAGATCGAAGAGGAACTGCTTCCGCTTCGAGACGGCGACGTACGGGCGCAGCGAATCGACGGTGACCCCAGCCGCCTCGAACATCCTGCGAAACGACGTGGGTGTGAACCACCGCAGGTGGGTACGGTCCATCAGCCCCTTTTCCTTGTAGTCGAAGCGGCCCTGGATCAGATCCCAGATCGGACGCCAGTGCGCAATGCTGGGTGAACTGGCGAAGACGCGGCCGCCCGGCTTCAGCAGTGGCACGAGTCTGGCGAGTACGACATCGGGTTCCACCAGGTGTTCGAGCACTTCGCTCATGATCAGGGCATCGAATGTGCCTGTCTCGTAGGGGAGCGTGAGCGTTTCGATGTTGCCGACGTGCACGGCGGTCAGCACCTCCTCCGCCCGGCGGGCCATTGGCTCGAACATCTCGATGCCGACGTAGCGGCCGCACTTGCCCTCGCGCAGCGCCAGCAGGCCTGTGGCGCCGTTGCCGCACCCCAGCTCCAGAATCGCCGCATCGGGGTTCGCAGGCAGCGCGGCAATATAGTCGCGCCTGGGATTGCCGTAGTACGACGGATCCTTGGCGGCATAGCTGGCGATGAGGTACGGGCCGCTGTGGTGTTCTGTAATCTCCGCCATCATGCTCCTGCCGGCGCCACCGTCGCGCCGTTCGGCCCGTCCGCGCTCGAACGAGCGCACGTACAATATATGCGGATGACCGCCTACCCGCCCCGTTCCGTCGGGATCGCGATCGTGAACTGGAACGCGGGTCTCCAGTTGGTCGATTGTCTGCGGTCGATCGCCGCCACGGTGTGGGACACCGTGACACTGTCGACTGTTGTGATCGTGGACAATGCGTCCGGCGACGGCTCGGTTGACGCGCTCTCCACGGTGGCGCTGCCACTGCACATTATCCGCAATAGTACCAACCGGGGATTCGCGGCGGCTTGCAATCAGGCGGCCGCCACCATCGAAGCCGACTATCTCCTGTTCCTCAACCCGGACACGGTTGTGGAGCCTTCCTCGATCCCCGCCGCGGTCGCCTGGCTCGACCAGCCGGCGCACGCGTCGTACGGCATTGCCGGGATCCAGTTGCTGGAGGAACAGGGCCGAATCAGCCGCAGCTGCGCTCGGTTCCCGACGGTCGGCAGTACGGTAGCCAAGACGCTCGGACTCGACCGCCTGCTGCCGTCGGTCTTCACCGGCTACGTCATGGCGGAGTGGGACCACGCAGAGTCGCGCGACGTCGATCACGTCATCGGCGCGTTCTACCTGGTGCGACGCGAGGTGTTCCGTGCCCTTTGCGGCTTCGACGAGGCCTTCTTCCTTTACTTCGAAGACCTCGACTTCTCGCGGCGGGCGGCGAGCGCCGGCTGGCGGTCGCGCTATCTCACCGAGACCCGGGCGTTCCACAAGGGCGGCGGCACCTCCGATCAGATCAAGAGCCGTCGGCTGTTCTACTCGCTGCAGAGCCGTTTGATCTACGCCCGCAAGCACTTCACGCCGCTGGCCGCCGGGCTCGTAGCACTGGCCACGCTCGCCGTCGAGCCGCTCATTCGTGTGGTGGCCTGCGCCATCGGCGGCTCGCCGACCGGCCTGCGCGAAACGCTGGGTGCGTACGGGTTGCTGTGGACCGCGTCGCGAGGCCGGTCGTGAGCCTGCGGGTCCTCATCCTGCCGCGGCACGGCCCGCAGGCGGCCAGCTGCCGCCATCGCTTCGTGCAGTACCTGCCGTACCTGCGCGACCACGGCGTGACCTGCGACGTCGTGCCGTTCTTCGATGAACGCTACACGGCCGCGGTGCTCGGCGGGGGTGAGAAACTCTGGTGGCGCTTCGGGCAGGCGGCGGTGACGCGTCTCGGGGCGCTGCTGAAAGCGCGCCGCTACGACCTGGTGGTCGTGCACGCCGAGTTCATTCCGTTCCTCCCGCACGCCTTCGAGCACTGGCTCGGACGCCTGGCCGTGCCGTTCGTCGTCGACTTTGACGATGCGTTCTTCCACGCCTACGATCAGCACCCCTCCGGTCTCGTACGCCGGGTGCTGGGGAACAAGCTCGGGCAACTGATGGCGGAAGCCGAACTCAACTGCGCCGGCAGCGAGTACCTCTGCGCCTACGCCCGCCGCTTCAGCAGCAAGGTGGCGCTGCTGCCGACGGTGGTCGATCTGTCACGCTATCCCGCCTCCCCCACGCCTCCCGATCCCGCTCGTTTCTCGATCGGGTGGATCGGGTCGCCGGCCACGACGCCGCACCTGCAGTCGATGATGCCCGAACTGGTCGCGTTCGCGCGCGGACGAAACGTGGAGATCGTTGCCATCGGGGCGCGCCGCTTCGACGTGGGTAACGCCCCGGTCCGCTGGGTGGAGTGGTCGGAGCAGACCGAGGTGGCTGAGCTGTCGAAGGCGCACGTCGGCATCATGCCGCTGCCCGAGTCGATGTGGACCGAAGGCAAGTGCGGCTTCAAGTTGATCCAGGCCATGGCCTGCTGGCGTCCGGTCGTGGCTTCACCCGTCGGCGCAAACCTCCGCATCGTCGAGCCTGAGGTGTCGGGCCTGCTGGCGAGGCCTGGTGAGTGGGGCGGGGCCCTGACGCGGCTCTACGACAACCCGCAGATGGGCGCCACGCTCGGCGTGGCTGGTCGCCGGACGATCGCGCGCGAGTACTCGCTCGAGGTGTGGGCGCCCCGCGTGGCCGCGCTCTGGGCGGAGGCGGCCGGACGAACAGCGGCGGTGGCGCTCGACGTGGGGGAGCCGCGCTCGTGTGCGGAATAGCCGGCCTCGCCACGCTCACGACGCAGTCGAGCCCCGTGCCGCTGGTGGAGCGGGCGCGCGTCATGGCGGCTTGCCTCGCCCACCGCGGCCCCGACGATGCGGGTGCGTGGGAATCGGCTGACGGCCGCGTCGCCCTCGCGCATCGTCGCCTCTCCATCGTCGACCTGTCGCCGCTCGGTCATAACCCGATGCCGTGGGACAACGGCCGCCTCCACATCACGTTCAACGGCGAGATCTACAACTTCCTCGAACTCCGCGCCGAGCTCGAGGCTGCCGGTCATCGCTTCCGCTCGCAGACCGACACCGAGGTGGTGCTGGCCGCCTACGACCAGTGGGGGCTCGACTGCGTCGAGCGCTTTGCCGGCATGTTCGCGTTCGCGCTCTGGGACGAGCCGCGGCGGCGGCTGTGGCTGGTGCGCGATCGGCTCGGCAAGAAACCGGTCTACTACTCGGAGCACGGCGGGCTGCTGCGCTTCGCGTCAGAACTGAAGTCGCTCGTCGCTGACGCTGCGTTTCCGCGTGAGCTGGACCGCGAGAGCGTGCGGCTCTACCTGCGCTACGGCTATGTGCCGTCGCCGCGCACGATCTACGTGCACGCGCGCAAGCTGCCGCCCGCGCACCAGCTGGTGTGGGAGCACGGGTCGGTGCGCGTGTCGCGCTACTGGGATCCGCTGGCCTACGCCGTGCGGGCCGATCGCCGTCCGGCCGACGTCATCGCGCGCGATCTCGAGGAGCGGCTCGTGCTCGCGGTGCGCCAGCGCATGATCGCCGACGTGCCGCTCGGCGCGTTCCTCTCGGGCGGCATCGACTCGTCGCTGATCGTGGCGCTGATGCAGGAGCAGAGCCGCGCTGCTGTCCGTACCTTCACCATCCGCTTCGACGACCCGGCCTACAACGAAGCCGACCACGCGGCGGCGGTCGCCGCGCACCTCCGGACCGAGCATCATGAAGAGCGGTGCGGCGAGCAAGAACTGCTCGACGTGGTGCACCGGCTGCCCACGATGTTCGACGAGCCGTTCGCCGATTCATCGGCGGTTCCGACCTATCTTGTGTCGAAGGCGGCACGGGCGCAGGTGACTGTGGCGCTGTCGGGTGACGGCGGCGACGAGCTCTTCTTCGGCTATCCGCGCTATCGCCATCATGCCGACAGCCAGTGGTTGCTCGCGCAGCCACGCGGCGTGCGCCGCGCGCTCGCGGCGGTCGCCAGTCGCTTGCCGGTGCGCCGTCTGCGCCGCGCTGCCGATGTCCTGCGTCAGGACGGCGACGATACCTACGCGCGCTTCGTCAGCTGGATGCCGCCCGATGAAGTCGAGGCGATGACGGGCGACGTCCCGGAGTCGTCGCAGCTGTATGCGGACGTGCTCGCCCGGGCGGCGGACATCCCGCGCCGCGAGCTGGCGCCGCTGCTCGACCTGGTGTCGTATCTGCCGGAGGACATCCTGACGAAGGTAGACCGGGCGTCGATGGCGGTGAGCCTCGAGGTGCGGGCACCGCTGCTCGATCACCGCGTGGTCGAACTGGCCCTGGCGATGCCGCTTGCGCTGAAGCGTCACGGCCCAACGCAGAAGACCTGCCTGCGGACGATGCTCTATGCACGGGTGCCGCGTGCGCTGGTCGATCGGCCCAAGATGGGGTTCGGCGTGCCGCTCGAGCGCTGGCTGCGCGGGCCGCTGCGCGACGAGATGGACCGGATGTGTGCCGGCGACACGATCGCCGGCCTGGGGCTGAATCCGGCGCCGGTGCGGAGCCGGTGGCAGGCGTTCCGTGATGGGCGGACCCGCGAGGCCGATCAAGCGTGGCAGCTGTTCAGTCTGCTGGCGTGGGCGCAGCAGCACTGAGCGGCGGTGCGGCGTCGCCGTCTTCTCGGAGGTAGCGGGGCAGACGTGAGAACGCAAGCGGCATCGTGACGAGCGGCACGAGCACCATCAGCCGAAGCCGGATGAGCGTGCCGACGTTCGTCACCGTATAGCCCATCAGCACGCACAGGAGTAGCACGAGGCAAACCGCGAAGGTGAGAAAGGCGGCGTTCGGCCGCAGCTCGCGGCCCATCCGCCATGTCAGGACGACGATGGCCAGGAACACGGCGTCGAAGAACAGCGTATCGACGTCGCCGAGCGCCACCATGGCCGCCCCCCCCGACACGGTAACCAGGCCGAGAGCCCGCAGCACGATGAGCGGCACGAACATGGAGGCCAGTCCCACGGTGAACCCGCGCAGCCGGCTGGTGGAGCCGCCCAGCGCGCTGGTTGGCGCCTCGCCGATGTTCGTCGCGCCGCCGGACGAGATGAATCCGGCGCGTGCGTCGTCGACCATGCTGACGGCGTCGGCAGGCGAACCCGCGCCGCCGATCACATCGATGTAGTTCCGCCCTTCCTCCGAACCGAAGGAGAGCGCCGTTCCCGCCGTGACAATCGTCAGGGCCGCGGCGCCGACGATGAGCGTCCACGACACCCGGCGCCTGCCGAGCAGCGCGACGATGAACGCCGGGCCGAAACAGAGGCTGGCGATCGCCGGATAGTAGACGCGCACTCCCGCGGTCACGAACACGCCAACCGACACGGCGAGGAGGCCGGGCACCAGGCGTCGCCACGACGCAAGCGACGGAGCCGCGAGCATCAGCGCAATCCACCAGGCGCCGGCGCTGAGCGTGGCGGAAAAGAGCAGGAAGAAGTCGTCTTTCAACACCTGCGTGCTGACGAACAGCAGCATCGGTGATGCCGAAAGTGCCAGCAGCGTGACGCGGCGCACCAGGTCGGCCTGGCGAGACGTCAGGCCGCGCAGCGCCCCCACCAGCAGCGCGCAAGTCGTGACGTAGCACGTCAGGTTCAGCAGCACCGCGCTGAAGGGGCTGGTGCCGGTCAGCCGCATCCAGAGCGCGAGTGCCTGGACGTACGCCGGCGACGGGCTCCCTTCGGCGATGGACTCGAGCGTGCCCTCGGCCGCGAACAGTCCGCCCAGGTGGTAGCCGGGCGCGTCGAGGGCCATGCGCCAGAAGCCGCCACCCAGTTGCATCGACGACAGCAGGGGCAACTGCAGGTACGAGGTCCAGAAGAGCGCCGTCGCGGCGGCGAGACGCACCGCCATGCCGGCAGCCACGATGTACCCGAGCGGACGCGACGTCCGCCATATCCACCGGCACGTCAGCGCCAGCAGCACCAGAATGATCGCCGCTGCGGCGGACGGCAGCAGCACCCAGCGGATCATCGTCATCGGCGGCTGAAGAGGAGTGCGGGCATCGGCCTGCCTATTGTACCGGCTCCGAAACCCTGTACCATGAGACCGCACGTCCATGCCCCAGCTCGTCCTCGCTGTGCTTCTCGCCTTCGGTCTCGCGCTGCTGCTCGTGCCGCTGTGCCGTCTGGCCGCGCGCCGGTACGGACTTGTGGCGAAGCCGCGCGCCGATCGCTGGCACGGGCGTCCCACGGCACTCATGGGCGGGGTGGCGATCGCGGTGACCGTGCTCGCCCTGCATGCCGCCGTGATCGGGATCACACCGTTGCCGGCCCTGCTGCTGGCGGGCGCTGCGATGTTCGCCATCGGCCTCGTAGACGACGTGGTGTCGTTGCGTCCGGCGACGAAACTCGTCTTCGAAATTGGCGTCGCTTCGTTCCTGGTCTTCTTCGATTACCGGCTCGGGTGGTCGTCATCGCTCACGCTCGACACCCTGCTGACGCTGTTCTGGATTGTCGGGCTGACCAACGCCTTCAACCTGCTCGACAACATGGACGGCCTCTGCGCCGGGCTCAGCGTGGTGGCCGGCACGGGCGTTCTCGCGGCCCTGGTGCTGAACGGGGTGAACCCGGCCGAACAGCTGCACCTGGCGCTGCTGATCGGCGCCGCTGCCGGGTTCCTCGTCTACAACTTCAATCCGGCGTCGATCTTCATGGGCGACAGCGGCAGCCTCTTCCTCGGGTTGAACCTGTCGGTGCTGACGCTGGCGTCGCCGGGGCAGACGCACGCGCCGGCCAGCATGCTGTCGATCATGGCCGGCCCGGCGCTCATTTTGATGGTGCCGATCCTCGACACCACGCTGGTGACCGTGTCGCGCATCCTCTCCGGCCGCAGCGCCGCGCAGGGGGGCCGCGACCACTCGTCGCACCGGCTCGTCGCCATCGGGCTGTCCGAACGAGGCGCCGTGCTCGCGTTGTGGGCGCTGGCGGGCCTTGGCGGGCTGCTCGGTGTCTCGCTGCAGCACTATCGCGGCGACCTGCCAAGCCTGGCTGCCGCGGTGTTCGTCATCGCGAGCATCATCTTCGCGGTCTATCTCTCGCACGTGCGCGTCTACGAGCACGACGACGCCGCGCTCGAGCGGTCGGCCCGCATCACCCCGTTCGTCGTGAACTTCGTCTACCGGCGGCGCATCGCCGAGGTGTTCCTCGACCTCTGTTTGACAGCCATCGCCTACTACAGCGCGTACCGCCTGCGCTTCGACAGCGCCGTCGAGTTCCGCGATTACTTCCCGCAGTTCCTCCAGTCGCTGCCACTCGTGATGGGCGTGCAGTTAATCAGCCTGTTCATGGTCGGGGGCTACCGGGGCGTGTGGCAGTACTTCGGGCTGATGGACGGCGTGACGTTCGCGAAGGGCGTGGGGGTGGGCACGCTGCTGAACATCGCGATCCTGACGTTCGCCTACCGCTTCGAGGCCTACTCGCGCGGCGTGTTCATCATCTACGCCGCGCTGCTGCTGCTGTTGCTGGCTGGGTCGCGGGCGTCGTTCCGCCTGATCAGCGAGTTCGCGCATCGGCGCAATCAGCATGGGCTGCGCGTGGCGATCTATGGCGCGGGCGATGTCGGCGCCAGTGTCGTGCGCGACATCCTCACGCGGCGGGAGGGCGCCTACCGCATGCTCGGCTTCATCATCGAGGATCCGTCGATGGAACGGGCGCACATGCAGGGCTACCCGGTGCTCGGCGCCTACGACCAGTTGCTGCGGCTGATCGACAGCGACGGGGTCGACCTGGTGGTGATCACACAGCTCATCGACGTCGAGCGGCTCGAGACGCTGCGGCGAAGGTGCGCCGAGCGTCGCGTGTCGCTCGAGCGGCTGCACTTCGCGCTCGACCAGCTCGTCGCCGCGTCGTGAACGCGTGCATGTCGTAGCCGCGCGGCTTCAGCCATGTGTGTGTAGCTGCCGACCTTCAGGTCGGCCTCGAGTCGGTCCGTCCGGCGCACCTGAAGGTCCGCGCCTACGCCATGGAAGTCGGACCCCGAGCGTCAGCGGCCGATGAGGCCGTCGACCGGGCTGCTGGCTGTCGCGTAGGCCTTGCGCGCGACGCGGCCCGACGTGAACGCCAGGCGGCCGGCGCGCACGGCATACTGCATCGCCTCCGCCATCGCCACCGGGTTCTGTGCACCGGCGATCGCGGTGTTCATCAGCACAGCATCGGCGCCGAGCTCCATTGCCAGCGCCGCGTCCGACGCCGTGCCGACTCCGGCATCGACGATGACCGGCACCGAGGTGATGAACTCGCGGATGATGCGGATGTTGTTCGGGTTCTGGATGCCGAGCCCCGAGCCGATCGGCGCCCCCAGCGGCATCACCGCCGCCGCTCCGGCATCCACCAGCTTTCTGCACACCACGAGGTCGTCGCTCGTATACGGGAGCACGACGAACCCTTCCTTGACCAGGATGCGCGTCGCTTCGAGCAGCCCCTCGTTGTCGGGGAACAGCGTGGCTTCGTCGCCAATCACCTCGAGCTTCACCCAGTTCGACAGCCCGGCCTCGCGCCCGAGGCGCGCGGTACGCACCGCTTCGTCGGCGGTGTAGCAGCCGGCGGTGTTGGGCAGCAGGAAGATCTTCGCGGTGTCGATGTAGTCGAGGAGGGATTCCTGCGTGCGGTCCGAGATATTCACGCGGCGGACGGCCACCGTGGCCATGTCGGCCCCGGAGGCGGCGTGCGCCTGCTGCATCACCTGGTGGGACGGGTACTTGCCCGTGCCGATGATCAGCCGTGAGGAGAAAGGGCGCCCCGCAATGACCAGCGTGTCCATCCCCCGATCTTATCCTCCGCCGACGAAGTTCACGACCTCCACCTGGTCGCCCTCGGCGAGCCGCGTGGTGTCGTAGGCCGGCTTCTTCAGCACGGTGAGGTTGTGTTCGACTGCGACGCGGCGCGAATCGATGTCGAGGTGGGCCAGTAGTTCTGAGACGGTGAGCGGGGCCGCCAGCTCGAAGCGGTCGCCGTTGAGCATGATCGTCACGGGTCGCCTGTCTATTGCGCGCTGCGCAGCGCGAGCGCGAAGTTGCCGACCGGCAGGTCGGCCTGCAGCCGCACCGGCAACCGGCGGGCATCGGTCGAGATCCACGCGCGGACGTTGGTGCCGACCGACTGGTTCGTGGCATCGAGGATGGTGACGCGCAGGTTCCACGCCGTGACCGAACCCATTGGCACCCTGATCGGCTCAGGCGCGCCGACCTCGAACCTCACAGTGTAGAGCGTGCCGCTGTCGGTCACCGGGACGCTGACCGTCTCTCCGGCGCGGAACGCGCGGCCCCGCAGCGTGTAGAGCGTGGCGAGGCCGTCCTGGACGTCAGCGGGGACGACCAGTTCGTCCTTCATCGTCTGCGTCCCCTCCTTCGATTCGAAGCTCGCGCGCCGTGTGCTGCGGTTGAACACGGTGGTGGCGGAGCGCTTCTCCCCGTTTTCCTCGGTGTA
The DNA here is from genome assembly GCA_046596625.1 of Vicinamibacterales bacterium. Taxonomy (GTDB): domain Bacteria; phylum Acidobacteriota; class Vicinamibacteria; order Vicinamibacterales; family CAVVIG01; genus CAVVIG01. The sequence goes on along the minus strand of JBKJMH010000176.1, from coordinate 10,098 downwards.
GAGCGACGACCGCTGCGACAGGGTCGAAAAACTGTCCAGCAGCGAGTCCATCTTGTAATAGACCGAGTAGAACCGCGCGATGAGCGGGATCGGCTTGCCCTCCGCCACGACGTAGTACGCCGTGGAGTTGAACGACGGGCGCTTCTCCATGACGCGCGTGGTGGCGGACCCTGCCACCAGGTAGTTCGACCAGGCGACGTCGTAGGTGAGCGTTTCGCCCACCACGAACGGGACGGCTGCCTCGACGCGCGGTGCCGCGGCTGGTCGCCGCGTGGCCGGTGCCGGAGTACGCGCCTTCGGCGGCGTCTGGCGCGCGGGCTGTTGCGCCGACGCGTGCAGGGTCAACGCGACGAGGCCGGCGGCAGCGAGGGAAAGGGCACGCATGCGGCTATTCTATGGTGATACCACCGATGACGAATACGCCTGATACCCCGTCCCCGCGGATGCCGCTCGGCCTTTCCGGTTTCACCTACGCCGATCTGCACGAACCTGAACGGCTGGCGTCGTTGTACGAACGCTTCTGCGAAGAGGTTCGCGCCAACGACGCCGCGTTCTGGGCCGAGTGGGACGACTACCAGGCGGACCCGGACGCGCCGCGTCCGGCCGTGGCGGTCTCGAGCCTGCTGACGCGCATGGCGCCGCACGTCAGCGCCTTTCTCGAGCGGTTGTTCGAGGTCGGCGCCGCCACCTCGTCGGTGCGCTCCGCAACGCGCGATCAGGACGACCTGTTCCGTTTCAAGGTCGACTTCGTCCGCCGGCGAGCCCTGCCGCTGCTCAAGAGTGGCCACCTCGCCCGGTCGCTCGACGACGACGCCGCGGTGAGCCGGATGCTGGGCACTGACAGTTCGGGCCTGGACGTCGAACTGGCGCTGGCGCGGATGGGCTGTGTCCTGCTGGACCGTGAGAAGACCGAGAAGGAGGTCGTGACGGCCGACCTCGGGGCGCTCAAGCGCTGGTGTGCCGCGCGCATCCACGATCCGGCGTATCACGCGTGGGTGGTGCTCCGCTTTCCCGAGAACATCGAGCCGTGGAACCTCGTGCCCGTGCAGCGGCTGGACGCGGCGCTGCCCGAACAGATGGTCGGGCCGGACGTCCGCCTGCGCCGCCGTGACGGCTTCACCCTCACCGACCCGCGCGCCAGCAACCGAGAAGTGCTGAGCGAAATCCACTACTGCGTACTGTGCCACGAACGCGACAAGGACTCGTGCTCGAAGGGCTTCAAGGAGACCGCGAAGGGCACGGCCGCCATCGATGCGACGCGGAAGATTGCCGTGAACGCGCTCGGCATCGAGTTGAACGGGTGTCCGCTCGACGAGAAGATCTCCGAGATGCACCTGCTGCGCAAGCAGGGCGACGCCATCGGCGCCCTCGCGCTCATCATCATCGACAACCCGATGTGCCCGGGCACCGGCCACCGCATCTGCAACGACTGCATGAAGGGGTGCATCTACCAGAAGCAGGAACCGGTCAACATCCCGCAGATCGAAACCGGCGTGCTGACCGACGTGCTGAACATGCCGTGGGGCGTCGAGCTGTACGGGCTGCTGACGCGCTGGAACCCGCTCAATGTTCGTCGTCCCTACGCGCTGCCCTACAACGGCAAGAACGTCCTCGTCGTCGGGCTCGGGCCGGCCGGCTACACGCTGGCGCACTACCTGGTGAACGAGGGATTCGGCGTGGTGGGCGTCGACGGCCTGAAGATCGAGCCGCTGCCGGTGCCGCTCGTCGGCAGTGACGAGGTCGCACCGCGGCCGATCCGCGACTGGAGCGAGATCTACCGCAACCTCGACGAGCGCGTGCTCGAAGGGTTCGGCGGCGTCTCCGAGTACGGCATCACTGTGCGCTGGGACAAGAACTTCCTGACGCTGCTGCATTTGACGCTCGCGCGCCGGCGCGGGCTGCGGATGTACGGCGGCATCCGCTTCGGCGGCACGCTGCCGATCGACGACGCGTGGCAGTACGGGTTCGATCATGTGGCGATCGCGGCGGGTGCCGGCCGGCCGACGATCATCGACATCAAGAACAACCTCATTCGCGGCATCCGCAAGGCCAGCGACTTCCTGATGGCGCTGCAGTTGACGGGGGCGTTCAAGCGCGACGCGCTGCCGAACCTGCAGGTGCGGCTCCCCGCCGTGGTCATCGGCGGCGGCCTGACCGCCATCGACACCGCTACCGAGTTGATGGCGTACTACCCGGTGCAGGTCGAGAAAATCCTCGGCCAGCACGAGGCGCTGGTGGCGGCGCTTGGCGAGGCGGCCGTGCGCGCCAGCTACGACGTCGAGGAACTGTTCGTGCTGGACGAATACGTCGCGCATGGGCGTGAGGTGCGTGCCGAGCGGGTGCGTGCCACGGCGGCGGGGGAAGCGCCCAACTTCGTGCCGATGCTGCGTGCGTGGGGCGGCGTTACGGTGGCCTACCGCAAGCGCATGGTCGATGCCCCGGCCTACCGCCTCAATCACGAAGAGATCATCAAGGCGCTCGAGGAAGGGATCTCCTTCACCGAGAACGTGAATCCGCTGGAGGCCGTGCCGGACGCCTACGGCGCGCTCGATGGGGTGATCTTCAGGCGGGAAGGGCAGGAGGGGCCGGACGCCATCGTCACGCTGCCGGCACGGGCGCTGATGGTGGCGGCCGGCACGTCGCCGAATGTGACCTACGAGAAGGAGTTGCCGGGTACCTTCGCGCTCGATGCGAAGCAGAAGTTCTTCCAGCCGCACCGCATCGTGCGTGATGATGATGGGGCGGCGCACCTCGTCGCGGACGGTTCGGGCTTCTTCACGTCGTACGAGAAGGATGGCCGCTTCGTCAGCTACTACGGCGACAACCACCCACGCTTCGCGGGCAACGTCGTCAAGGCGATGGCCTCGGCCAAGACCGGCTATCCGAAAGTGGTGGAGCTGTTCAGCGACGCGCTGGCCCAGGTCGACGCCGCGACACAGCCGGCACGCGAGCGTGCGTGGCAGGCGCTCGGCGAGCGGCTCGACCAGGAGTTCCTCGCGCATGTGGAGGAGGTCATCCGACTCACGCCGACGATCGTCGAGGTGATCGTCAGGGCGCCGGCGGCCGCCCGTCACTTCGAGCCGGGGCAGTTCTACCGGCTGCAGAACTTCGAGTCGGGCGCCCACCGCGTGAGCGTGGACGGCCGGCCCGTGCCGCTGTTGATGGAGGGCATCGCCCTCACCGGCGCCTGGGTGGACAAGGAGCAGGGGCTGCTGTCGATGATCACGCTCGAGATGGGCGCATCGAGCCGTCTCGTCGCCTACCTCCGCAAGGGAGAGCCGGTGGTGGTGATGGGGCCGACTGGCGCACCGACCGAGATCCCCGAGAACCAGAACGTGCTGCTGCTTGGTGGCGGCCTCGGCAACGCCGTGCTGTTCTCGATCGCGAAAGCGCTGCGCGCCAACGGCAACCGTGTGCTCTACTTCGCCGGCTACAAGAACGGCGCCGACATGTTCAAGCGCGAAGACATCGAGGCGTCGACCGATCAGGTGATCTGGAGCACGGACGTCGGTGTGGAGATCGCAGCCGGCCGGCCGCAGGACGCGCACGTCCGCGGCAACATCGTGCAGGCGATGCTGGCGTATCAGGCGGGGCAGCTTGGCACACCGCTCATCCCGCTCGAGTCGATCGACCGCATCATCGCCATCGGGTCGGACCGCATGATGGCCGCCGTGAAGGCGGCACGCCACGGTGCCCTGGCGCCGTTCCTGAAGAAGGAGCACGTTGGCATCGGCAGCATCAACTCGCCGATGCAGTGCATGATGAAAGAAGTCTGCGCGCAGTGCCTCCAGAAGCATGTCGATCCGGTCACCGGCAAGGAGACGATCATCTTCTCGTGCTTCAACCAGGACCAGGAACTGGACCGTGTCGATTTCCCGAACCTCGCCGCCCGCCTGCGGCAGAACACGGTGCAGGAGAAGCTGTCGAGCCTCTGGTTCGATCAGCTCGTGCAAGGCGAGGGGCTCGCGCACGTCTGAGTGCGCCGAGCGTGGCCGATGATGCGAGCTGAGTCCGGCCGCTGGCGCGCCAGCGCCGTGGTCGCGCTGTGTGGTGTGACCGCAGCGGCTGGACTGTGGGGGTGGCGCATCACCGCGGTTCCGGACGGCGCCCTGCTCGAGGTGCGACGGCCGTCGAGCCTGGTGGTGGCGTCCAACTGGCTGCGTCACGTGCATCGGCCATGGATGTGGCTGGTGAACGCCGGCCGGCGCCGCAGAGCGTAGTAGCCGAGGCTACACCGCGTTCGCCGCGCGCAGAATCGCATCGACCGACGCGTCCACGTCCGCCGCTGTCGTCGCTGCGCTACTCACCGAAATCCGCATCACCGCCCGTCCGCGCCACGTCGAGCCCCCGAGCCAGCAGGTGCCGTCGCGCTGCACCGCGGCGATGACACTGCGGGTGCGCGCATCATGATCGGCCTCTGCGCCAGACGGCGCGAGAAAGCGCACGAGCACCTGGTTCAGCACCACGTCGTTGAGGATGACGACGCCGGGCACCGAACCCAGACGTTCGGCGAAACGGCGTGCGTGGGCGCAGCAACGCTCGACGATGTCCGCCACGCCGCAACGGCCGAGTGAGGCAAGCGCGGCATACACGGGCAGCGAGCGGGCGCGGCGCGAGAACTCGGGATTCCAGTCGACCGGGTCGCGGTCCGTACCCGGAGCCGCCTGCACCAGGTACGACGCGGTGACGGTCATCGCCGCGCGGTGGGCCTCGGGATGCGCGCAGATGGTGATGCCGCAGTCGTACGGGACGTTCAGCCACTTGTGGGCGTCGGTCGACCACGAGTCGGCCAGCTCGAGTCCGGGCAGGCGTGACGGCCGCACGGCGGCGGCCCACAGCCCGATCGCGCCGTCGACATGCAGCCACGCGCCGTGGCGATGGGCAATCGCCGCGAGTGGACCGACCGGGTCGATGGCGCCGGTGTTCACATTGCCGGTCTGGCAGCAGACGATCGTCGGCTGGGGCAGCCGCGCGCTCAGCACCTGCTCCAGGGCGTCGGGCAGCATCGCGCCGTTGGCGTCGACCGCCACGCGCTCCATCGTGCGCGTGCCGAGCCCGAGCAGGCGCGCGCCGCGCGGCACGGTGACGTGCACTTCCTCGCCAACCACGAGCCTGATGGCGGGGGCACCGGTGAGGCCATCGGCCTCGACGTCCCAGCCCACCTGCGCCAGCACATGATTGCGGGCGGCGGCGAGCGCGGTGGTGTTGGCCATCTGTCCGCCGGTGACGAAGGCGAACGACGCCTGCGCCGGCAGACCCAGCATCTCGATCACCCAGCGTCCGGCGATTTCCTCGACGACGGCGACACCGGGGGTTGGCGAGAAGAGTCCGGCGTTCTGGTCCCACGCGCTGGCGAGCCAGTCGGCGCCGAGGGCGGCTGGGAGGGCACCGCCGATGACGAATCCGAAGAACCGGCCAGAGCCCATGCCCATCAGTCCGCCGGCCTCCACGATGTCGGCGAGGCGTGTGAGCACCGCGTCAGGGGCGGACGGCAGCTCGGGCGCTGGTCCACCCAGGGCGGCGCGAAGCGAGTCGGGTGAGGCGCTCGGCGTGACGCGCGCCTGCGGCAGATTGTCGCGGTAGCGAATGCCGCGCTCGGCGGCCAGGCGAAGCAGTTCGGACTGGTTCATCGACGTACCCGGATTGTGAAGGGACGCGCGCGCGGCAGCTCAGGTCAGTTGCCAGCCGTCGGCGCGAAGAGTGAGCGTCACGGCGGCGATCCGATCGATGAGCGCCGCAGGGTCGGCGATTGCCTCGACCGTACGCGGCCGATCGGGTTGCGTCACGATGATGTGGTACGAGGCAGGCTCGTCGGTGCGCGTGACCTCGCACCGGAGTTGCCGACCGTCTTTTGCGAACACCCAGACCACAGCGACAGCTTACTCCGCCGAGCTGAGAGTCGGCAGCTACGTACTCTCGTGTCGTAGCCGCGCACCTTCAGGTGCGCCTACAGCAGATCTGCCGCGTGCACGGCGGCGCCGAGCAGCCCCGCTTCGGGATTCAGGATGATCTGCACCGGCACGGCTTCGACCAGCGGGCGCATCGCGCCCTTGTCCCTGAATGCCTCGAGGAAGCGTCCATCGGTCAGTGCCGGCAGGATCTTCGGGGCGATGCCGCCGCCGACGAACAAGCCGGCCGTCGCCACCGAGCGCAGCGCGGCGTTCCCGGCCTCGGCACCATAGGCGTCGACGAAGATCTCGAGCGCGTCGATGCAGCCGGCGCAGCGACGTTCGAGCGCCGCGTGGGTCAGTGCGGCCGGCGCGCCAGGGTCGTCGGGGTCGATGCCCGCATCGCAGCCGTGGGGGTGTGTGGCGCGGTGCAGGTTCGGCAGCCCCTTACCCGACACGACATGCTCCACTTCCGCGCGGCCGTATCGGGTCACCAGGTGCCTGAGCACCGCGATGTCCCGTTCGGTGCGCGGCGCCCAGTCGGCATGGCCAGCCTCGGTGGGAGACGGGAGGAAGCGTCCGGCTACGTTGTGCAGGAGTGCCTGACCCAGCCCGGTACCTGCGGCGATCAGCGCCATGTTGCCGCCGCGAATGGCTTCGCCGCGTTGCAGCACGTGGAGCTCGTCGCCCGTGAGCACCGGCACGGAGTACGCCATCGCCTCGAGATCGTTGAGCAGCTTGATGTGCGGAATCTCGAAGCGGCGCGCGACATCGCTCGCATCAATGCTGAACGGCACGTTCGTGAGCTCCGCCGTGTCGCCGAGCACCGGGCCGGCGATGCCGAAGCAGGCCGCGGCCAGCGACGTTCCCCCGACAGCCTCATCCGCCGTGAACGCCGCGATCATGTCGGTGAGACCGGGGAAGGTGGTCGTCTCGAAGCTGCGCACGTGCACCGGGCGCGGCCTCGCGGTTCGCGTCTCGAACAGTCCCAGCAGGGTCTTGGTGCCGCCGACGTCGCCGGCCAGGATCATGATGCGTGCTCCGCGACGAGCGGTGAAGCCAGTGTTGACATCAATCGTATTCTCCATCATCTTGGAGACCGTCCTGCTCCTGGCTCCCCACCGACGGAGGACGCGTGTTTCCCGTGCAGCGTGATCACTCCCCGCACTCGCTCGCCGGCCATCTGGTCGTCTTCACCGGAAAGCTGAGCACGCTCGGCCGCAAGGACGCGCGCGCGCTCGTGGCCCGCCTCGGCGGCGCCACGGCCGACGACGTCAACGCGAAGGTGACGATGCTGGTGATTGGCGGTGAGGGGTTCGCGGGCGGCGCATCGACCAGCAACAAGATCAAGCGCGTCGAGGAGTTGAACCAGCAGCACAGCCTCGCCATTCAGGTACTGACCGAAGACGCGTTCTGCGAGCTGGTGGGGCAGCCGACGCCCTCGGCACTGACACGGCAGTACCACGCCACCCGCGACCTGCTGGCCCGCTATCGTGCGCTCCGCGAGGATCACCTGCGGTATCTGGTGAAATACGGGATCGTCAAGCCGGTCCTGAAGACCAACGCCGACACGTTCTTCGCCTTCCCGGATTTGTCGCCGATCAAGCAGGCGAACGAAGAGATGAGCGCCGGCGCCACCTTTCGCAGCGTCCTGCGCACGCTGCTGGCGTCACGTCTGGGACAGCTCACGTTCGACTTCCGGCTCGATGCGGCTCCCGCGAAGATCGTGGCGCTGCAGCCGCGCGCGCCGAAGACCCGGCTGCTCGACTCGCCGCCGCGCGACACCGCCCGGGCCGAGGCCTTCTTCCGCCACGCCTCCGTCCTCGACGACGGGAACGAAGCGACGCTCGAGGAAGCAGCTGCGCTCTACCGCAAGGCGCTCGAATGCGATCCGCACCTGGTGGCGGCGCTCATCAACCTCGCGAACATCCACTACACCCACCACGAGACCGTCGAGGCACAGTCGCTCTACGAACGAGCCATCGCGCTCGAGTCCGACTTCTTCGAGGCGCACTTCAACCTCGGGAACATCCATCACGACCTCGGCGAGTTCGACCAGGCACGCCGCTGCTACGACGAGGCGTTGCTCCTCAATCCGTACTACGCCGACTCGCACTTCTACATGGCGGTGACGCTGGAGAAGATGGGGCTGTCGCACGAGGCCAGGCCGCACTGGCGGTCGTACCAGCAACTGGCGCCGAAGGGCGAGTGGGTGGAGCTGGCGCGGGAGTTTTCGGAGTGAGCGCTCCCGCCTGAATTGCAGAGCGCAGAGTTCAGATTGCAGATTGGAATGTCAGGTCAGGGTGCGAGGCCAAATCTGAACTCTGCATTCTTAAATCTGCATTCCTTCGAGCGTCCCTCGCTAGTACCGCGAGTAGTCCTGGGGGTCGCGCTTCTTCGGCGTGCGGCGCAGCTTGAAGAACTGGCAGTCCGGGCACCACGAGTCGGGCTTGAAGCTGGTGCCGGCAATCGGCAGGACGTCGCGATGACCGCAACACTCCGGGCCATCTTCCGGAGGACGCCGCCACCGGCACGACTTGAACTTGATCACCGCAGCCGACACGTCAGGCGTGGCGGCAGGTGCCGCAGGTGCGGCAGGCGTGTCGTCGGGCGGAGCTGGGGAAAACGGATCCGACATTCGATTTATTCTAGGACAACGCCGACGGACTTTTCCATGCTCTCCCAGACCTGACGGTCGGCTGGATCGACGAGCGTGATGGCGTTGCCGACCTCGTCTGCGCGTCCGGTGCGACCGACGCGGTGCACGTAGGTTTCAGGCGAGTCCGGCAGTTCGTAGTTGATGACGGTGTGGATGCCGGAGATGTCGAGTCCACGTGCGGCAATGTCGGTGGCGACGAGCACTTTGAAGCGGCCACCCTTGAAGCCCTCGACCGCGATACGTCGCTGATCCTGCGTGCGGTCCGCGTGCAGCGCGGCACACTTGACCCCGGCCCCATGCAGTCGCTGCGCGAGGCGGTCGGCACCGACCTTCGTGCGCGAGAACACGAGCACCGGTCCTTCAGGACGCCGCAGGTGCTGGATCAGCCACTCGAGCTTGGCCGAATCCTCGAGGAACTCGACGCGGTGCGTGATCGACTTCGCCGCCCGGCTGCGCTGGCCCACCTGGATGTACTTGGGTTCGTGCGCAATCTCGAACGCCTGCTTCACAATCTCTTCCGGCACGGTCGCCGAGAAGAGCAGCGTCTGGCGTTCGGTGGGCAGTGCCGAGATGATGCGCCGCACGTCGGGCCAGAAGCCCATGTCCATCATGCGGTCGGCCTCGTCGAGGATGAGCAGCTCGACGCCGGTGAGGTCGGCGTTCTGCTGCCGCATGTGATCCATCAGGCGGCCCGGCGTGGCGACGATGATGTCGACGCCAGCCTTCAGGGCCCGTTCCTGCATGCCCATCTCGACGCCGCCGTACACGGCCGCGCTGGATACATTGGTGTGGTAGGCCAGACCGTGGATTTCGTCCTCGATCTGCACAGCCAGCTCACGTGTCGGGGCGAGCACGAGCACGCGGCTGCGCGGTCCGGACGCTGACCCTGCCGGATGAGGATGGCGGGTCGTCGTGGTCAACAGCGTCTGCAGCGTCGGCACGACGAACGCGCACGTCTTGCCGGTGCCGGTTTCGGCACACGCGATCAGGTCCGAGCCAGCGAGCGCCAGCGGGATGACCGCGCTCTGGATCGGCCGCGTCTCCTTGTAGCCCAGGTCACGGGTGCCTTCGAGCAGCCGGTGGTCGAGGTTCAGCGAGGCAAACGGTACCGGTGCGGTATCGCAGACCGTAGGAGCGAGCGAAATTGGCGTGGGGCTCGACATCGGCGCGAACGTGCGGGTGCGCGGGCGCCTCGAGCCACCCGTCCGCGGCGGTCCGCCGCGGCGTCGGGAGGAGTTTCTATCGGTTGTCTTGGGTTGCAAATCGTTCTGGCTAGCGTGCGCGGAAGGTAATGATGCCCCGAACCGGATCGTACGGCGACACGCCGACGGTCACGCGGTCACCCGGCACCACCTTGATGCGGAATCGCCGCATACGGCCGCTGAGCTGAGCGAGCACTTCGTGTCCGGCGTCGCACTGCACGCGGTAGAGTCCGCCACTGTGAACCGCCACCACGGTGCCCTGCATGTCGATGAGATCGTCCTTGCTCAAACGCCAGCAATCCTTTCCGTAGGTTTATCTTCCGTAACGTCAAGCATTGTGCCACAGGGA
>JBKJMH010000431.1:0-7644 GCA_046596625.1 Vicinamibacterales bacterium | reverse complement strand
ATGTCGGCTCATCACATCCTGGAGCTGTAGCAGGTTCCAAGGGTTCGGCTGTTCGCCGATTAAAGTGGTACGTGAGCTGGGTTTAGAACGTCGCGAGACAGTTCGGTCTCTATCTGTGATGGGCGCAGGAGATTTGAGTGGGTCTGACCTTAGTACGAGAGGACCGGGTTGGACGGACCTCTAGTGTATCGGTTGTCGCGCCAGCGGCAGTGCCGAGTAGCTACGTCCGGAAGGGAGAAACGCTGAATGCATCTAAGCGTGAAACCCTCCACAAGATGAGATCTCCCTGGAAGTTTACTTCCCTGAAGGCTCCTGGAAGATTACCAGGTGATAGGTCGGGTGTGTAAGCATGGCGACATGTTGAGCTTACCGATACTAATCAGCCGTGAGGCTTGACCATAAATCGTTTTTGAATGCACGCAACGAAACCGCTGCGTGAAGTGAATCGGTCAAAACTACCGTTTGCAGGATATTCAGTTGGTCGTTCCTCTCAGGAGGAGCGAGCGGCTCTTTATAAAATTGTCTGGGACGACCAAAGGCGCGAGTAGGCGCGCGGCATGAAAGCCGCGCCCGCGTTGGAGGACCCCAGGCAGACAAGATCCCGGGCTCATCCCCCGGAACCACTTTGCCGGTGGTCATAGGATCAGGGTCACACCCGTTCCCATTCCGAACACGGAAGTTAAGCCTGATACCGCCGATGGTACTGCGTGCGAAAGTGCGTGGGAGAGTAGGTCGCTGCCGGCATTATTCAGCAAGAAGAGCCCACAGGTGTCAAACCCTGTGGGCTTTTTTTGTTTGGGTGGCTGCGTGTGCTCAGCGCAGTCTGCGACTGCGCCGCCACACGCCGGCGTCGCCACGCTCAGTCCTCGCCGAAGTCCAGACCGTCTGCGGCCAGGTATTGGCGGACGCGAACCTTACGCTGCGTGTTGTTCGAGCTCATTGACCGGACGGTCCCGAATATTGGCCGCTCCGGCCATGGCCGATCGTAGCGGCCAAGCGTCCACATGTAGCCGGCGTAGGAATTGGGATCCCTGCCGTCGATAGCCCATCGATTCATCAGGGCAATCATGGTCTGAAGCGCCTCCTCCGGTGTCGCCGACCACTCCAGGATCTTCTTCCCCCACAACATGCGCATGTAGTTGTGCATCCACCCGTCGCGAAGCAGCTCCCTCTGTGCGGCGTTCCAGAGCGGATCGTGGGTCGCGGCCCGCTCAAATGCGTCACGATCGTACACATAGCTCCTGCGGTCGCTCGAGTGGAGAATCAGCGTCTGCTGGGCCCATTCCGGTAGGCCCTCAAATTGGTCGTAGTCGGCCGGTCGCCTGAAGCAGGTGTTGAAGCCCAACTCTCTCCAGACGACCAACTGGTCCAGAAACGCCTCGGCTCCTGGCCTGACACCCCACCAACCTTCCCGAGCGCCAGACGCCCCACCGGCCAGGCGGCCAAGATTCCAGCTTTCAGCCCGCATGACCGCCGCGAATACTTCATGCGCCGAAATGTGCCCAAAGTGCAGATACGGCGAGAGGCGACTGGTCGCACGGTCGTCGGGATGGCGCTGCCGCTCGTGGTACGTGTCCAAGCGCTCTTTCACAAAGCTCATCAAAGCGCTGCGTCCCGCGGTTTCTCCACCACGGACAGACACCGGACCCACGCGTCTGTCGATGGCGAGTTCGGAGAGGGCGGCCGATGCCCCGCTTAGCATCGCGCCACTTGCAGCCGGCCAGCGAAGGGTAACATCCTCAGGCATCGACCCCAGCTGGGGAAGATCCGCTCCGACGAGTGGCTTGGAGGCGGGAACGTCGACCAGGTGGCTCCGAAGCGTCTTCTGCATGAAACGGCGGAGGTGAACCGCCGCCGGGTAGGCTCGAGGAACCGCTGCCATTGGCATAAGGCCGTTGCTGTCTATGGCCTCCAGGCGCACTTTCAGGCTCTCGCCGGCGCTCTTGATCGCCTGAGGGAGAAAGAAGCAGGGAAAGTCGTCCGTGACGACGACGCATGCCTGCTTTCCGAGCCGCTCCAGAAACCCTCGGCCGGCCCCAGCGGCAGGCTCAACGTAGGGGTAGTACAGGACCTTGGAACCCTCGAAAGCTTGAGCATTCGTCGCCATTCCATCAATCACGAATCGATGGATCCGCTCCGACGCGTGCGGATAGTCGACGCGCAGCGCCTCGAGCACGACGAGTGGCCGGCCGAGCTCGCGCGCCCAGGCCAGGGCCCGGTCGAGCGAGAAATTGAAACGAATACGCCGGTTGGCAATCATCCAGTAGAGGACGAAATCGCCGGCTGGGCTAATCGGACAATCGTTGACCGCGCGAACCCTGTTGGCAGGCGCGCCACCGTGAAATCCCTCGATAACTGAATGCATCAAACAGTTAGACTCACGACATGGGCCTCGAGATCTTCACCGTGCAGAAGACCGAAGCCGAGTGGGCTGCCGAACTGACGCCGGAGCAGTACCGCGTCCTTCGCCAGCATGGCACCGAACGCCCGGGTATCGGCTCACCGCCGATTCTCGAGATGGGACCTTCGCCTGCGCGGCCTGAGGTCACGAGTTGTTCCGCGCCGAAACCAAGGACGACAACTGCAGCGACTGACCCAGTTCCTTTACACCGCTACCAGCCGCAGTCGCCATTTGGGGGGACCGCAGCCACTTGATGGCCAGGACCGAGGTCCACTGTGCTAATTGCGGGGGCACCCGGGCACGTGTTCCCGGACGGGCCTGCGCCGACCGGCCAGCGATTCTGTATGAACGGTGTCGCTCTGAAGTTTTGCGGACTCGGACGCACCGGCGTCTCCTGTCCCGTCGGGGTCGCCACCCAAGCCTGATTCTTGCCGTCCGGTGAGTCCCGCAAAAGGGCGGGCTTACCCAGATCGCCATTCTGGTGCGCCTTGTCCTCCCTATCGACGCAGCGCTCCCGCAGATACACTCCGCGGTTGCACATTCGCGCGCCGTTGTCATCGTCGCCGATCCTGGCGCAGGAAAGACCACCCGCGTTCCACCGGCGCTTCTCGATGCGGGCCGGACCATCCTCCTGCAACCCCGCCGTGCCGCAGCCCGGGCTATTGCACGACGAATTGCCGATGAACAGGGCTGGCGACTCGGTCGCGACGTGGGCTGGCACGTACGGAACGACCGACAGTGGTCGGCACACACGCGCCTCGTCGTTGCCACCGAAGGCATCCTGACGGCCTTTCTGCAACAGGACGCGCTGCTTTCCGAATTCACCACCATCATCATCGACGAGTTCCACGAACGAAGCATTCACGCCGATCTCGCTATCGCCATGTCCAGGCAAGCGATGGAGGCGCGCGATGACCTGCGTCTGGTCGTCATGTCGGCCACGATCGACGAAGCCAGCGTCGCAGCTTTCCTTGGCAACTGCCCCGTGATCCGTGTAGCAGGGCGGAGTCACCCGCTGAACATCACCTACCATCCCACGCATACCGTTGTCGAAGCAGTCGAATCGATCCTGGACGAGACACCCGGGGACGTTCTCTGTTTCCAGCCCGGCGCGGGAGAGATCCAACGAACCATCGCAGAACTCCACCGCCGCCTGTCGCCGACAATCCAGGTCCTCCCGCTGCACGGTTCTCTGGAGACGAGCGAGCAGGACCGCGTGCTCTCACCAGACTCCGACCGGCGACGGGTGATCGTCAGCACCAACATCGCAGAGACCTCACTCACCGTCCCGCGCGTCACCGCCGTCGTCGACTCCGGCGTCGAGAAGGTTGCGCGCTATGACGCGGAGCGCGGCGTCGATAGCCTGAACATCGAACGGATCACTGCAGCCGCGGCCACCCAGCGCGCCGGCCGCGCCGGCCGCATCGCCCCCGGCACGGTCTATCGGCTCTGGCGCGCGGACGATCGGCTTCGGCCATTCCGCGACCCGGACATTCACCGCATCGACCTCGCGGCAGTGGCGCTCGACGTCTGTGCGTGGGGCGCGTCGCCAGAAACGTTTGGCTGGTTCGACCCGCCGGGCGCCGACTCGCTTCGCACCGCGCTCGACCTGCTGACCCGCCTTGGCGCCATCGACGGCTCACGACTGACCGACCTCGGGCGCCAGATGCATCGCCTGGCGTTGCCGCCACGGATTGCGCGAATCGTGCTGTCAGGCGGCGGCGACCGGCGCGTCATTCGTGCGGCCGCGCTGCTCTCCGAGCGGTATCGCCCGCCCGTTGCCATCGCGAACACCGCGTCCGACCTGTTGTCGGCACTCGACCGCTGGGTAGAGGCACCTCCTTCGGTTCACACCGCCGCCAGGCAGATTGAGGAGCGGCTCGCGCGACGGGACAACCTGCCGTCGTCGACATCTACCGATGTCGGATTTCTGCGGGCGGTCCTCAGCGGCTATCCAGACCGGGTTGCGCACCGGCGGGCGCCCGGCTCCGATCGTCTGTTGCTTGCGACTGGCACCGGTGCCGTGCTCGGACGCGAAAGCGGCGTGCGCGATGCCCCCTACCTGGTTGCGCTCGAGGTGCAATCGCCGACTCGCGCCGATGAACCTGAGAGCCGAATCCGCATCGCCAGCCGGGTCGAGCCCGAGTGGCTGGCTCCGACACGTTCAACGCTCGAGCACAATCTGGACGCCAGCGGCACCGTGAGAGCCAGTACCGTTGACTGGTACGATGCGATTCGCCTCACGGACCGCCCGGTTCCACCCGACCCAGCCCTCGCTGCTGAACTTCTGACCGACGCCTGGCGCTCGCGGCCCAGGAGCGCCGACGAGGAGCAACTGCTGCGCCGGCTTCAATTCGCTCGGCTGGCGCCGGACATCGACGCCACTGTTCGAGAGGCGCTGTATGGAGCACGCAGCCTCCAGAAGTTCAGCCTGCGCGATGCGCTCCCCTACGACGTCACGCGCGCACTCGAGCGCGGCGCTCCTGAGTGGATCGACGTGCCCAGCGGTCGACGAGCATCGCTCGAGTACGCCGCCGACGGTTCCATTACGGCCGCGGTCAAGCTGCAGGAGTTGTTCGGATTGGCGGAAACGCCAAGGGTGGGGGAGCGGCAGGAGCCGGTGCTGATCTCATTGCTGGCACCGAACGGCCGTCCGGTGCAGCTGACGCGCGATCTGCGGAGCTTCTGGGGGCGAACTTATCCGGAAGTCCGGAAGGAGCTTCGCGGCCGGTATCCCCGGCATCCGTGGCCCGAAGATCCGTGGAACGCGGTGCCTACGCACCGCGCCCACCCTCGCCGCTAACCGCTTTGCGGTCTACTTCTTCAATTCGTTCGCAACGACCTGCACGTTGCTCTTCACACGAGCCTCGGCAGCGGTGTAGCCCGCATACTTCGCCGGGACCTTGTACTCCGCGGCCATTGCATCGACGCTCTTCCCAGCCTGCACGCCAGCGCGGACGAAGGCGGCGAAGTCCTTGTTGAACTGCGCGTACTCACGCAAGTCCGCCACGGTCATCTGCCCCGCGTGGCCGGTGATGATGGTGTCGATGTTCTTCACCGTATCGGCGCTCTTGATGAGCGAGTCGCCGATCTCCAGGCCGCTGCCGCCATTGTTGGCGTCGAGGATCGGGGCAACCTTGCCGGAGAAGATATCGCCAGCGTGCATCACCCGGAGTGCCGGCCACACCACCCACGCGTCGCCGTTCGTGTGTCCGCGGCCGAAGTAGTAGAGGTCGATCTGGTCGGCACCCGTGCCGATCGTCAGCTTGTCTTTGAACGTCTGCTTCGCCATGCCGCGGCCGTTGTTCACGGTGAAGATGTTCGGTTGCGGCGGTGCTCCGGCCGGCGTCAATCCGGTGACCGGCGCCATGCGCTGCATGTTTGCCTTGGTGTTCTCCTGCACGACGACGTCGACCGTGGCGGGGAACTCGACGTTGCCGCTCACGTGGTCGCCGTGCGTGTGCGTGTTGATGATGCGGACCACGGGCTTGTTCGACAGTTCCTTGATCTTGTCGAGAATCGGCTGGCCCCATCCGGGGTTCTTCGTATCGACGACGGTGATGCCGCTGGCGCCGACGAACACGGCCGTATTGCCGCCACCGCCTTTCAGGACAAACAGGTTGTCCCTGAGCTTCTCGACCTCGACCACCTTCGGCGCCGCTGGCGCTTGATACGCGGCGACAGTCAATGACAAGCCACCGACGGCCAGGAGTCCACTAAGCAGCAGAACTCGTTTCATGCGAACCCTCCAGGAAAGAACACGCGTTGAATGAACCAGAATGCGCCCGCCGCGATCACCATCACTGAACCCGCCACGACCAGTCGTCGCCCGGCAGTGTCACTGCGCGCCCGAATTGCCGCGAACGCGGACGCCACCGCTACTACGACGACAAGTTGACCGACTTCGACCCCAAGATTGAAGGAGAAAAGGGACCATCCCATGGCGGAGCGGGGCAGGTCCATTTCCCTGAGGACATTGGCAAACCCAAACCCATGGATGAACCCGAACGCAAAGGCGATCCACGCCCGCATGTCGCGGCCGCTTCGCACCATCAGGTTATCCGCGCCGACATAGACGATGCTGAGGGCGATGGCGGGCTCGATGATGCGCGCCGGCGGGTTCAACACGTTGAGGGCCGCCAGCGACAGCGTGATGCTGTGAGCCAGGGTGAAGGCGCTGACCACGACAGCCAGTTGACGCAGCGTGCCGCCGAGCAGGAGCAGGCCGACCAGAAACAGCAGGTGGTCGGGGCCGATGAGGATGTGCTCGACACCTGACGGCACGAACTTCCTGACGACCGCCCACGCCCCTTGACGGGAGCCCGAGAAGAACTCGACGCGGGTCTTCGTCTGGTCGAGGATGGCCTGCAGCGCCAGGGTGTCGTCCTCGTAGATGTTGACGAAGGTCTGGTGCTGCGGGTCGTAGGCAAACATCAGCGAGTCGAGCGCGATGGTTCCCGGACGGGCTGCAAGCGGGAACCTCGCGGAGATCCGGATCGACTGCCGATCGACGACCGCCTCCGGCACTGACCAGTCGCCTGCGGTGAGTTGCCGTCCGTCTGCCAGGAGCCTCACCCGCGGGCCGAGCAGCGCGGCGATGTCTGCCTGTCTGTCGCGGAGGACGTCGGCATTGAGCAACTGTTCCGGCGGGTCGATCTGCAGGTCGTGGGCGACGTCGATGATGTGGGCGACCAGGTCAACCTCGGCGGCGTTCTGGCCGACCCGGATATCCAGGTAGCTGAACGGCGTCTGGTGCGCCGACGCCGGCGTCGCACACAGCAGCAGAAGGGCCATCAGGCCCAGGACGACGGTCCTCATGAGGGGGCAATGGTAACGTATCCAACGCCTCACAGGTGTCGACGAGCCCCACGCAAGTTCCAGACGTTCACGACTGCGATCGGTCCCTGGTCGTTCGGCCAGCAGAGCCAAGGGCTCCCCTGCCCGGCGCTCGACGAATGACGGCTTCCGTGGCGCGCGCGATGAGCGGCCACACGAGTGGAATCCGCTGGAGATGTGCTGCAACAAACGTGGCCACGCGATGGCGCGGAGAGTGAAGCAGTTCTTCGAGCCCAGCGATGTGCGCATGAGCCGATTGCAACTCCTCCCGAAGGCGCCGGCGCTCCGTCTGTTCATCAGCCAGCTTCATGGCGAGCTCGGACACATAGCCGGGATCGACACGGCGTGACTGTTCGTGGCGGTGTTCGTTCATCTTTCGAGGACTCCCTGCCAAGCGTCGATACGTA
>JBKJMH010000426.1:0-18198 GCA_046596625.1 Vicinamibacterales bacterium | reverse complement strand
GCGCCCATCGACACGACCGAGAAGATGGCCAGGAATCCGAGGTCGAAGGCAATCGCCTCGAAGCCGGTGTTCTTCAGCAGCAGGCTCTTGAAGGCATGCACGGCGTAGGTAAACGGGTCGGCGGCGGCGATCACCTGCATCCACGGCGGGAATCCCTGCTGCGGATAGACTGCGCCGCTCGGGAAGTAGAGCACCGTGTTCAGCACGCCGAACACCGCACGGGGCAGCAGCGGATCCGAAATGCGCACCATGATCAGGAACATCATGCTGATCAGCGCGAACGCCGTGACGGTGATGACCAGCAGCAGGCGCAGCATCCGCATCGGATCCAGCGGGTTCGGCACGCCGGCAATGAGCGAACCGATCACCATCAGGAACGCGCCGGCAATGACGGCGCGAATGGTGCCCGAGATGTTGAAGCCGGCAATCAGCTCGAACTTGGTGATCGGCGTCACCAGGTAGCCTTCGTGCAGCCCGCGCGCCTTGTCGTCGATGAAGATGATGCCGCCGCCAATCATCACCATCATGAAGATCGACATCGTGATCGACCCTGGCAGCAGGTACTGGATGTAGGGCACGTACGGATAGACCTCGACAACCTGCAGCGAGGGCTGCGACGGTGTGCGAACGGTCGTCTTCACCGGCTGGCCGAGCGCGCCGACCACCTGCGCCATCGTTGCCGACAGCGTGGCCGACACGAAGCTGTCGGTGTTGTCCGAGATCAGCGCCACCGTCGGTTCCTGCCGGCTGACGACCCGCCGCGAATAGTCGGGCGGAATGGTCAGCACGCCGTTCACGACACCGTTGCGCAGGTCCGCGAGCGCGACCCCGGCGTCGGCGTAGTCGATGACGTCGAACGTGTGATTACCGGTGGCAATGGCGCCTGCCAGTTCGCGGATCCGCACTGCCGGCACGCCGTGATCCTGATCGACGATGGCCACCTTCAAGTGCTTGACGTTGCCGCCGAAGGCGTAGCCGAGGACGACGAGCTGCACGATCGGCATCATCATCGACATGACGATGAGCATCGGGCTGCGGCGGAACCGCCGCA
This sequence comes from Vicinamibacterales bacterium, assembly GCA_046596625.1. GTDB lineage: Bacteria > Acidobacteriota > Vicinamibacteria > Vicinamibacterales > CAVVIG01 > CAVVIG01. The sequence goes on along the minus strand of JBKJMH010000426.1, from coordinate 17,147 downwards.
TTTCCCGCTCGATGATGGCGAGGGTTCTGTGCATGGTGACTACCGCCGAATCATGAACGGGTTGTCCTGGGGCGCCGGCGCCTGGAGGGTGTCGCGGAGGGCGCGGCCGGTGTAATGCACGAAGACGTCGTCGAGCGTAGTGCTCTGCACGGCGAGCGAATCGACCGAGACCTGCATCCGGGCGGCGGTCTGGAGCATCGCCATGGTTGTCGCCGGGCCGTTGGCGGTGGCGAGCCTGAAGACATGGTCGTGGCCCGTCACCTCCTCGACGTCGGGCAGGCGCCGCAGCACCTCTGGCCAGTCGGCCGGCGCCGACGAGAAGCTCGCCTCCAGCACGTTCTTGCCTGGCACCGACGCCTTCAGCTTCATCGGCGAGTCGAGCGCCTTCAGTTCGCCATGATCGACGATGGCGATGCGGTCGCACAGCTTGTCGGCTTCGTCCATGTAATGCGTGGTGATGAGCACCGTCAGGTCGCGCTCGGCCTTGATGCGCTGCAGCATCTCCCACACATGCACGCGCGACACCGGGTCGAGGCCGGTAGTCGGCTCGTCGAGGAAGAAGACCTTCGGCTCGTGTACCAGTCCGCGCGCAATCTCGACGCGGCGGCGCATGCCGCCCGAGAGGTTACGCACCTGCTTGTCGCGCCACTCGGTGAGTTCGACCGCCTCGAGCAGTTCGCCGATGAGCCGTGTGCGGCGCGCGCGCGGCACGCCGTAGAGCTTGGCGAAGATGAGCAGGTTCTCCTCGACACTCAACTCGAGGTCGCTGGTCATCGCCTGCGGGATGACGCCGATCACCCGCCGCACGTCGTCGGCCTGACGCGCGACGTCGAAGCCGTTGATGAGCGCGGCGCCCTCCGTCGGCGGCAGCAGGGTCGTGAGCATGCGGATCAGCGTCGACTTGCCGGCGCCGTTCGGCCCGAGCAGGCCGAAGATCTCGCCCGATGCCACCTGGAACGAGATGCCCTTCACCGCGGTGAAGTCGCCGAAGCGCTTCACGATGTTGCGGACGTCGATGGCCAGCATGGCTACTTCAGGGGGAGATTGACGTAGGCGGTCATGCCGACGGCGAGCCGGCGATCGGTGTTGTCGCAGCGCAACCGGATCTCGAAGGTCTTGATGTCGCGCTTCGTCCGGCTGACGTCACGCTGGGTCGCGAAGCCGGCATCGACGCCGCGGTAGAACACCGGGCAGTCGAGCACGGCGTCGGACGGCAGGCGGACCGACATGCGGTCGCCGATCTTGACGCGGTCGATGTAGCTCTCTTCGACGTCGGCCCGCACCCACAGATCGTCGGGATTGATGAGCGTCACGACCGGCTGTCCGGCCGTCACCACTTCTCCCAGTCGTGCGGCGCGGACATCGATGATGCCGTCGGACGGCGCCTTCACGTCGGTGTAGCCGAGCCTGACCTCGGCCCGGGCCTGCTGCGCCGCGGCGGCTTCCTGCAGCGACTGGTTGACCCGCACCTGGCCGCGCTTCACCGAGACCTGCTCGGTGCCGGTGCGCGCCAGCGCAATCGCCACGCGGTGCGCATCGACCTGCCGGCGCAGCGCGTCGAGCCGCGCCGCCGCGGCATCGTGCGCGGTGCGGGCGGTGTCCAGTTGCTGGGTGGGCGCCACGCCTTCACGCGTCAACTGCTGCGTCCGCTCGAGCGTCAACCGGGCCGACTCGAGTTCGGCCACGGCAGCTGCCTGCTGCGCCTCGGTAGCGGCCAGGTTCGATTCGGCCTGCCGGACCTGCTCGGTCATCTGCTGCTGTTCGTAGCGTAGGGCCGCCTTCGCCTGCTCGATCTGCGACGCGACGCCTTCCACGGTATGCAGGGCGTAGGCGCTCTCGGCGCGCAGCTCGTCGGGGGCGATCACGGCGATCACCTGACCGGCCTTGACGGTGTCGCCTTCCTGCACGCGCAGGTCGGCGATCCGTCCGCCGATCTGCGGACCGACGATGATGTCGTTGGTGGTGACGACGCCCGTGAGGACGAGGCTTTGAGGCGGCTTCGAGACGTAGACGTAGGCGCCGACCGCCAAGGCGCCGACCAGCAGGAGCGGAAGCAGTTTCTTCATAGGTGAATGGTCCGGGTGAAACAGATGTATAAAACACTTGTTTCACGGAAGTCAAGGGGAGGAGGCCCGGGGCAGGGCGGGCAGGGCAGGAAGGTCGGGAAGGTCGGCCGGGCGGGCAGGTGGCGATTCGAACTCAGTCCGGCCCGCCAGGCCTGACCAGCCTGCCCTTCCGCTCAGCCGACGACGGACGAGTCCGGATCGGCGACGTGGTACGACAGGCTCAGGACGAGCGTCAGCAGCAGGCAGGCGGCTGCGGACAGGTAGGGCATGCCGTCGCCGAAGCGTGCCAGCGCAGCGTTGCCCCACACCGGGCCCATCGTCCGGCCGAGGCTCTCCATCGCGCCGGCCGCGCCCTGCACACGTCCCTGCTCGTCGGCGCGCCCCGCACGGCTCACCAGCGCCGACACCGTCGGATGTCCGAAGCCGATGCCGAGGGCCAGCGGCACGAGGGCGACAGTGAACAGCGTGACGGTGTGCGCATACGTCGCGCCGACCAGGCCGACGGCCGTACATACGAGCCCGAGCACGAACGTGCCCTTGTCACCCAGCCGGTGGACGACGGGCCTGATCGCGCCGCCCTGGACAATCGCCCCCACCACTCCGAACGCCGCGAAGAAATATCCGGTCTGCGACACGCCGAAGCCGAAGCGGCGCGCCACGAACAGCGCGAATGTCGTCTGGAAGATGGCGAACGCGAACCAGTAGATGAAGTCGATCCAGAGGATGCGGCGCAGGCCCGGTCGCTTCAGCATCTCGGCGAGGTTGCGGAACGGCATGCCCGTGCCCGCCGCCGCGCGGTGCACGGTTTCAGGCAGCCAGAACCACGCCATGAGCGTGGCCACCAGTGTCAGCCCCGCCGCCACCCAGATTGGCGCGGTGTAGCTGTACGCCGCGAGCACGCCGCTCAGCGCCGGCCCCATGATGAAGCCCATGCCGAACGCGGCTCCGATCAGACCGTAGGCTCGAGCCCGGTCCTTGGGTTCGGTCACGTCCGCCACGTAGGCTCGCGCCGTCGAGATGTTGCCACCCGACAACCCGTCGACGATGCGCGCGAAGAAGAGCATGGCGAGCGAGTGCGCCATGGCCATCATCACGAAGCTCACCACCGTGCCGAGCAGGCTGAAGATCAGGACCGGGCGCCGGCCATGCCGGTCTGACAGATCACCGAGCAGGGGCGAGGCCACGAGTTGGCACAGCGAGTAGACCGCGAACAGCAGGCCGATCGCGATCGGACTCGCGCCGAACGTCTCGGCGTAGAACGGCAGCAGCGGAATGATGATACCGAAGCCGATGAGGTTAACGAAGATGGTCAGGAAGATGACGAGCAGCGGACGCGTCAATCGCGCGTGCCCCGCCCGGCGCGTGGCCCCTTGAAGTCGCGTGCCGGTGCGTGGTCGAGATTGCCGAGCATCCAGGTGGTCTCGTAGACCAGTTGCGCGACGCGCGCCAGCTTCGGGAACTCGATCTTCGACACCTCGTCGGTGTTCGCGTGATAGTCCGGGTGCATGCCCGTAGTGAAGAAGATGACCGGGATGCCCTTCGCAGCGTAGCTGTAGTGGTCGCTGCGGAAGTAGATCTGCTCCGGGTCCGCCGGGTCGTTCATCTCGTAGTCGAGCGTGAGCGGCTGGTCGAGGACGCGATTGGCGGCGCGGTTGATGTCGTGCAGTTCCGTGCTGATACGGTCCGACCCGACGAGGTAGAGCGTGTTCGCCTCAGAGGTCTTGTCGTCGCGGTTGCGCCCGATCATGTCGATGTTCAACTGGGCGACGATCCGGTCGAGCGGCACGGTGGGATAGTCGGCAAAGTAGCGTGAGCCAAGCAGCCCCCGTTCCTCGCCGGCGTGCCAGACGAACAACACCGAGCGCCTGGGCCGCGGTCCCTGGGCGAAGGCGCGGGCAATCGCCATCACCGCCACCGTGCCCGAGCCGTCATCGTCCGCACCGTTCCAGATGCGGTCCGACTCGCGACCGGGGGTGACGCGTCCGGGTGGGGAGGGGCGCTTCAGGTCCTCGCCGAGTTCGGTGTCGGCGTAGCCCACATGGTCGTAGTGCGCGCCGATGGCCACGTAGGTGTTCTTCAGTTCAGGGTCGGTCCCCTCGAGGACGGCGACGATGTTCTGCGTGACCTGGGTGCGAAGCACCTCGTAGCCGGCGTCGAGGTTGTAGGTGATGGTGACGCCCTCGAGCCGGAAACCCGCGAGCGCCTCGCGCCCCTCGGCCCGCTTCTTCAGGTCGTCGTACTTCACGGGCGAGCGGCTGAAGAGGAATCGCAGGAACGCGTCGTTCGCGGTCGCGCTCGGCGAGATCGTCCGGTCGAGCCGCTGCGTCGTGACGAAATCGGGACGTGCCTGGCGGGAATTGCCCTCCCGCCCAGGCGGGGGGCTCGCGGGCTGCGCCGGGCCGATAGCCGCAGCCGCACCCATCTGGTCGGTGAGGAACCGGCCGCGGCCGCCGAGGAGGCGACGCGCCAGGTCGTCGTCTAATACCTTCGGGCCCGACGCGCCCACGAAGACGACTGCCGCGCCGCGGTAGTCCTTACCGGCCACGTCAGAGTAGTTCGCGCCGGGGGCGTCGACGCCGTAACCGGCGAATTCGATGCGGTCGACGGTGAAGGTCCGCTTCGAGCCGACGAACCGGGGAAAGAAGATGCCGTCGCCGTCCTTGAAGGTGCGCGACTCCCGGCCGACCTGCACGGTGATCGAGGAGCGATTGGTCGTTTTGACACTCCGGACCCTGACGGTCTGGAGGAATCCGCCGTTGTCGCCGCGCGGGCTGAGCCCCCAGGCCTGGAGGTGCGTCTGGACGTAGCCGGCTGCAAGGCCGAGTCCTTCCGCATAGACTGCTCGCCCTTCGAGCTCATCCGATGCAAGATAGGTAAGCCACTCACGGAGATCCGAGGGGGCGATCGAATCGCGGCCGCCCGCGGCGAATAATGCACCGGAACACAGGCTGGCGACGAGCGCCAGCGACAAAACCAACCGTTTGCCTGACATCTACAGCCTCAGTTTTACTATAGTCGCTTGTCTTGACTGGACATTTCAGGTAAGGTTTTGCGCCTAAGCCTCACTTGCCCACCGTGTCTTTTTCGCCTGCACTCCCCCACGCGGATCCCGCGATCCTTTCAACACAGCAAGGAGATATCTGATTGGCTGTCCGGTTGTTCGTCGGTAACCTGTCGTACACCACGACCGAGGCGGATCTTCGCACCTACTTTGGTGCCGTCGCTCCCCCGTCCCAGGTGGTGCTCCCCGTAGACCGGGAAACAGGTCGCCCGCGTGGCTTTGCGTTCGTCGAGTATCTCGATCGCGCCAATGCCGAGACGGCGATTCAGCGGTTCAACGGCGTGGCATTCAACGGGCGGCCCCTGGCCGTCAGTGAAGCGCGCGCCCGAGAAGACCGTGGCCCCGCCGGTCCGGGCGGTGGCTTCAGCGGCCCGCGGCCCGGTGGACCGGGCGGGTTCAGCGCCCCACGTCCAGGCGGATACAGCAGCCCGCGACCGGGTGGTCCAGGCGGCGGGTTCAGCGGCGGCGGCGGCTTCAGCGGTCCGCGTCCGGGTGGCTTCAGCGGCCCACGTCCCCCGTTCGACCCGAATGCACCGGCTGCACCTCGGGCCAGGAACTTCGGTCCCGACGCGAAACCGCAGAAGGGGCCCGGGTCGAAAGCGAAGAAGAAGGACGCCGACCGTCCTCGCGGTCCGATCCCCACGAAGTTCACCGGCCGCTCCTTCTCGCTGGACGATGACAGTCCGGACGAAACGGTTGCGGGAGAACTGGACGATTTCGCGACGAGCAAGCCAGAGGACGCAGCCGACGACACCGGCGGCGAAGAGTAGAACCGACCCCCGGTCGCGGCTGGCCTTCGGGCCGGCCGCGAGCTGGGTCAGTTGAGCGGCGTTCAGTTCCTCGATGCCACGAACGCCACGCCCCCGCCAGTGGGCACCGGTGTCACCGTCCAGGCGTGCCGGCCATGCTGGGTCACCGTACGCCCGCCAATAGCCCCAACGGCCGCCCCGAACACCACGTCGCTCAGCCAGTGCCGGTTGTCGTGCAGCCGTGACGCAGCGACGTACGACGCCACCGTGTAACCGAGCGCGCTCGACCGCCATCCGAGGTGGCGCTCGAGGACCGTCGCTGTCGCGAAGGTGATCGAGGCGTGACCGGACGGGAACGAATGCCCGTTGCTCAGGTCTGGCCGTTCACGCCCCACCGCGTACTTCAGCCCGGTTGTGAGCGCCGCCGTCAGGATCTGTGCACGGAGGAGGTCCAGGCCGACGTGCGACACCTTGTCCTCGTGGCGAACCCGACCCACCACATACACCAGGACCGCCGCGCCCGACTGCACCGCCGTGTAGCCGACGTACTTGCCCGGCGCGAAGACCGGACGCGCCGCATCGAGATGCCCGCGCAAGCGATGATTCACCACATCGTCCAGCGGGTGTAAGGCGAGGGCAAGTGCGCCGCCCCCCGCGGCAAGGTACAGGTTGGGCAGCGATGGCAGGTGCGTGACGTCTTTCACGAGCCCGCTGGCCAGCGCGCGCACGCCGGTGTGCGGCGGCGTTGGAGGAGCGCTTAATTCCGGTTGCGCGACTGCTGCGGAAGCCGTCGCACCAGCCGACATGACCCGGTCGGACGCGTCAGGGAGTGAGTCGGCTAGGACGAAGGCAAGCAGCACGGCAGCAAGCATGAGGGAATCGACTTCCAAGATCGCTGCCAACCCGGCCAACCCAACAGCACGGTCGATCAGCGTCATCCATCACACTAGAATGTGCTCCATGACCGAGAACGTCTGGACCACCATCCTCGAGCGGCTGCAGGGCACCATCGACGGCGAAGAGTTTCGCCGGTGGTTTCTCTCGTCCTCGCAGGCCAGCGACTCGGGCGACCAGATTACCGTGTGGGTGCCCGCGCAGACGGACGTGCAACACATCTCGGTCAACTACCTCGATCGCATCTACCGCGAACTCGATCAGCTGGGGCGCGCGGACGTCACGGTGCGCTTCGTCGCCACCGGCTACGAGGACGACGAAGACGAGTACGACGAGAACGTCCAGGAGTGACAGGGCTGTGACCTGGTATCGCAGTCTCTACTGGCGCATCGCCCTTGGCTTCATCGGCTGCCTCGCCTTGCTGCTCGTGGTGCAGGGGATGCTCTTCGTCTGGATGATGTCCCAGGCGGGATCGGCCGTGCCGAACCAGCCGCCAGAGCGGCTGGCACAGACCGTCGCCAGCGATGTGTCGCAGGCGCTCGAACGCGACCCCACCCTGAATGTCGAGCAGTACGTTCGTGACGAGTTCGCGCGCGACGCGCAGCCGTTCATGGTGCTGCTGTCGTCGGGAGCCACACTGGAGATCGGCGCGCGCTTTCCCGAGTCGATGAAGAGCGAGGCCAGGGCCCGCCTCGATGCGCTGCGCGGCATCGACCCGGCGCGGCTCGCCCGCGGCGGCCCCTTCGGACGCGGCGGTCCGTTCCGGTTCGGCGAGCGCGGCGGCCGGCCTGACGCGCCAGAGCGCCGGCCGGGTGATGCCGGAGCGCCACGGTCGCAGGAAGCGCCGGTGCCGTTCCCGCCGCAACGCATGCCACGCGACGACGACCGCATCCGCCCCGATCCCGGTGGACGCGACGGCGGACCTGGCGGACGCGGCCCCACCGTCCGCACCGGACGACCGTTCCCCATCGTGGCGGCGAACGCGCTGGTCGGCGTGGTGCTTGTCCCGCCGCAGCCGCCGTTCTCGTTCCTCCTCACCCGCTATGCCCCGACGCTGCTGACGGTGGCTGTCGCGACGCTGGTGGTGGGCGGTGTGCTGGCGGCGTTCGTCATCTTCGGCCCCACCCGGCGACGCCTGAAGGGCGTGGAAGACGCCGCCCGCCGGCTGGGTGCAGGCGACCTCGACGCACGAGCCCCCTCGGACGGGAACGATGAAGTCGCCGCGGTGGCGTCGGCCTTCAATGCGATGGCAGCGGACCTCTCGGCTCGCACCGAGGCGGTCGTCGCCGCGGACCGGGCCCGCCGGCAACTGCTGGCCGACGTGTCGCACGAGCTCAACACGCCGGTCACCGCGATGCGCGGCTACCTCGACACGCTCTCGATGCCCGAGATGCGGCTCGACGACGCGACTCGGGCCCGGTACCTCGGCATCGTGGGCGACGAGACCGCACGGCTCGAGCGGATCATCGGCGACCTGCTGGATCTGGCGCGGCTCGAAGGGGGCGGCGGCGCCCTGCAGATCGAGCCGCTGCGTGTCGAGGAGCTGTTCGCGAGGGTGATGGCACGGCACGAGCGCGCCGCAGTGGCCGGACACGTCGAACTGCGCATCGTCATCGAACCTGGCGCCGACGTCATCGCCGCCGATCGCGCCCGCTTCGAGCAGGCGGTGCAGAACCTGGCGGCCAATGCGCTGCGCTACGCGCCTGAACAATCCGTGCTGGAACTGCGCGCGCGTAACGATGGTGGCACCGTCGCGCTGCTCGTGACCGACGCGGGCGCGGGCATTCCCGCCGAGCATCTGTCGCGAGTATTCGATCGTTTCCACAAGGTGGATGAATCGCGAACCGCGCAGCTGGGCGCGGCCGGAGGGAGCGGGCTCGGACTCTCGATCGTGAAGGCGATCGTCGAGCGGCACGGTGCCCGCATCGGCGTGACCAGCCGCCCGGGACGAACGGTGTTCGAGATCAGCGGGCTGCCGCGCGCGTGACTGCCTGTCGAAGTACGTAGCCGCGCACCTTCAGGTGCGCTCCAGGCCGACCTGAAGGTCGGCAGCTACAGGATTCCCCTCAGACGCGGTGGGTGCTGAACGGGCGGGGCGGCCGGTCGCGCAGCACCGGCTGCGGCTTCGGCAGCGCCGCCGCATCGATTTGCGAGAGGACCTGCTCACGCAGCCAGTCCACCGGCTGGGGATGGCGCGCGGTGAATGCCTCCCACTCGGCTTGGCTCAGCGCCACGCACACGACTCGATCTCGTCCTTTGCCCATGCGCTTCAATCTACTCCCGCCGCCCACCCGCGGCGACGATAGAAAGTGCAGATGGCACCGATTCGCTGTCTGGGGTTATGCGATGGTGCTGACGCCGGGCTTCGGAGCCAGTTCCAGCAACTCCGTGATCGCCGCGAACGCCGCCTGAAGTTCGTGCACCATGCGCGGCACCCGGTTGGCGCGCGGGTAGACCCAGCCGGTGTCGCGCAGCAGTTCGTGCCCCTCGATGCGGGCACAGAAGAACTGCCCGTCGCGCACCTCCCGCGCCACCGCCTGGTAGGGAACGATGCTGATGCCGAGGCCGGTCTTCACCATCGCCTTGATGATCTCGACGTTCTCGGTGTCCATGACGACCGTCGGCTCGATCTTCTCCGTGACAAACAGCGAGTCGATGACGCGGCGAGTGGCCGAGCCCGGCTCGAACAACACGAACGGTTCGCCCGCCAGGTCCTGTGGCGACACCTTCTGCGTCCTCGCCAGGCGATGCGTCGGCATGGTGAGCAGCAGCAGTTCCTCGCGCATCACCGGGACGGTGACAAGGTCCGACTCCTCCACCGGCAGCGTCAGCAGGCCTGCGTCATGCCGCCCGGCCCGGATCTCGTCGACCGACCGGGTGGCCGTCGCGACGGTCACCCGCACGTCGAGCTGGGGATGCACCCGCTTGAGGTGTTGCAGGAGCAACGGGAAGACGTAGAGGCAGACGGTCATGCCGCCAGCGAGCCGGAGCGTGCCGCGCAGTGCGCGCGTGTGGTCGGTGATGGCACCGACCGTATCGCGCACGTCCTGGAAGACGCGTTGACCGAGCTGCACCAGGCTTTCGGCGGCCGGCGTCATACGCACATGACGCCCGACGCGCAGGAACAGCGGCTCCCCGAGTTCTTCCTCGAGTAAAGCGATCTGGCGGCTGATCGCCGACTGCGACACATGCAGCTTGCGACCACACGCCGTGAACGAACCGGTCTCTGCGATCGCCTGGAGGATTTCGAGCTGCCGCAGGTCCATGATTCAACTCAGGATTGCAGAATTGCCCGATTGCGGCAAGGATCGTACGACCAGATGGACGATGCGCAGTACTACCTCATTGGCACCGACGGCCGGCAGCACGGTCCGATCTCACAGGACGAGGTGCGCACGCTGCTGACCGACGGCCGCGCCAGCCGCTACTCGCGAGCGCGCCGCACCACCGAGAGCCAGTGGACGGCACTGCGAGAGCTGACCGAGTTCGAGGAAGAGACGCGTCCACCGTATATCGTCCCGTTCGATCCCGACGGGGCCGCCACGGCGGAGGAGACGCACATCCGTGTGCCCGACCGCACTGGTCAGGGTTCGTCGTCCGGACTCGATCCGGTGGCCTGCTTCAAGCGCGCGTGGCAGCTGGTGACGCACGACTTCCCCGTCCTCGCCGGATGGACCCTCCTCGCCGCCTCGGTCGTCATCCTCATTAGCGCCGTCCCCTACGTCGGCTTCTTCCTCGGTCTGCTGGTGAACAACCTGCTGATGTCCGGGGTCTACGTGCTCTACCTCGCGCGCATGCGCGGCTTCCGCCCGTCGTTCGGCGACGTCGCCGCAGTCGTCCGTACGTCTGCTGTCGCCATCGTCCTTGCGGGACTGGCACAACTGGCGATGACCGCCGCGGGGCTGGTGGTGCTGATCCTCCCCGGGATCTACCTCGCCGTCGGCTACGCCTTCGTCATTCCGCTGATCATCGACCGCGGCATGCCGGTGTGGTCGGCGATGGAGTTGAGCCGCACCACCGTGCACAAGCAGTGGTTCCAGACGTTCGGTCTGTTGGTGGCGGCGGGCATGCTGATCTTCGCCTCGGCACAGCTCTACGGATTCCTGCTGGTACTCACTCTGCCCCTCTGCACGGCCGCGTTGATGTTCGGCTACGACGACCTGTTCGGATAGCCGGATGGTCGTTGGTCATGGGTCATGGGTCATTGGGACGCCCACGCACCACCACTATCGACCAACCGACCATCAGCGTGTGTATACTCCGTCAGCCCCAGGAGGCCCTGATGATCCCTGCGATGTTCTCGGCTGCGCTCGCGGCGCAGTTGCTGGCTCCGTCCACCGCGTCCCTGCCGGTGCTCCGCGTCTCGCCTGCGGCCCAGTCGCAGGGCACGGCCGCCGCGCCCCCTCCCCAGGCTGCCCAGCTCGACTTCGACGTCTTTCGCACCTACGTGGAGCCGCTTCTCATCGTGAAGCGCAACGGCAACGCACGCTGCGTCGACTGCCACGCGCCCGGGGCCGGCACCTTGCGCCTGCAGGTGCTGCCCGAGGGGCGCTACGCGTGGACCGAGGCCGAGTCGCGCAAGAACTTCGAGGCGGTGGCGCGATTCGTCGTGCCAGGCACGCCTCGCGCCAGCCGGCTCCTGCGTCATCCGCTGGCGAGGGCAGCCGGCGGCGACGCCTTTCATGGCGGCGGCAAGCACTGGACGTCGCAGGACGATCCCGAGTGGCAGACCATTGCCGCGTGGGTCAGCGGCAGCACGCCGAAAACCTCCACGCGCACGGCCGTACGCATCATCCAGACGAACGCTGCCGGTGACACGACCGACGTCATCGACCCGTCGACCAACACCGTGGTGGGCCACATCCAGGACATCGTCATTCCGCACGGCGTGACCGGCGCACCGGACGGCAGTCGCCTCTACATCACCAACGAGCACCTGTCCACGGTCGACGTCGTGAACCCGATCACGTTGCGCGTCGATCACCGCATCCCGCTCACCGGACGGCCGAACAACCTTACCATCACGCCCGACGGCAAGAAGGTGTACGCCGGCATTGCGCAGTCGCCAGGCGCGCTGAATGTCATCGACACGGCAACGCTGACGAACGTGAAGACGATTCCGGTCAACGGCGCGGTGCACAACGTCTACGTGACGCCCGACGGCACGTTCACGGTGTCGGGTTCGGTGGCCACCGGCGTCATCAGCGTCGTCGACACGAAAACCGACGAGGTGGTGTGGACGCTGAAGATGAGTTCGGGGATCCGTCCGATGACGTTCGACACGAACGCGGACGGCTCGACGAAGCGGATCTTCGTCCAGCTGTCGGACTACCACGGTGTCGCCGTGGTCGACTGGGCGACGCGCAAGGAAGTGACACGCTGGGAGCATGCCGTGGTCCCCGGAGCCGAACTGCACAGCGACGGCCTGCAGGCCGCACCGGCGCATGGCCTCGGCATTCCCGACCGCACGCACCTGTGGTCCACCAGCAAGGTGAACGGCTACGTCTACGTCTACAACCTGTCGGACCTGAAGGAAGTGGGCCGTGTGTTCGTCGGCCAGCATCCCGAGTGGTTGACCTTCACGCCCGGCGGCAAGACCGCCTACATCGCGGCGGCCGGCGACAACAGCGTGACGGTGGTCGACGTCGCCACGCTGAAGGTCACCGCGCACATCCCCGTCGGCCAGGTCCCGAAGCGGAACGGCACCGTCACGATGCTCGTGCCGTAGGGGCTGCCGCCATCGCGATCGTGCCTCGGCGTCGCCGCGCTGGCAACGCTACCCGAGCCGGGCGCCGGTCATGGCGACGATGGAGTCGCCCGTCAGGTCGACGTACTTGCGCCCGGCGATGCCACGCACCAGCTCGGACGTGACGTAGCGCAGGTGTGGCTGCGCTGCGGTTGCCGCCTCCACCATCACACGCGCGACGTCGGCGCCGGTCTGCGCCATGGCGAACACCTGGCTGGACGCCGCCAGGTAGCTCTCCCGCATCGACGCGTAGGCGGCGCTGGCCTCGGTCGGCTCCACCTGCCCGAGTTTCTCGCGGACGGTCGCCACGAACTCGGTGTTCACGGGACCGGGCTCGACGATCGAGATGTGAATGCCCAGACGGCTCGCCACGGGCGCCAGGCTCTCCATGAAGCCTTCGACGGCAAATTTCGCCGCGCAGTACGCATCATTGAACGGCTGTCCGATGAGTCCGCCGATACTGGTGTTGGTGATGATGCGGCCGGCCCCCGCCCGGCGCATGTGTGGGAAGACCGCTTCGGTGACGCGCCACACGCCGTAGAAGTTGACGTCCATCACCTGCGCGAGCTGTTCGAACGTGGTCTCCTCGAACGTGGCGAGGAGACCGCTGCCGGCGTTGTTCACGAGCAGATCGATGCGGCCGTAGTCGCCGAGCACGCCGTTCACGCACGCCGTGATCGAGCCCGCATCCTGGACGTCGAGCGCACGGACATCGAGTTCGACGCCAGCCGCAGCAGCTGCGGCTTGCAGCGCCTCCGCCTTCGCCGGATTCCGCATCGTGGCCACCACCGCGAACCCGGCCTCGGCGAGCTGGACGGCGGTACTCAGTCCGATACCGGACGACGTGCCTGTGACGAGCGCAACAGCCTTCATCAATCCTCCTGAAGTGGGTGCCTGGACAAACGGGCAAGGCGCGGCAACAGCGCCGTGGGCAGCATCGCGAGGGTGTTGAGCACCGGCGCGACGAACGCGAGCAGGAACGCGGCGGCGGCGCAGGCGGTCAGCGTCCAGACCCGGAGACGCAGTGAACGCGCCACCTCTGGCCGCAGTTCTGCCACGTGCAGTTCGGGAGACCTAAGCAGGTGCGCCGTGCGGACCCACGAGAGCAGGGCAATGAGCAGCAGATGGCCGGCATAGATCGCCGACGCCGTCCGGTAGATACCGTACTCTCCCATCAGCCCGGTCGAGAACGGCAGCAGGCTGATGAGCGCAAGCTGCATCAGCTCGATCCAGACCATCGACCAGTCGACCGCCTTCGTGAGCCGGTACAGGCGTAACTGCGCCAGCCAGAACATGACCATGACCCAGAAACTCAGGAGCCACGTCAGCGCTTTCGGCAGAAGATGGAGCAGCGCCTGCTGGAACTCGGCCTCCCCAACCCGATACTCGAGGACCGGGACCTTCAGCTCGAGTACCAGCAGGGTGAGCGCAATCGCATAGATGCCGTCGCTCAGCGCTTCGAGCCGGTGCTTGCTGGAGAACGGCAGCACGTGCGACGAGTGGTGCGACGGGTCAGTGCTCATGGGTCTGGCCAGTCGAGTGCCGGGCATGGGAACACGGTGCCCGCGGGGAAGCGGAGGTCGAAGTCGGCCGCGAGCACGTCGAGCAGTTCGGCCGGCGTACGCAACATCCGCGTGCGCGCCTCGCCGCTTCTGCCGCGCAGGCTGAGCTCGCGATTCACGAGCGTCAGACGTTCACCGTCCGGCAGCGCGCGCGCCGCCACCAGCCGGTGCCGGAAGTGCGACTGCGGGTGCGTGCTCGTGAACCAGTTGGCCAGTTCGCGATCGATCGGCGGCATCTCCTCGCCCGTGAACTCGAGCACGTCGTGCCACTCCGCCCCAAGCCGTGCCTGGTGGAAATACCGGCCGTGCTCGGCAATCAGACGCCTCGGTTCGTGACGCGTGGTCTGCTCGCCCTCGACGTCGAATCGGATGGCAGAGGTGAGCGACAGCCCTCCCACGCCGACGTCGGCCACCCACGGCACCTCGTCGATCGTGACGCGCAGGAACAGGTGTGTGCGGGCGGGCGTGAAGTCGCGTGGGCGCTGATACCGCACCCGGGCACTGAGCGGAGTGACCGCAAATCCGAGCTGGGTGAGCACGAGCAGCAGCAGACCGTTCTGCTCGAAGCAGTAGCCGCCGCGACGCTCGAGGACGATCTTTTGCTGGATGGCAGCCGGCTCCAGGCTGATGCCGCGGCCGAGCAGCACATCGAGGTTCTCGAAGGGCACGCGCTGCACGTGGGCCGACAGCAGGTCGTTCAGCGTGTCGAGGGTCGGGCTGCGCGAGCCGGCATACCCGATACGCGCGAAGTAGGCGTCGAGATCCACCGTCTCGGTCACGGGCGCGGCACCTGGTTGAATGACCGCAGGAAGACGGCGCGGTCCTCAGGGCCGGCAATCGCGTCACCCAGGCGTTGCGCCTCGGCGTAGTGCTCGCTGTGCAGGTCGACGTTACCCGCAGCCTTCGCGGCGGCGGCGACAGCCGCGTGCGCGAACGCCTGCTCCCAGTCTGGCGCGCCGTGCTCGTTGAAGTAGTTGAAGGCCGACATCGCATAGCGCAGGGCGAGCGGACCCTCGCTGGCCAGCGCGTGCGCCATTCCGAGCAGCATGTTGGCGCGCGCCTCGTTCACCGCCGTGCCCACTCGTGCCCAGTGCCACGCCGCGGCATGAGCCGCGTGCAGCATCTCGTGCACTTCGGACGGGGTGCGCTGCCCGTGCTCGACGAGCTGCCATGCCCGGTTGTTACAGGCGACGGCGAAGCGTTTCTGCCAGGCGGCGATATCGTCAGCGGACGGTCGTTCGGACACAACAGAGCACCAGGTGATGTATGTGAGCGGTCAGCGACGTGAACAGCCGGGTGCAGCCGGAACAGGCCGCACCCGACTCGATGGCGGGCGTCAGGCCCCCGGCTTGGTATACGGCACGGACTTGTGTGCCGCGACGTCGATCTCTTCACACGTCAGCAGCGGCGTCAGCTCGATGCGCACGGCACCGGTGCTGTTCACCACCATGCTGAGGGCAGCCGCGGACGTCGTGTCCGGCGCGTCGATGATCAGATACGCGTCGGTGGCGCCGAGCGCGTAGTAGAACGCGTCCACCGTACCGCCCAGCGCCTCGGTCGCCTTTGTCACCGCGGTGCGGCGCCCCGTGCCACCGTCCTTGAGCAACCCCTTCGTCCCGTCCGACGTGTAGTTCACCTTGATCAGATACTTCGCCATAGTCCCTCCGGCAACGCTGGCCCGCCAGCTCGAGGCTCGAGCGTGAGCCCCGCGCATCATGGCACAGGTCGAGGACGCTTCAGGTGCGGCCGGGCGCCGGACGGCCGATATCGAGCGCCGGCAGCAGGACGGCCCGGGCATCGTTCATCCACCCTTCCTCCCAGGTCGGACGGGCGGAGCGGCGGGCGCCGGCGCGCAGGCGTTCGAGTGCCGACTGGTCGGCCGGGAACGTCTCCAGCAGATCGAACAGCACGTCGGCCAGTTGGCGGCCGGTCGAGAACAGGACGCCGTTGTCGCCGTGGCGCACACGCTCGGCGAGGCACGCCCCGTAGTCGAGCGCGCAGACGGGTACGCCCGCCCCGAACAGGTCGGCCACCTTCATCGGAATGTCGAGCCCGGACGACGACCGGTGGAGGCACAGGCCGAGATCGGCGCTGCCCACGACGCGGGGATACTCCTCGGGTTCGAGCCAGCGCGTGCGCAACTGGACGCGCCGGGCGGGCAGACCCGCGAACAGACGTTCGAACCGCGTGCGACGTTCGCCGTCGCCGGTGACGAGGATGACGACGTCGGTGAAGCGGCGGCCCGGCGCTGCCGCCTCCCAGCCACGGATGCGGTCCTCGAGACGGTTCACCGCGTCGATGACGAGGTCGAAGTCTTCGTCGTCGGTCCAACTGGTGGGGCAGACGATGAGCGCGTTGCGGCCGAGGCGGACACCGAGGCGGCCATAGAGCGCCTGCTTGAACCGCTCGCGCTCGCCGCGCTCGATCGGTGCGAACACGGCAGCCGGCCTGTCGTACAGCACCGTTGGCGGCGCTACCCCGAATTTATTCTGGAGCCACGACGCCATGCCGCGCGAGACGCAGATGTTGGCGTCGACCCGCCGGGCATCGCGCCGTTCGTACCAGCGCGCGAGCCGGACAAACGGGTTCCAGCGTCCGAGCCGCTGCCGCAGCACGGTGAATCCGAGGTTGTGCCAGTCGACGACAAACCGGACGTTCCGGTGCCGCAGCGCGAACCACGACACGGCCAGCGTCGGAAACGCCGGCGGGTTCTGCATCAACACCAGGTCGGGACGGGCCAGCCTGCGGAGAATGCCCCAGAGGTCGAGTGAAACACGCAGCGTATCGAACACCGCCACCATCGCGTAGGCCGTGCCGCTGGTCTGCTGGAAGCGCTGCGTCGCCGGCGCGAAGCGGTGCACGGTGATGCGCGGGTCGTCGAGGATCGAGCGTGACAGAGCCGTTCCGTCGAAGCCGACGAGATCAACATCGACGCCGCTGGCGGCAAGGGCCCTGGCGTGGTACTGCATGCGAGCGCTTTTGCCCAGGTCGGCCAGCGCGATGACGACGGCACGCATGTGTAAGGAAGGGTGAAGGTCGATTATAGACGAAGGTCATGCGCTCTTCTGC
>JBKJMH010000267.1:0-8390 GCA_046596625.1 Vicinamibacterales bacterium | reverse complement strand
GGCGTGCAGTATCGCAACGACGTGCACACCGTGCTGGTGACGGCGACGCAACTGGTCTCGACTCACCTCATAAACCAGTCGCGCTTCCAGGTGGCGCGCTATACCGATCGGCGCAGTGACCTGCAGCCGTCGGTGTATGTGTCGCGTGCCGGGTACTCCACTGAAGGCGCCACCCTCGGACCGTACGGGTTCGGCGCCACCCCCGAGGACACGTATGAAGGTGCGGACATCCTGACGCACACCGACGGCCGGCACTCGGTGAAGATGGGCACCGGCTTCAAGTTCGTGCGGGCCCACAGCGAGTCGCTGCCGTTCGGCCGCGGCGCGTATTACTTTGCGGGCCCGCCCGCGCTCTATCCGCAGCCCTACGCCTTCGTGCAGGGGCTGACGCGGACGGCCGACGCGCCCGACGCGGACCCGCGCAGCATCTCGTCGTTCTTCTTCGTCCAGGATGAGTGGCGCGTGCTGCCGCGGCTGGCCATCAACCTGGGCGCCCGCTACGACATCGAGCGCATCCGGAATGTCGGCGGCTACAACGTGGCGGCCGACCGCAATAACCTGCAGCCACGCATCAGCGCGCTATGGGTGCCGTTCGGTGGAGCCTTTGGTGTGCGTGGGGGCGCCGGCCTCTACACCCAGCAGCACCTGCTTTACTACGCCAACCGCGCCGAGCTGGAGGGGCCCGACGGCGCTGCCCTGATCACCATCAATCAGGGCTCGCCGCTGATGCCGGTCTATCCAGCCGTGCTCACCGCGTCCGTGCTCTCCCAGGTGCCGCGCGATATCTACGTGATCGACCCGGCCTTCCGCAATCCGTTCGCGGTGCAGGCGGCCATCGGCGTGCAGCACCGCTGGCTCGGGTTCGATGTCGCCGCCGACTTCGTCTACCTCGATGGTCACGATCTGATGAGCCTCGTGGACGTGAACGCGCCGGCTGCGGTGGCCAAGCCGGTCTTCCGGACGGTGGCGCAGGCCGATGCGACGCGTCCGTCGGTGCCTGGTCCGGGTGGCTACCGCAAGATCCTCTCGCTCGGGAACGACGGCCGCAGCTGGTACCGCGGTCTGCAGGTGAAGGTCGATCGGTCGGTCGGCGCGCTGATGCTCGTGTCGTCGTACACGCTGGCGCGGGCGCGGGACATGGCCAACAACCAGCTGCCCGAGGACAGCCGCGACATCGCGGCGGAGACAGCGCGGGCCGACAACGACGTCCGTCACAGCGCCACCGCTGGTCTGACGTGGCAACTGCCGTCGCGAGGCGCCGCCTTCGGCGGCTGGACGCTGTCGGCCGCCGGCCAGTTCCGCAGCAATCGTCCCTACACCATCACCTGGGGTGACGACCGCAACGGCACGACGCAGAACGACGCGCGGCCGGGCGGTCGCAACACCGGCACGACTGGCAGCTTCCGTAGCATCGACCTCGCGCTGGCGCGACGCGTCCCGTTCGGTACGCGCACGCTCGAATTGCGGGCCGAAGGTTTCAACGTCCTGAGCACCACGAACTACGACGAGTACGTGGGTGCCCTCTCTTCACCCTTCTTCGGCCAGCCGGTCAGCGCATTCCCGACGCGCCGCCTGCAGTTCGCCGCGGTGGTGCGGTACTGATGGCGCTCACCTCGGCTCGCGTCAGGCTCGACCCGCGGTGGCCAGCGGCGGTGCTCGTGCTCGTGGCCTGCCTTGTCACTGTCCAGTGCAGTGGCGGCGGCAAGTCGGGCGGCTCGCCGACAAGTCCGACGGTGCCTGGTCCCTCGAATCCGAACCCGACTCCGGTGCCGGTGGGTCCGGAGGTGTTCGTCGGCGCTGGCGACATCGCCATCTGCGGCGGCAACGCCGAGGCCACGGCGCGTCAGCTCGACGGCATCGGCGGCACGGTGTTCACGCTTGGCGACAACGCCTACCCGTCGGGTACGCGGGTCGATTTCCAGAACTGTTACGAGCCGTCGTGGGGGCGTCACAAATCGCGCACCCGCCCGGCTCCTGGCAACCACGACTACGGCACGCCCGGCGCCGCGCCGTACTACGACTACTTCGGGGCGAATGCAGGCCCGAGCGGTCTCGGGTACTACAGCTTCGATCTCGGGGCGTGGCACATCATCTCGCTGAACAGCAACATCCCCGATTCGGGCGCGGCGCAGCTCGCCTGGCTGCGCGGCGACCTCGCCGCCACGTCGGCCAGGTGCACGCTGGCCTACTGGCACCACCCGCTCTTCTCATCGGGGCCGAATGCCGTGAATGCCGGCGAGGCGTCGATCCGCGCCTACGCGAAACAGCTCTACCAGCTGCTCTACGATGCCAATGCCGATGTGGTCATGGCCGGGCACGAACACCTGTACGAGCGCTTCGCGCCGCAGAACCCGGAGGGAGCGCTCGACACGTCGCGCGGCATCCGGCAGTTCGTGATCGGCACCGGCGGCGTTCCCCTCTACGACTTCCAGAGTGTGAGGCCGAACAGCGAGGCGCGGCTGAAGGTGAACGGGGTCATGAAACTGACGCTCTCGAGCGATCGCTACCAGTGGGAATTCCTGCCCGTGGGCGGAGCCGGCGACAGCGGCACCCAGGCGTGTCACTAGCTGCTATAGTCTCGTTTTCCTGTGATGCTACCCCCAGACCGAGTCGTGCTGAACGCCGTTGAGCGCCGCGCGGCGGTGATCGACGTCATCCGCCACGCCAGGGTGCGGCTCTCGCTGTCGCTGTTCCGCTGCAACGACAAGGACATCTTCCGCGAGCTGCGTGCGGCTGTGGGTCGTGGTGTCGACGTCGAGATCGTCGTCACCTCGCGCGCCAAGGGCAGCAAGAAGAAGCTGCGCAAGATGTGGCAGCGCCTCGCGGACACCGGCGCTACGGTGCACGCCTACAACGACCCGGTGGTGAAGTACCACGCGAAGTACGTAGTGGCCGACGACGGTCCTGCGCTGGTGGCATCGTTGAACTTCACGAAGAAGTGCTTCGCCCGCACTTCCGACGCCATCGTCATCACCTGGGACCCGGACGTCATCGGCGGTTTGCGGCAGTTGATGGCGACCGACCGCGACGGCATCGCCGCGCCCGACGCGCTGCCGTCGCGGCTCATCCTCGGACCGGAGCGGGCGCGGCGGCAGTTCACCGATCTGTTCCAGCAGGCGACGTCGAGCATCCTGCTCATCGATCCGAAGCTGTCCGACCCCGGCATTCTCGGACTGCTCGACGAGCGGCGTGCGGCCGGCCTCACCGTGCACGTGCACGACGCGGAGCGGGTCGGCGACCTCAAGTCGCACGGCAAGATCATGCTGATCGACGGGCGGCGCGTCGTCATCGGCAGCCTGGCGCTCACCGCGCTGAGCCTCGATTTCCGGCGGGAGGTGGCGATCGAGATCACCGACCCGACCGTCGTGGCCGACATCATGTCTCTCTTTCGAACTCTCGGTGTGACCGCGGTTCCGTCCGGCGCTGTGCCGGCCACCGCAGGAGGCGCTCCGTGCTGATTGCTCCCTTTGCCCTGCTGCTCGCCCTGTCCGATTTGCCCGCACCTGACGCTGGCGCCACGCCGACGGCTGCGACCGTAGCAACCGCCACGACACCAGCACCCGCTCCTTCGTCGGCGCCGGTCCCAGCTCAGGCCGCACAGGCCGATGGTGGCCCGAGCGGGAACGGGCTTCGCTTCGTGTGGCGCCAACATCCGTCCCTGCGCGCCGGCGACTGGCTGCGCCTCGACTTCGGCGCCAAGATCCAGGGCGACAAACTGAACCCCGGCGACGACCCGGCCGGCTTCGACGACCTGCAGTTGACGCGCGCCCGCGTCGGTGTGGACGGCGAGCTGTTCAAGGTGGTGCAGTTCAGCGTCGAACGGGAACTGACCGACACGGGCGACCTGAAGGTGAATGCGAAAGCCCAGAAGAATCCGTGGCGCGACGTCTACGGTGAGGTGAAGTTCGCCGATGCCTTCCAGGTGCGCGGCGGCCGCTTCAAGGTGCCGTTCAGCCTCGACCAGCTCACCGGCGTGTCGAACAACGACTTCGTCTACCGCTCGCTCGGCGGCAACTACCTCGCGCCGGCCCGCGACACCGGCGGCATGGTGCACGGACGCCTGTTCGATCGCGCCTTCACCTACGCGGCGGGCTACTTCGAGCACGACGGCGACAACGCGCGGTCGAACAAGGTCACTGGTGGCGGTCGGACGCTGGCAGCCCGCGTCACGCTGACGCCGCTCGCCGCCATCAAGCTGCTGAACCTCGACAAGGCCGAAGTTGGCGCGAACTTCGCCACCACCGACATCACCGACGACTCGGAACTACCGAATGGCCTGCGCGGTCGCACGGTGATGTCCGAGTACACCTTCTTCGAGCCCGTCTTCGTGCGTGGCGCCCGCAATCGCTACGGCGTTGACCTGGACTGGACGAACGATCAGTTCGGCGCTCGCGCCGAGTACATGGCCGTCACCGATGCGCGCGATGCGCAGGGGCTGCGTGGCAACAACCTGAACGCTGCGCGCGCCCGCTCCTGGTACGTCCAGGGCACGTGGGTGCTGACCGGCGACAAGAAGGACCGGCCGGTCGAGCCGAGCCGTCCGCTCCCCCTCAGCGGCATCGGCGCGATCGAGGTCGCCGCGCGCTTCGAGCGCCTGTGGTTCGACAGCAAGGAGACCGGCGAACCGGCATTCAGCAACTCGCGCGCCGAGGTGATCCTGCCGAACGGCGACAAAGCGTTCACGCTGGGCGTGAACTGGTACCTGAACCGCTGGATGAAGCTGCAGCTGAACGCCATCCACGAAGCGCTGCAGGACAACGGCCGCACGCCGCTGCTGGACGGCGGCACGTCGTTCTGGAGCACCGTGTTCCGCGCGCAGCTCGCGCTGTAGCGCTCGACGTCAGGCGCGCTTCTCGAGGACCGAGATCGTCTTGAGCGTGCGGGCGGCGCGGATCACCAGCTCGCGCCGTACGGCTTTCGACTTCGCGCCGAGCAGCTGGTCGCTGGCGAACTCCACGAAGCCGGTGCGATCCGACAGGCTGCGTGACGCGGCCGTCTCGACGATGTGCAACTGGTCCGGAAGCGGCGCAAACGAGAACATCTCGCTCAACGACTTCGCGTCCAGCCCCGCCGCCCTGCCGAAGGCAATGGCGGTGTTCACGTAGGGCGCGACCACCACCATGCGCCCCTGATCGAGTGCCGGCTTCACCTCCCACCGCAGGCGAAAGGCGAGGTCGGCCGCATAGAGCAGGATGAGCGTGCGTGCCGACGGCAGCCCCGCGTCGTCCTCGGCCACCATCAGCTCGCCGAAGATGCCCGACGCATCCCATGCCGACAGCGCGGCGCGCTGCTTCCGGTGTTCGCGCGCGAGCTCACGTGCGGCGGTCTCCACCGCGGCGCCGTTCACGCCGTCGATGGCCACCAGGGTGCCGGCGACCGCCGTCATCGCTCCCGGTTCCTTCCTGCCAGCCACTCGCCGAACGCATCGGCATTCCAGTCCGACCACGGCCGCTCTTCGCACTCGCGGAACATCCGGCGAATCGCGTGGTGCTGCTCGCCGATGCTCTGCTCGGCATCGACGGTGATGAAGTTGAAGATGAGCGCCAGCGACTCGTACTCGCGGATGACGCGGGTGATGAAGCGCTGGTAGCTTTCAGCCGGGTCGTCGACCTGCGTCACGTCCTGGCCCGCCTCGTAGTAGTTCGGCGTGCGCACGGCAGAGACGCGCTTGCTCGACGTACCTGGTGACACCGAGAAGTAGAAGACGATGTCGGGCCACAGCAGCGGCTGGTAGAGGCGCAGCACCCAGTCGAGGTCGAGGCCGCGCGCCACATCGCGCGCCAGCCCGGTGAAAAGGAAGCGGTCGGCGATCACCAGCGTGCCGTCCCAGAGTGCCGGCAGCACTTCATGGTCGACGCGGTGCCGGAAGTCGGCGGCGTGGAGCAGCGAGAATTCCTCGGGGCTCAGCGACCGCACGGCCTTGCGTGTGCGGATGATCGGCTTGATCAGGTCCGACGAGTTCCACTTGGTCGTGACGACGCCGTAACCTTCGGACTTCAGCCAGGTCCGGAACAGCTTGCGTTGGGTGGTCTTGCCCGAACCGTCGGGACCCTCGAAGGCGACGAGCAGGCCGCGCGGACGCGACGGGTCGTTGAAACGCGCTCGCGCCTTCTGCGTCCACGTCCGGATCGAGACTGGCGACTTGTTCATGCGCCGGCCGGAATGGTGAGGCCGACACGCGAGCCGCGCGGCGTCAGGCTTGCCGAGCTGTCGCCGCCATGCACGCGGGCGGCATGCTGCAGGGCCGCCATGCCGACGCCGACGGCCGCGCCGCCGGGTCGCTCGCGCCACTCCGGGTCGAACGCGCGCTCGGCCCACGTGGCCGGCGGCTGCACGTGCTCCTGCGAGACGACGAGCGTCAGCTGTTTCGTTCCCGTCAACCCTGCCACCACCGTCACCCGGCTCGCGGCCAGCGTCTCCACGAGCGCCAGCGTCGCCAGTACTGCTCCGCCGAGTGCCGACGCCAGCAACCGCTCGTCGGCAATCACGAGATGCCCGGCGGGCAGATCGATGTGCGGCACGAACTCGACATGCCGCACGCGACGTTCCGCGGCGAACCCCAGGATGACGCGTTCGACCAGCGGTGCCACCACCACCGCGCCGCGCATCACCGTCAGTTCACCACGCACCGCTCGCGACGCCTGGAGCAGCGCCGACGACCGCCACAGCTCGGCGCGCAGCACTGTGCCGACAATTCCTCGCGAGAGATCGGAGATGGATCCAGTGAGCAGGTCCGCCAGCGACGATGCCGTGGCTAGCGACCGCGCCAGTTCCTCGCCTGCGAGCGCGACGGGCCCGGGCCGGTCGGTCGGTCCAGCCGCCGCCTGGTCCGGCGTCGGCATCGCGTTCGACGCGGCCCGCAGTTGCTCGGCCAGTTCGTCGTCGACATCATGCACCAGGCACGGCACCTCGCGCAGGCCGGCGGCGATGGCCGCCGCGAGCCGACGCTGACCGGCGATGACGCGCAGACCACCGCGTTCGTTCACGAGCAGCGGTTGCAGGATGCCGTGCTGCTTCACGGAGTCGATGAGGGGAACCAGTGCGGGCACGTCGGCAATAGCCGGAGGCTCGAGGGCGGTCACGGCGATGCTGCGCTCGCGGCCGGCGGCCGCGCGCGAAGCGATGAGATCGACATAGTGCCGATCGGCCCGCATCCGGTACGACGGAGGCAGCCCTTCACGAGTTGGACGACCGTCGTCCGCCGCCGAATCGATATCAGACACGTGGAGCCCGGTTATACCAGAAGCCACCGAGTGGTACAACGCGACCACGCATCGACGCGCGGCTACTCGCTGGTCCAGCCGATGGTCCAGGCGCGCGCCGAGTCGCGCAGTCCGCGGACGTAGTCGAGCCTGAAGGCGCCAGATCGCCCGGGGACGCGGACGCGCAGGCCGATACCGCTGTCGACGAGCAGCGTGCGGCCGGGAGTGCTGAAGGCCTGGCGATGGCCAACGGCCGCCGCATCGGTGAACAGCGCGGCGCCAACCCGCACCAACGATGGCCGTCGCAGCCAGTGCTGCACTTCCACGGTGCCGTGTGCGAGCGTGCGGCCGAAGGCGGGACCGTCGATGCGGCCGTCGTGCAGCAGGGCGTGGGCCCGCAGCAGCGGTGCCCGGCTGCGACCTTCGCCCGCGCCACTCCAGAGAGCCCGCGGCGCTGCGGCGCTCGCCAGTGACAGGCCGCCGCCAGCCACAGCCACCAGTGGCCGTGTGTCGCGGCTGCTGCGAATGGACAGGTCGGTGTCGAAGGTGGCGAAGGCGGCCGCGCCGAGCGGTATCCAGTGTCCCGCAGCCACGCGCGCTGAGAGATGGTCCAGCAGGAAGCGATGCTCCAGCGCACCGGTGACATGCATCGAACGGAACGAGCCGGTGTCGCCGAGCGTCCACGCGTCGATGCCTGCCGTCAGTTCGGCGTTGAGTTGTGGCGTGAGCCAGGTGCGAAGGCCAACGTCGCCGGCCAGTCGTGTGTCGTCGACGTACGGACCGTCAGGTGCACCGTACGACTGCTGCTGCCAGTCGAGGCCCACCTGCCACACGCCGCGCGGCCGGCGCAGCATCGGCGCCGAGAAGGTCACGGTCGCGCGCGGGCGGTGGTCCCACCAGCCCCAGCGAGCGGACCACGCGTCGCCCTGGCCGGTTCTGCCCGGCAGGTGTGCGCTGACCTCGCGCTCGAGCGCCGCCTGCGCCGCGGCAGCGGCCCACTGAACAGGTGCCTTCGGCAGCGTGGCCCGTTCCACAACCGCGGCTTCCGCCACGGCATAGCCATCTTCGCCCGGGCGCAGCGCGAGACGCGACGACGCCAGATCGGGCATCGACTCCAGGCGTCGCCGCGCGAGCGTGAACTGGCCGGCGCTCAGCATCGCGTCCGGCGGCAGGTCGAGCGCCTGCGCG
>JBKJMH010000241.1:0-2640 GCA_046596625.1 Vicinamibacterales bacterium | reverse complement strand
GGCTCGCGCCGGACAGTGCCGTGGAGTTCGAGTTCGAGCAATCGGGGCAGCAGTTGCGACGCCCCAAGCCCGGTCCTCGCTGAAATTTCGCCCAAATCTGCCGACTCTCCCGGCACGAGCGCCGCCAGCACCGCATCCGATTCCGCGGGTGCCGCGCCAGAACCAACCCGAACGGTCGATGCCAGACCGAGTTCGTCGAGGATGTCGTCGGCGCTTTCCACGAGCCGCGCGCCGTCCCTGAGCAGGGCGTGCCCGCCGCGGTTGCGCCCGCTCAGCACATTGCCCGGCACCGCGAGCACGTCCCGCCCCTGCTCGAGCGCCATCCGGGCCGTGATGAGCGATCCACTCTTGTCTCCGGCTTCGATCACCACGACCGCGCGCGCGAGCCCACTGATAATCCGGTTCCGCCTCGGAAAGAAGCCGGGGCGCGGCGCCGTGCGTGGCGGCAACTCGCTGACGAGGGCACCGCGCACACGGATGGCGGCAGCCAGTCCGCCGTGTTCAGGCGGGTAGACCACGTCGGCTCCGCATCCTAGCACCGCGACCGTGATGCCACCGACCGTCAGGGCGCCCTGATGGGCCGCCGAGTCGACGCCTCTGGCCAGTCCGCTGATGACGACCACTCCTCGCGCGGCGAGGTCGGCTCCGAGGCGTTCAGCCACGCTCAACGCATACGACGAACCCGCGCGCGACCCGACGATGGCGACCGCCAGCCGGGACAGCACGTCGGTCTGACCCGATACCCAGAGCACCGGCGGCGGATCGGGAATGTCCAGAAGCGCGGCGGGATAGGCCTCGTCGCGGATCGCGACGGCAGCGAGGCCACTCTCGACCCCGTCGCGCACGGCTTGCACGGCCCGCTCGCCGCAGCGGCCCGCGTCGGCCCAGCGGGGAGGCCGGTCCCGGCCGCGCTGGCCATCAGCGCACTGGGCACGCAGGATATCGATGGGATGCTGGCCGGCGAGCAGCTGCTCGGCGACGGCACGCCACCGCCAGACAGGCAGCAGCGACAAGGCGATGAGGTCGACGGTGGTGGACATGCGCGTCTCCCGACGGCTCGGGCGCGTATGCGCACGTCAAGCCGCCGCTGTCACTCGCGGAGCCCGACCGCGTCCAGTATAGCGTTCGCTTCGCTCACGCTCAGCGACAGTGCAACGACGTTTCGTAAGCCAGCGTCCCAGCTTCTGTGCAAGATCGCAGGGATTTCGAGCGGACTCCCGTGGCACATCGCTTGCTCAAGCGAGGTGTCTGATGCGCGCCAATTGCCTTGCTTCACGCAGATTCGAGTCGATATAGTGAATTTGGCCCCGCCCATCATGCATACGCGTCTGCTCGCCTGCACGCTGTTCGCCGCGCTCATCGGCACCTCTGCGTTCGCCGACCCGCGCAGCGACGCCAAATCGCAGGTGACCTTCGGGATCGACGTTGCCCAGCGCGGACTCTGGCGTGAGGCGATCTACCGATGGGAACGCGCCATCGAAATCGACCCGACGTATGCGCCGGCCTTGAACAACCTCGCCGTGGCCTATGAGCACGAGGGGCAACTGGACAAGGCACGGCAGGCCTATGAGAAGGCGATGGCGATCGACCCGAACAACGTGCAGATTCGCCAGAACTACGAACTGTTCAAGGAAATCAATGACCGGACCGGGGCCGACAAGAAGGACACGCCGTAGTCGCTGGCTCGGCACGCTTGCCGCAGCCGGTCTCGCCACGTTCATCGCGTGCGGGCCGGTCTCGTTCGAGATCCCGATCGAGACACCGATCCAGCCAAAGCTGGATGTCACGCCATTCCAGCGGGTGCTCATCGCCGGCTTCGTCGCCGGCGGCACCGAAGACGTCGACACCAACCAGGAAACGGTACGCCTGCTTCGCAGCCAGTTGCGGTCCAAGTCGGGGCTCCGCGTCATCGACGCCGACCCGATGCCGCTGATGGAGATTGCGCAGGAGCAGGGGCGGAGCGGCGATCAGGTCGACGCATCCCCGTCGAGCGGCCCGCGCCCGACGACCGTGGCCGATCGCGGCAGCCAGGCGATGGCGCTCCCGCTGCGCATCCGCGAAGAAAAAGACCTGGAACCCTACGAGCGGCTCTTCGCCAACACGGCCTACTGGAAGCGGATCGGCGAGGAATACCAGAACCCGCTCATCGTCACGGGCACCGTGTTGTTCACGCCGCAGTCGCGGTCGGGATTCGTCTCGCGCGACGTTGAGCAGTACGACTCCTTCGGCAGACGCCGCGTCATCCCCACCCGTACCTACCTCGAGCGGAAAGGCTTCATCCTGCGGCCGAAGTTGATCTTCATCGACGGACGTTCGGGCGCCACGCTCTACTCGGAGAGTTATCGGGAAGAAGTGTTGTACAACGCCCAGCAGACGACGCCGGCACTCTCGTCCTACTTCGAGCTGATGGACCGGCTGGTGCCGAACTTCCTGAGCACCCTGAGCAGCCAGAAGATTCGTGGCACTCGGGTTCTTCTCAAGTAAGTCTGCGGCTGCACCCCCCGTCAGCCGATAACCCGTGTGTGCGGCGACTTGAACGCGACACATCGAGCCGGTTCACGGCTTGCGTCGACACGGGGCGTGAGATGCCGAATGGCGCATCGGCGCTCCGGAGTCTGACCATGCGAACCCAAACGCTCG